>JAZPZL010000192.1:0-10586 GCA_045544655.1 Eubacteriales bacterium
CATCATTATACCATAAAAGATTGAAAAATGATTGAAAAAACGAAAAGCACCGCTTCATTGCGATGCTTTACTTTTTCATCTCGGGGGATTCGGTCCTCCTCCGCAAGGGACTTTTTGTAAAAAGTCCCTTGACCCCAAAAACTTCCAACTGAAAAATATAAAATAATAGAGTAAACTTTGTCTGACAGTTTTGCAGTCGAATTTCAAACCATTTTCTGCGTAATAAATTCAAGCGAAAAAAGGAAGACGAGATAATCACGAGGGCGTTTACTGAACGTAAATAACCGAGTGATTCTCGGCGGTCTGACGAAGTTGCAGCCGAATTTATGAAGCAGAAAACTTGCCACTTGAAAAAATATTGAAAAAGTAGTATAATACTTATATCTATCGGATTTTCAAAATCTGTCAAAACTTCTTAAGAAGGAGAACTTTATGGCTCTGACCTTTCGCGGAGGCGTTCATCACGAGGAAGAAGCGCTGACGGCAAATCTTCCCATCAAAGAAATGCCCTCCCCCGATTCTGTCACCCTTCCCCTGTCCGGTCACGGCACGGACGTTGCAGTGCCCCTCGTTGCAGTGGGCGAGCGCGTCCTGAAGGGACAAAAGATCGCAGACGGCGAAGGAAACGTCGCCCCCATTCACGCCAGTATTTCGGGCACGGTTTCTGCAATCGGTCCCTTTCCCACCCCTTCAGGTGAGGAAGAATGCATCGTCTTACAAAACGACTATAAAGAAGAGCTTTCCCCCGAAATTATGCCCTTCGATACTCCCATCGGCAAAGCGGAGCCCGAGGCACTGATCCGCCACATCCGTGAAAAGGGCATCGTAGGACTGGGCGGAACCGGCTTCCCCACCTGGGCAAAGCTGGAGGAGGCACGGGGAAAAGCCACCCGTCTCATCGTCAACTGCGCCGAATGCGAACCCTATCTTACGGGCATTCACCGTCTGCTTCTGGAAAAAACGGAAGAGGTGGTGGGCGGTGTCAAGATCCTGATGCGTGCCGCCGGAGTGGAAAAAGCGGTCTTCGCTCTGGAGGACGATACCGAGGACGCTGCCGACGCTCTTTTAAAGCTGGTACGAGGCAGCAAGAACTTTGCCGTTGCCGTGCTGAAGACCAAATATCCTCAGGGTGACGAGCGCCAACTGGTGCGCGCCCTTCTGAGAAAAGAGATCCCTAAGGACGCCCTCCCCACCTCTGTGGGCGCAGTGGTATTCAATGCGGAAACCTGCTGGGCAGTCTACCGCGCCTTCGTATCGGGTATGCCCGCCATCACGAGACTTCTCACCGTGAGCGGTGACTGCGTAAAGGAACCTGCAAACCTTCTGATCCCCATGGGTACCTCCTTCCGTGCGGCACTGGATTTCTGCGGCGGCTTTTCCACCAAGCCGGATAAGCTCCTTTCCGGCGGTCCGATGATGGGTCACGCTCTGTGGAGTACCGCAGTCCCCATCACCAAAAAGGTAGGCGGCATTCTTGCCATTACCGCTCCCCTTTATAAAGCCTCCCCTTGTATTCACTGCGGCAGATGCGTAAAGGCCTGCCCCCTGCAGCTGATCCCCTCGGAGCTTTATCGAAGCGTAGAAAAGGGAGATATGAATTCCGCAAAATTCTACGATATTGATCTGTGCAACGATTGCGGGTGCTGCACCTACGTATGCCCCGCCAGAATTCCCATTCTGCAAAATATCCGCGTCGGCAAGGAGATCCTTGCCAAGAAGCGCAGTTGAAAGGAGGGCGAATATGGAAGTTTTTCGCGTAGGCGTCTCCCCTCACATCCGTAAGGACAGCACCGTTTCCGGTATGATGCTGGACGTGGTCATTGCGCTGATCCCCGCCCTGGTCTGGGGCATTTACGCCTTTGGGCTCCGAGCCCTGGTCATCACCCTTCTTTCCGTGATCTGCTTTTTAGGCTTTGAAGCTCTTTGGCAGCTGCTTTGGAAAAAAGCCTTTACCCTCCCCGATCTTTCCGCTTTGGTATCGGGTCTTCTGTTTGCTATGCTTTTGCCCGTGTCGGTACCCCTTTGGGTAGTGCCCATCGGCGCTTTCGTGGCAATGATCCCGGTCAAGGCACTTTTCGGAGGTCTGGGAAAGAACCCGGTCAACCCCGCAGTCTGCGCCAAGGCGGTGCTGTTCGTTCTTTTTCCCGTGCATCTGACCCGCTACACCCTCCCCTTCAAGGCGCTTCCCCCGTTGAAGATCGCCTTTTCCAAAAGCTTTCTGGATCCCTTTCTCGCTCCCTCCACCCTTGAATCCTTGGGGGAGGAAAGCCTGTCCAATCTCTTCACGGGAAGTGTACCCTGCGCCATCGGAGAAGGCTCCGCCCTGCTTCTTTTGGCAGGGATGGTCTATCTCTTCGTCCGCGGGACCCTTACCTATCACATTCCCGTTACCTATCTTGCCACCGTTTTTGCCGCATCCTTCTTCCTTCCCTCAGAGGGAAACGTCTTTCTCTTTGCCCTACGCTATCTCCTTTCCGGCGGTGTGATCTTTGCGGCAACGTTTCTGGCGACGGATCCCGTCACCTCCCCCATTACCCGTTTGGGTAAATTGGTATACGGCGTTCTCTGCGGAATCTTCACCGTATTTGCACGGGAATTCAGCGGCGGCGAAGGCATTCTCTTTGCCATTCTCCTTGCCAATCTTCTGGTGCGTTTTCTGGACCGTTATCTTCGCCCCCGTCCCTACGGTACCAAGCGCTTCCGCATGAGAAAGGATATTACGCCTCTGCCCCTGGTATGGCTCCGCAAGCTTCTCAAGGCTTTTGAGAAAAAAAGTGCTTTCTCCCCCAAAAACGAGGAACATAAAACCGTTGCCCGCGTTCTTTGCGCAGGGGGCGATAAGGCAAAGGAAAAATACACCTACGAGGGTATTTCCGATTGCCGCATTGCACGGGATCTTTCCGGCGGCATCAAGCATTGCCGCGGCGGTTGCGTTGCCCTGGGCAACTGTGTCCGTGCCTGCCCTTACGGTGCCATTTCCATCGTAGAGGGAGTTGCGGCGACCGACGAAAGCAAGTGCCGCGGATGCGGAAGCTGCGTTTCCGCCTGTCCCAAAAATCTCATTGCCCTTCTCCCCGCAAACACTCCCTACACCGTGCTTTGTCACAGTGCGGACAAGGGAACGGAGATCATCCGCTCCTGCGAGGTGGGCTGTATCGGCTGTAAAAAGTGCGAAAAGGTCTGCGAGGTGGGTGCCGTCACCGTTGACGACGGATACGCCGTCATCAATACCGAGCTCTGCACCGGGTGCGGTGCCTGCACAGAGGTCTGCCCCCGAGGAATCATCCGAAAATTCTGATTCCCTTCCAAGAAAAAAAGAACCCCTCACGGTTTTACGCCCGTGAGGGGATTTTTATTTGGATAAGCTTATACTACGTGGGGGATCTCCTGAATATTCAGCTCGTTGAGAAATTTCTCATTGATCTTGAATTCCTTGTCCGCCTCGCTGACCAGTGCGTACTTCTTCACTTCCTCCAGCTGGGTGCGAATATTTTCCTTCACCTTTTCAAAGGCGTCCGCATTCAAGGGCTTACGGTAAAGAATGTATACGCCGCCATCGGTATCCACGCGGGCATACTCCCCATTTTTCATCGTCCAGATCTTCTCCTCTGCCTGGGCGTTTACAAAGCCTCCCTTGGCAAAGGTATATCCCTTCTTCGCGCTTTCCTCGTCGATCGCCTGATCGGAATGCTTCAGAGCAAGAGCGGTAAAATCCTCACCCGCTTGGACCTTGGCGAAAAGATCGTCTGCCAGAGCAAGCTTTTCCTTCTTCTCTTCCTCGGGCATTCCTACCACCTTGCCGTTGGAATAGGTCTTATTCTTGGTATTGATAAAAATACAGGCGGCGGTAGCGTAATTTGCCTTGTAATACTTCTCCAAATTTTCATCGCTGATGCGCTGGGTTCCGTTTTCACCGAAGAGGAGATTGATTCCCTGATAAGCCAGCGTCTGCAAATAGTTGTATTCCAGCATATCGTCGTAGCTTACGCCGTATTTCTTCATTTCCCGGTTAAAGGTCTTCTTATCCCCGTAATTGGAAACCAACTTGTCGAATTCTGCCTTTACCACCTTCTTTTCCTCCACACCCAGGGTATACCCCTTGGATTTCGCATAGTGGGTCATATACAGAAACAGCTTCGCTTCGTCCAAAACCTCGCTTTTCAGCGTATCAGCAACGCTGGAGCCGTCTGCAGAGGTCGCCTGCCAGATGGTAGGATTGTCCTGAAGCTGAGAGGAGGACATGGCGGATTTATCCACTCCGTACGCCTCGTACAGATAGTCGGTCTTCTTCTGACTGCACAAATACTGAAAAACGGCGGTGCTGATCATCTCGTCCTTGTAGCTGATCGCCTTTTTTCCTCCTGCGGCACAGCCCGTTGCAAGCAGGGAGCAAAGGGTCGCCAGCACAAGGCAAAGCGCCGTCAGCGTCATTCTCATTTTTTTCATAGTCGGTCGTTCCTTTCAATTTTGGTTTTGTCGAATCGTTTCCAAAAATCCGGACAAATGCCCGAAAAATTCATTACAAGCCTCCAAGGCGTTTTCCTTATACTTCAACTGCAAGACCATGGAGGGCTTGCCGGAGAAGGAAAGCGTCAGTCTGGAGGCGTACACCGCCGATTGAAGCAGCATTGCCTCCTCGGAAAGCGTTTCAAAGATAAAGGTAAGCTTCGTACCGCTTTGACTGATCTTCACGCATCCGGTTTCCTCTGCCTTTGCGCGAAGCAGAGCTACGGAAAAAAGATTCGTCACGGATCGGGGAAGATCCCCGAAGCGATCCAGCATCTCGTCCGTCAGATCCAGCGCATCCTCCTGAGTTCGCAGGGATGCGATCTTGCGGTACAGATCCATTCGCTCGGCGGGATAGGGCACGTATTTTTCGGGAATGAATCCGTCCATGGCAAGATCCACCACGCATTCCACGGTACGCTCCACCTTTTCGCCCTTTTCCTCCAGAACCGCATCGTTCAGGATCTTCATATACATATCATAACCGATGCTGTCAAGATGTCCCGATTGCTCTGCCCCCAAAAGGTTGCCCGCACCGCGGATCTCAAGATCTCGCAGAGCGATCTGAAAGCCTGCGCCGAATTCCGTATATTCGCGGATGGCCTCCAGGCGTTTGACCGATACCTCGGAAAGGGTCTTCCCCTTGCGATAGGTCAGATATGCGTACGCCTTACGGTCGCTTCTTCCCACGCGTCCTCGGATCTGATGGAGCTGAGACAGACCGAAATGATCCGCACATTCCACGATCAGAGTATTGGCATCGGGCAGATCCACACCCGTTTCAATAATGGTGGTACAAAGGAGAATATCCACCTCCTTGTCCATCATATCCTTCCAGATATCGGAAAGGCTGTCCTTATCCATTTTACCGTGTCCGATGGCAATGGAGGCCTCGGGAAACTCTCTTTGAAGCCAGGGCTGTACCGCCTGCAATTCCTCGATATTGTTGTGCAGGTAAAAGACCTGACCTCCACGGCGAAGCTCGCGGCGGATGGCCTCCAGGATCAAGCCTCTGTCATACTCCAATACGTAGGTCTGCACGGGGAATCGGTCCTCGGGTGCTTCCTCCAGAAGGCTCATATCCTTGATGCCGGAAAGCGCCATATTCATGGTACGGGGAATGGGAGTTGCGGTCAGGGTCAATACGTCCACCCCACGGGAAAGCTCCTTGAGTCGTTCTTTATGGGTCACGCCGAATCTCTGCTCCTCGTCGATCACGAGGAAGCCCAGATCCGCAAATTTCACGTCCTGCTGCAGCAGACGGTGGGTTCCCACCAGAACGTCGATCTGCCCCTCCGCCAGCTTTTTCAGGATCTGCGTCTGCTCTTTTTTGGTGCGGAAGCGGGAGATCATCTCCACCTTTACGGGATACCCGCGAAAGCGTGAGAGTACCGTCTGGAAATGCTGCCAGGCAAGAATGGTGGTAGGCACCAGGATCGCCGCCTGCTTGCCGTCCATGACGCACTTGAATACGCCGCGAAGGGCAACCTCCGTTTTGCCGAAGCCTACGTCACCGCACAGCAGACGGTCCATGGGGATCGGCTTTTCCATATCCGCCTTGATCTCGGCGGTGGCGCGGAGCTGGCTATCCGTCTCACCGTAGGGAAATGCATCCTCAAATTCCTGCTGCCAGGTGGTATCGGGAGAAAAGGCGTAGCTTTGCATCTTCTGCCTTTGGGCGTACAGGGCAATCAGCTTTTTGGCAATGTCCTTGGCACCCGCTTTGGCGCGGGAGGTTGCCTTTTGCCACTCGTTGCCCCCCAGCTTATTCAGCTTCAAGGCTCCCGAATCGCTTTTGGGACCGATATATTTGGATACGGAATCCAAGTTGGCGCAAGGCACGTACAAAACGTCACTGCCTGCGTAGGAGATCTTAATAAAGTCCTTTTGGGAGCCGTCCGCAGAGCGCATTTTTTCCACTCCGCGAAAAACGCCGATGCCGTGACTCACGTGAACCACGTAATCCCCGACGGCAAGATCCTGATAGGACAAAAGCTTCTGCTTGGCACTTGCCTTCACACCGCTGTGATCCCGCGTCTTTTTCTTCTTTTTTCCCTTTTCGGCAAAGGTTTCCGTATCGCGGAGAAGGGCGATTCTGGAATCGGAAAGCTCGAAACCGTCACGGATCAGCTCTCCGCCCGCGGCAGAGCGGGACAGGATCCCAAGCACCCCTTCGGGTACCTCCTCTTCCTCACCGCTCAGCCTTTGGGCTTGTTTCCCTGCGGCGGAAAAATATTCGTAAAGATTGCCTGCGGAAAGGGAGTTTTCGCAAAGGATCAGGGTACGGTACCCCTCCTCCTGCAATTCCTCCACGTCCTGCACCAGACCCTCCAGATCCCGAAATGCACGGGAGGAGGTACGGGTCACGAAGGAGAAGATCCCGCTCGGCGGAATCTTGCTCTTGCCCGCAAAAAAGTTCTCCATCAAAAGCGTGCGCCGCTGAGAAAGAATGGCGCACAGCTCGTCAAAATCCAATAAAAGGCGAATATCCTCGGGAGGAAGAAGGGTCTTGTTGTCCTCAAAAAGGCTTTTCAGCTCCTCCTCCAGCATACGCCCGCAAACCTCTAAAGCCGCCTTTCCTTCAGACTGTCCGTAGAGAAATACGGTTTGGTCTCCCATATAGTCCAGCAAGGTGGAAAAGCGATAGATCAAGGGCAAAAACAGATCCTTTGCAAAATCCAGTCCCGCCTCGATCCGCTCCAGAAGAGAGCGAATAAAGACCCTCTTTTCTTTTTCTTCGGGTCTGCTTTTTTCCGCCGCCTCCCGCAAATAGGTACAAACGGTACTGCGGTCCTCCGCGGAGAAATTGATCTCCGAGGCGGGCGAAAGCACGATGCGCTCCGCATTTTCGATCCGCCTTTGCGTCACGGGATCAAAGCTGCCGATGGCGTCGATCTCATCTCCGAAAAATTCAATACGGTAGGGATATTCCTCCCCTGACGGAAATACGTCCACAATGTCGCCTCGGGCGGCGTACTGTCCCGCGCCCTCTACCCGATGGGAAAACGCGTATCCACCATCGGAAAGCAGACGGATCAGCTCGTCCTTTTCCAGGGTATCCCCCACGGCAAGGCTCTTGCGGCATCTTGCCATCACCTCGGGAGGGAGAGTCGCCTGACAAGCCGCCTCAAAGGTGGTTACAAGACAGTCCCAATCCCCTGCGGCAAGCTTTCCCAACACCTGCAAGCGGCGGACGGAAAAGTCACGGCTGGAGGAGTCCATCCGCACCAGAGAGAAATCCCTGGCAGGGAAAAACAGCGTTCCCGGGATCACAGAGGACAGGGCCTTGTGTACCTGCATCGCCTCCGCTTCATCGGGAAACAAAAGCAACGCCTTTTCCCCGGCAGCCTGAAGCACAGCCGCGGGAAAAAGCTCCTTTGCGGCGGAGGCGATTCCCGTTACCAGAACGGGCTTTTTCTCTTTTTGCAATGCGGCAAGCAGAGGTTCAAACGCCTTCTCCTTCCGCAAAAGATTCAGTAAAAGCATAGATTAATTTGATTCCTCAGTCAAATGGATCTGGCGTGTGGCGATGCACCTTCCCGTATCGGGATCAATGTCAAAGATCGCGCCCCACGCTTCGGTCTTCCCCTCCGCCACCTCGTAATAGGTGGGCATACGGGTCGTAAATTTTGCAACGGCAATTTCGTTTTTCATTCCCAGAACGGAATCCGCGCCGCCCACCATACCAAGATCGGTAATATAACCCGTCCCGCCGGGCAAGATCCGCAGATCTGCAGTGGGGACGTGGGTATGAGTGCCGAAAACGGCGGCGATGCGGGAATCAAAATAGGTGGCAAAGGCTTTCTTTTCCCCCGTTGCTTCCGCGTGAATATCGCAAAAGGCAAAATCGTAATTTCCCGCTTCCCGATCCAGGATCCGCTCCACCGCCTCGAAGGGTGGGGTGAGGGATTCCATAAAAAGGGTTCCCATCACGTTGATCACCAGCACCTTCCATCCCGAAAGCTTCAGGATGCTGTAGCCCTTTCCGGGACAAGCGGCAGGATAATTACAAGGACGGAGCAGGGAATCTGCTCCGTCCAGAAGATCGTAAACGCTTCTTTGCCTGAAAACATGATTCCCCGTTGTAATGAGATCCACTCCTGCGGCATACAGCATTTCTGCCGATTCGGGATCAATACCGCCACGACGGGCGGAATTTTCTCCGTTTGCGATCACCAGGTCCGCGCCCTCTCTCTTTCTCAATTCGGGCAAGACCCGACGGAGAAAGAAACAGCTTTTCTCGCCTACCACGTCACCGAAACAGAGGAGTCGAAAGGCTCTTGTTTTCATGAATTCGTCTTTTCTAATTTTTTATTTTGCGTACTCAACCGCACGGGATTCACGGATCACGTGGATCTTGATCTGTCCGGGGTACTCCATTTCCGCCTCGATCTTGCGGGCAATGTCGTGGGCGATAAACGCCATATTCTCGTCATTGACCACCTCGGGCTTCACCATCAGGCGCAGCTCACGACCTGCCTGAATGGCAAAGGATTTCTCTACTCCGTTGTAGGAGTTTGCGATCTCCTCCAGCTTCTGCAATCTCTTGATATAGGATTCCAGATTCTCTCTTCTTGCGCCGGGACGTGCCGCGGAAACCGCGTCCGCCGCCTGAACGATCACGGCAACCAGAGTCTGAGGCTCAATATCGTTGTGATGCGCCTCGATGGCGTGGATCACGTCCTTATTCTCCCGGTACTTCTTGGCAATGTCCGCACCGATCTGGGTGTGGCTGCCCTCCACCTCGTGGTTCAGTGCCTTACCGATATCGTGCAGAAGACCTGCTCTTCTCGCCAGCATCGGATCAATGCCCAGCTCGTCTGCGATCATTCCCGCGATGTAAGAAACCTCAACGGAATGCTTCAGCACGTTCTGACCGTAGCTGGTACGGAACTTGAGACGGCCGAGCAAACGGATCAGCTCGGAATTCATACTGTGGATACCGCAGGAGAGAACTGCCTGTTCCCCCTCGCTCTTGATGGTAGCCTCCACCTCTTTGCGGGATTTCTCCACGGTCTCTTCGATTCTTGCGGGATGGATACGGCCGTCGCTCATCAATTTCTCAATGGTGAGTCTTGCGATCTCACGGCGCATGGGGTCGAAGCTGGAAAGGGTGATGGCCTCGGGGGTATCGTCAATGATGAGGTCTACGCCCGTCAGGGTCTCGATGGTACGGATGTTTCTGCCTTCACGGCCGATGAGTCTGCCCTTCATATCGTCGTTGGGCAGGGCAACTACGGAAACGGTTGCCTCGGTCACGTGGTTTGCGGCAATGCGCTGAATGGCGCCGGTGATCAGATCTCTTGCTTTGTTCTCTGCATTCTCCTTCAGATCGGCTTCAATCTCAGCCATACGGATGGAAGCGGCGTGCTTTGCCTCATCCTCGTAACGCTGGAACAGAATGGCCTTCGCCTCTTCACCGGTCATACCGGCGCATTTTTCCAGAACGACGATCTCTTCCGCCTTCAGCTTATCAAGCTCAGCCTGCTTTTCCTCGGTCTCCTTCATCTTGCGCTCAAGATTTTCTTCCTTGCGCTCAAGATTTTCCATTTTGCGATCCAGATTTTCTTCTTTTTGGATGGCGCGTTTCTCCATACGGGAAACTTCGTTTCTTCTCTCTTTGATCTCGCGATCCGCTTCGTTCTTATTGCGAAGCACTTCTTCCTTCGCTTCCAGAAGAAGCTCTTTTTTTCTCTGCTCGCCTGCTTTGCGCGCTTCATCTACGATCTTTGCAGCCTGACCTTCCGCCGTGCCGATCTTACTTTCGGCAATCCGCTTGCGGTAAATCACACCTGCCGCGAAACCGACGACCAGGGTCAGCACCGCAACGGCAACGTAGATGATAATATCCATTATGTACTTGAACACCTCCTTGCTTTTTTCATTACGATTTTCATCGGAACAAGATTCATAATGACGCACTTTACAATACGCCCTTATATTGTACCTTAAAAATGCAATTGAGTCAAGAGAAAATGTTGAAAAATTCCAGGTTTTACAAGGCTTTTTCCCGTTTGATGTCTTCTTTCAGCCAGTGAAGCGCAGTTGCCAAGGTCCCGATCTCATCCACCACTCCCTCC
>JAZPZL010000193.1:0-31936 GCA_045544655.1 Eubacteriales bacterium
CCTGAAATATTCGGAACCTTGGTGTTCAACGACGCCATGATGAAAAAGTATCTGCCCGAGCAGATCTACGTTTCCCTGAAAAATACCGCCTCCAAGGGTGAGCGGCTGGATCCCCACATTGCCGATGAAGTAGCAAAGGGAATGCGGGATTGGGCTCTTTCCAAGGGCGCGACCCACTTTACCCATTGGTTTCAGCCCATGACCGGCTCCACTGCGGAAAAGCACGATTCCTTCGTGCGCCCCGTCAGTGAAAGTGAGATCACCATGGAGTTTTCCGGCAAAAACCTGATCGCGGGAGAAGCGGATGCATCCTCCTTCCCCTCCGGCGGTCTGAGAGCCACCTTTGAGGCCAGGGGCTATTCTGCATGGGACCCCACCTCCCCCGCCTTTATCAAGGATAAGACGCTGTGCATCCCCACTGCTTTCTGCTCCTATCGGGGAGAAAGCCTGGATAAGAAGACTCCCCTGCTTCGCTCTCAGGAAGCAATTGACCGTGAAGCAAGACGGCTTTTGAAGCTATTTGGCATTGATACCCGCAGAGTGGTAGCAAACGTGGGCGCAGAGCAGGAATATTTTCTGATCGATGAAGAGGTGTGGACGTGCCGTCCCGACCTTTTATACTGCGGCAGAACTCTGTTCGGCGCAATGCCCCCCAAGGGTCAGGATATGGACGGTCACTACTACGGTCAGATCAAGCCGAGAGTCCACGCCTTTATGCAGGAGCTGGACGAGGAGCTGTGGAAGCTGGGAATTCTTGCCAATACCGAGCATAACGAGGTTGCTCCCGCTCAGCACGAGCTTGCCCCCATTTACGCTACGGTGAACATTGCCACGGATCACAACCAGTTGACCATGGAAATGATGAAAAAGATCGCCGCCCGCCACGGTCTGGCTTGTATTTTGCACGAAAAGCCCTTTAAGGGAGTCAACGGTAGCGGTAAGCACAACAACTGGTCCCTTTCCACCGCCGAGGGCTTAAATCTGCTCAAGCCGGGAAAAACTCCCAGCCAGAACGCTCTGTTTCTTCTCGTTCTCACTGCCATTATCAAGGCGGTAGACGAAAATCAGGATCTTCTCCGCATTTCCGTTTCCTCCCCCGGAAACGACCACCGTCTGGGCGGCAATGAAGCGCCCCCCGCCATTCTTTCCATTTTCCTCGGCTCTGAGCTGGAGAGCATTCTGGAGGATATTATGGCAGGAGAGACCCCTGAAGACAGACCCCGCACCCGTCTCAATATCGGTGCTTCCGTATTGCCCGAGCTACCTTGCGATTCCACGGACCGAAACCGTACCTCCCCCTTTGCCTTTACGGGTAATAAATTCGAGTTCCGTATGCCCGGCTCCTCCTGCTCCATCGGTTGCCCCAATATGATTATGAATACCATCGTGGCGGAAGCTATGTCCTCCTTCTCCGAGATCCTTGAAAAAGCCGAGGATTTCCAGAAGGCACTGAATAAGCTGATCCACGATACCCTGATCCGTCACAGCCGCATCATTTACGGTGGCAACAACTACGCCGACGAGTGGCGTGAGGAGGCTTTGCGCCGCGGTCTGGAGAACTTTACCAATACGGTGGAGGCTCTGCCCCATTACACCGATGAGAAAAACGTGAAAATGTTTGAAAAGCACGGTGTCCTTTCCGCAGCGGAGATCGCTTCCCGTCAGGAAGTTTTGCTGGAGCATTACACCAAGAGTCTGACGGTAGAGGCGCTGACCTTTGCCGATCTGACCCGCAAGGATATTCTTCCCGCAGTTCTGAAGTATCAAAAATTCCTTTTGAAGGAATTGGAACTGAAGGATGCCAATTGTCCCCTGCCCATTACCGTGGAAAAGGAGCTTTTGGAGGAGATCGCTTCCCTTTGTGAAAAACTGTACAGACAGCTGATCAGTCTGGAGCAGGCGATCGAGGAAAGCCGCGAGATCAAGGATACCCTGCCCGCCGCCGAATTCGCCAGAGCTCAGCTCTTTACCAAAATGGAGGAGCTGCGTGAGACGGTGGATACCCTGGAGACCCGTCTCCCCCGCAAAACCTGGCCCTTCCCCACCTACGCGGAGATTCTCTATAGCGTCAAATAATCCCAAAAGCCGTTTGCACCCGCAGACGGCTTTTTTTTCAGTAATCCCCTCTGCGTCGGTTTGCGGGAGCTTCGTGAAGCTCCCCTACAAATAAAACTTTCACTCCGCGGGAGACCGCTTTGTTTGATCAAAAAATTTTGAAATTCTTTCGGGCGTAGCAACATCACCAACAAAAAATAAGAAATTTTTCTCTTTTGTACTATAGACGAAGGCGGAGGTTCTATGCTATACTAATATACACACCAAAAAAGGAGGAAGCAAAATGGCACCGGAACGTTATCGCGCAAGCGGCAGTCGATCTTCTCAAAGACCGCAAGGTCAGACCCGTCGCCCGGGCACACAATCGAATACACCGCCCCGCGGACAAACGCAAAGACCGATACGCAGAGAGCTTTCTCCCGCTGAAAAGCATCGCGCTGAAGCAAAAAAAGAGGAGATCCGCCGCAGAAAAGCAGAAATTGCACGGCAAAAGCGGATCCGCCGTGAACGGAGAAAAAGACTTTTCAAGCTGAGCTTCGTCGTATCTCTGATCTTCGTGCTTTTGTATTGGGTCTTCGTAGGCGTTTCCATTGCGAACCGTCCCGACGGTAGTGAGGACGCTCTGTCCCTTCTCGTATTCCGACAGGGAGAACGAAAAGCAATGGAGGAATACGAGGCGGAAAAGGTGTGCATCGGGAAAAACAAATACCTTCCCGTCAGCTTTTTGAAGAAATTTTTCGCCATCAGCGAATTCGGTGATCATAAGACCCGCTCCTTCCTCATTTGTTCCGGTGGAGAATACGCTACCTTTTATCTGAACAATGAAGAAGCCATCGTCAACGGGGAGCATGTTTCCATGCGTGCACCCGCACGAATGATCGACGGAGAATTACACCTGCCCATCGACTTTTTTGCAGAAAAAATGACCTGCTTTGAGCTGGGAAAAAACAATTCCACCTACGGCGCAGACGTTCTCACCTTCCTGAAGGATCAGGAGCCGTCCTTCGTCTTCCGCTCCTGCCCCGGAGAAACAGCGGTGGATTATAAAACCGTCCCCGTCCCGCCTCCCACCGATACTCCCACAACCTAAATCAATAATCCGTTGTTTACAACGGGTTATTTTTTTCCCTCAAAATTTCATTTTTCGCTTTGTCGCTTTTTGAAAAAAGCTTGGCAAAAACTTTCCTCAGGGGGAATGAATCATTTGTACCGTTTGCGAACATAGCGAAAAATCTCTTATTTTCTGCGCTCGTTTGCGGGACGTCGAGGGCGCCGTCCCCTACAATGGATCAAAAATTTTGTAAATACAAATTGGTTTTCCCTCATTCTCTGCGCTCGGCGGCGGGAGCAAGCCCCCGCCCTACGGCACATCCGTAATTTTGAGCGGACAATTGGTTTTCTTTGGTTCCCTGCGCTCGGCGGCGGGAGGCAGGTTGCCTCCCCTACGAATAATACCACAATCGCGGAAACCCGCCTTATCTACGCGCGGTAAAAAAATTAACGATTCCGTAGGGGCTGGCGCCTCGACAGCCCTCGTTCAACCAACCACATCTGTGGAATCCGCCTTGAATCTACGAAATTCTTGGTATATCGTAGGGCGGGGGTTGTTCCATTGCACACACCAACGGAAAATCGCCTTGTCCACTCAAAATAGCGGGTATATTTGCCTTCTCCCGCAGGAGAAGGCTTTTTTGCGCTTCTTCTTTGGCGGCGGGAGGCAAATTGCCTCCCCTACAAATAATACCCTCGAATAAACCAATAAAATGATATTTTTTCAAGGTGAAGTTTTTGGTTCCGCTTTTTTCAAAAAGCGGAGAAACGAAGGCACAGCCAAGCCCATAAATCTTTCTGCGAAGTAAAATCCAGCGAAGCGAGGCGCACAAGGGAAAGACGAGTGAGTTTACTACAGTAAATGATCGAGTCTTTCTCCGCAGTGGAACGAAGCTACAGCGGATTTTACGAAGCAGTTCTGCGAAATAGATTTGAGCGAGCCGAGAAAAGGAAGAAAATTGCGAAGGAGTTTACTACAGTAAATGACTGAGCAATTTATCACACCTTGACGAAGTCGCAGCCAAATTTACGAAGCAGAATGGAGTGTGGTGAGAAGCTTTACCATCTCCTGCGCCAAAAGCTCTGCCGTCCCCTGCACAAAATAGGTGGTGTCCACCTCGTAGCCTCCGCGGGTAAAGGCGAAGCTGGAGGGCATATAGCCGTTGGAGCCGTTGGTATAGCCACAAACGAAGGTCATTTTAAAGGGAGAGGCGGCTTTGACCTCCATACCGTTGGTATCGAACATTTCGCAGGAATTGGCGGCAAAGCCTAGCTCACCGAAGGAAATGGCAGAAACGGGAAGCTTTCTGGGGGAGGAGCTGTTGGACCGAGCCACCATATAGTTTGCCTCGTATTTGGACTGGAAGCCGTATTGCTTCAACAGTCTTTCCCGATCCTTTTCATTGGCGGAATTGCAGATCTGGGCTTCGGCAAGACGGGCGGGATCGTCCTTGCGGATCACACCGTCCACCGTGGAAGCAAGCGCGCCCACCTTTCCCAGATTTACAGGCTCCATGTTTTTGAGAGCCTCGCCCATTTTATCTACCAGGGCTTCACCAATCTTGCGGTAATCACCATTGACCGCCTTAAGCTCAGGAAACTTGGTGGTGAAATTCAAGTTTCCGGAGGCACCGTTATAATAAGCAAATTTTACACCGAATTGCGCCTCGGCACCGTCGCGGAATTCCTTGATAAAGTCTGCGGTGACCGCATTCTTGATGCTGATGGCGGCGTGGGCGGCGTGCGCCTGCCAGTTTGCCATCACGACGGGATCCTTCCCCTGGCGGGTAAAGCGGATGATCTGGAGATCGGGATCCGCCTCGGTCTCGTGCTTGACGGCGGGAGAACCGGTGGTAATGGCGTGGTGGATTCCCTGGAGGGAGCCATCCTCGCAAATATAGCGGCGCACGAAGGCAAAGCCCGTGGTGTCCGCGTGTCCGATCTCAGCCGTTGCGGGAGAAAGATCCTTCAAGGCATCTCTCACCGCCCATTTCAAGCGCTTCAGGCACAGAGCCTGCCAACGGATATTGGCAACGCCGGTTCCGTTGTGGGCAGGCGCGTTGTGATTGTGGGTCGCGTTGAGAAATACGTGAGAAGCGGGAATCCCCGAAACCGCCTCAATGGCATCGGTACACTTTTTGTAAAAATCACCTCCCATACCCTTCAGATCCATTCCGATCATCAGGGCTGCAGTCTCCCCGTCAGAGAAGGCAACCACGGTAAAATAAATGGGATCCAGCGCTTTTTCTGCATTCATTCCCGAAGAAATATAAATTGGATATTGCTCGGGAGTTACGTCCACGCGGGAATACCCCACGCAGCTTCCCGCAGGCAGGGGAATGGGATCCTCGGTGATGGCATAGGGATCCTCCTTCTTGTCCTTTTCCGTCTTTTTCACCTCGGTTTTCGTCTCTTCCGCGGGGGCTGTCTCGGAGGACACCAAGGAAGAAGCGCACCCGAACAAGGGGAGAACCATCAAAATGCACAGTACAAAAACAAAAAGTCGTTTCATCGTTATTTTCTCCTGTAAATTACGCTTTTTCTCATTATAACAAAATCCGCCCCTCCTTGCAAGATATGAAAACGACAAAAGCAACTTCGCCCCTTTGTGCAAAATGTTTTTCTTTTTAACAAAAAAGTAGAAAAGCATCTGCTTTTTTCCCTTGTTTTTTCAGGCGTGATATGATATAGTAAAATTTGGAGAGGAGGGCGAAAAATGGCTTTGCCAACTGAATTTTGCAATCGGATGCATTCCCTTTTGGGCGATGATGCCGCGGATTTTTTTGCAAGTCTTGATACGGAGCCTTGTCGCGCCCTTCGCTACAATGAAAAGCATCTCACCGAGGAAGCCCTCGCCCGCATTTTGGGCGATGCCCTGGGAGAAAGGATTCCCTTCGGGAAAAACGGCTTTTATTTTTCCCTGGACGGCATAGGCAACACGGCTCTCCACCACAGCGGCGGAATTTACGTTCAGGAACCTGCCGCTATGGCACCCGTCGCCGCTTTGGGCGGTGAAAGGGTCCGCGTCATTCTCGATCTTTGCTCTGCCCCCGGCGGAAAAAGTCTGCAGGCGGCGGCAAGTCTTCTGGCAGAAGACGGCATTCTGATCTGCAACGAGCCGTCCTCCGTCAGGCGCAAAGCGCTAATGCAGAATCTGGAGCGCCTCGGAGAGACCCGCTGTCTGGTGACGGGCTTTGACGCTTCCCGCCTTCCCAAGGAATTTTACGGTTATTTTGATCTTGTGATCGCAGACGCTCCCTGCTCCGGCGAGGGAATGATGCGGAAAAACGATCAGGCAAGTGAAAACTGGAGCCCGGAAAATATCCGAACCCTTGCGGCTCTGCAAGGAGAAATTCTGGAAAGCGCCGCAAAGGCAGTGAAAAACGGTGGGAGGATCCTGTATTCCACCTGCACCTGGGCTCGGGAGGAAAACGAGGACAACGTCCTGCATTTTCTGGAAAACCACCCGGAATTTAAATTGGACTCCCCCGCCCCTGACGTGGCAAGCTGTGCCACAAAGGGTTTGATCTCAAATACCCTTCGCTTCTATCCCCATATTTTCAACGGAGAAGGGCAGTTTCTCGCCATTTTCCGAAGGATCTCGGGAGAAGAAGCGCCCTTTCAGCCGAAGAAGAAAAAGGAGAACGGTAAAAAAGCCGATCCCCGCCTCGATACGGTGAAAAAATTCCTGGAGGAGGTGCTGGAAGGCATCCCCGAGGGAAGACTTCTCTTCCGCGAGGACGAAGTCTTTCTGATACGGGATCTTCCCTTTCCCGAGGAGCTGTTCGTATCTCCGGGCGTTCTCATCGGCTCGGTGCAGAAAGGGAGAGTAGTTCCCCATCACCGCTTTTTCCGTGCCTATGCAAACGCCTTCCGCAATCGGATCTCCATTGAATACGAGGATCCGCGGGTCCAGTCCTATCTCCGCGGGGAGGAGATTCCCTTGAATGGAGGCGGCTACGCCGTGCTTTTTGCAGATACCCTCCCTCTGGGCGGTGTGAAATGCTCCGCAGGAAGAGGCAAAAATTATTATCCGAAAGGTCTTAGAAAACCCTGATATGTACGACGAACTGACGAAAATTGACATTCAAAAAATGCAGGAGGAGATCGACTACCGCATCTCCCTGCGCCCTCAGCTCCGCGCCGACGTTCAGCAGGCAAGAGAGCTGGGAGATCTGTCCGAAAATGACGAATACCGCACCGCAAAGCGGGAAAAGGGCAAAAACGATTCCCGCATCAGCTATCTGCAGCGTATGATCGCCACGGCAAAGATCATTGATTCCGACTCCAAAGAGGACGAGGTGGGTCTGTTTGACAAGGTCACCCTCTACATCGAGGAGGACGATGAGGAGGAGGTCTGCCGCATCGTCACCACCCTGCGGGAAAACGTTCTGGAGGGATGCGTGTCCAAGGAATCTCCCATGGGCAAAGCGATCCTGGGTAAAAAAGTGGGAGATCGGGTGAAGATCTGCCCCAGTCCCGAATTTTCCTACTACGCCGTCATCCGCGCCATTGAAAAAGGGGAAGACGATCCCGACCTTCCCATTACTTCCTATTGATTACGGAGGATATTATGAAAAAGATTCTGTGCGCCCTTCTGGCGATCTGTATGACTCTGTCCCTTGCCCTCCCCGTTTTTGCGGAGGAGGAGACCACCATCACCGATATTTCCGTGGACGGCTTGGTTCTTCCCGTAGCGGGAGAAGCCATTTCCCCAAAGCCCCTTGAAAAAGCAAAGATCAAAGTATTCTGCAAGACCGACGGTGAAAACACCCAAACCGCTGAAGTGGATCATTATACCGCAAGTGGCTATTGGTCGGAGGCGGATTCCCCCAAGACTCCTTTGCAGAGCGGAACCTTCGTTGCGGGCAGAAAATACCGCATCAACGTGACCCTTGCCTTTGACGTCCTGGACGAGGCACCCAAGATCCACGACAGTGAAACCGACGTTTCCATCGGGGATCAAAAGGTCACCCAGATCTCCACCGCAGGAGAAAACGTGATCTTCTGTGCCGATTTCGTTGCCACTCCCGGTGAATTCGCCCCCAAGGTCACCCTGACCACCACCGGCGGAAAAACCAAATCCTACGACGGAAAAGCCACGGTCGTGAAGGCAGAGGTGGAAAAGATCGAGGGCATTTCCTATCGCTACGAATGGTATCGCGGTGATAAGATCGCCGAGGGTGAGACCGGCGAAAGCATTACCCTGAAAAACGTTTCCGATTCCGGCGAATACTGCTGTGTGGTTTACGCCACCGCACCCGATCAGAAGGATGAGGCGGAAAAAAGCACCAAGAGTGCCACGGTGGAAATTTCCATTACCCCCTGCATCGTGACGGTGGATATTCAGGATGCAGAAAAAAATCTCTTTGATCCCGATCCCGAATTCACCTATAAGGTCCTGGGCGATGCCTACGATGAGCTGAGCGGCGAGCCGGAACGCAAGGAGGGGGAAGAGCTGGGTAAGTACACCATCGGCATCGGCACCGTCGCATTCCCCGAGGAGGTTGCCTCCAATTACGATCTGAGAGTCACCGAAGGCACCCTTTCCATCATTCAGACCGGTGAGCTTCCCTACGTGCCAGTCACCAATTTCGGCGATCAAAGCTACATCACGGGCAAGGACGATTCCAAGATCCGCATCAGCGTGCCCAAGGGTGCGTTGGCAGAAGGGACCGTCTTATCTCTGGCGCTTTCCGAAGCAGATGCCAAGGAAGCTCTGGAAAAAGAATTCAATGCAAAGCTGATGAAGAGCTTTTCCGTCAAGCTCCGGGATGAAAACGGCAAGGAGCTTTCCCTGCCCAAGCACGCGACCCTTCGCCTGCAGATCCCTCTGTCCGAGGAGGAGGAAGCCTTCAAGCCGGAAACCATTTTCTGCGCCCTCTACGATAAGGGTGTAAAAAAGCTGACTCCCCAGGTCACCAAAAACGGAAGCGTTTCCTACGTTTCTCTTGAAATTGATTCTCTCGGCACCGTCGCTATCTTCGAGGGACAGAAGAACGCTCCCACCGAAAAGCCCTCCCAAAAGCCTCAGCAGCCCGCGAAAGAGGAAAAGGGCGGTTCCCTTTGGATGTGGATCCTCATCGTGGTCTTATCTCTGGGTGCCATCGGCGCCATCGTCTTCACCGTGATCCAGACCAAGAAGACTGCCGCACCCACCAAGGTCTATACCCCCGCAAAAAAGCCTACCCTTACCCCCGAACAGCAGAAGGAAAAGGAGCGGGCGAGAAAAATTGCGGAGGAAATGAATAAGCTCCCTCCCGTCCCCGAGAAAAAAACGCAGGATGCAGGAATGGAGACCCGCCCCGTAAAAACCCCCGAAACCCAAACGGACAGCTCAGAGGAGGTGAAAACAAAAACCCGTAAGGTCTCCTTTGAGGATCTGGAATAATGCTGGTGGTATTTGATCTGGACGGCACCCTTGCCAAGGTGGGAGAAGGAGCCGATTCAGAAACCGTGGCTCTCCTCCACGAAATTCGCAAAACCGGCGCACGCATTGCCCTTTCCAGCGGAAAGCCTACCTTTTATCTTTGCGCATTTGCCAGACAGCTTGGCATTCAGGATGCGGTCCTCGTAGGGGAAAACGGAAGCGTGATCCAGGTGGGAACGGCGCTCCCTCCCGTCCTTTACCGCAAGGCTGAGATTCCCGAGGTGACGAAAAAAGCGCTGAAGACCCTTCGGGAAATGCTGGAAGCGGAATTCGGAGACCGCATTTGGTATCAGCCCAATGAAACCGCCCTGACTCCCTTCCCCGCCTATCAGGAGGATTTTCCGAGGATCCGCGCCATTCTGGACGGCTTTCTCTCTCCCGAAATGGAGATCGAGGTGTACGAGCATCCCGATTGCTTTGATATTCAGTACCGTCACCTTTCCAAGGGAGCGGGAATCCAGCGACTTGCGCAGGTCACGGGGATCTCCCCCGAAAATATGATCGCCGTGGGGGATTATACCAACGACTATCCCATGTTCGCCGCCACCGGCTATTCCGTGGGAATCCACCTGCCGGATCCCTCCCGCGCCACGGTGAATTTTCCCACCACCCACGACGCCCTCAGCCACGTTCTGGAAAAGCTGAAAGCATCCCTTTAAAGAAAAAATGCTATAGAGACACAAACCGTGTTTTCTATAGCATTATTTTTTGTTTGTTCCTTTTTTGAAAAAAGGAAACTTTTTTCTAATCCCTTTTGAAAGTTTTGGGAGGCTTGGAACACTTTTTCAAAAGGGTTCCAAGAAAGGAAGCCAAATTTAAAAAGCAGAATCAAGCGGAAAAGCCAATATATGCCGCCAACCCCGCACTCACCAGCACCGTTACGATAATACCCGCCGTGATCACACCCAGAAGGATGGAGGGGAATGCGCGCTTAAGGCGCATATCCATCATGGCGGCAATGAGCGCGCCCGTCCAGGCACCCGTTCCCGGGAGAGGAATGGCAACGAAGAGGAACAAACCCCAAAAGCCGTATTTCAAAACGGTTTCCCGCTTGCTCTTCCCTTTTTCCTCCAGGCGGTCGATCATTTTATTCAGCTTGGGGAAGCACTTGCGCATCCAGTCGAAGATCTTGCGAATAAAGATAATGATAAAGGGGACGGGGATCAGATTACCCACCACCGCGCAGGCAAAGGCAAGTACGGGATTCAGATCGTGAAGCAGGATCGCCACGGGGATGGCACCGCGCAGCTCAATAATAGGCACCATGGAAATGATCAAGGTGACCAAAAGCTTTCCCCAAAGGGTTCCCCCCAGTAAATTCCATAAAAATTCCATTTTTTTCTCCTGTTCGCATTCCTTAAAAAAGACACCCGAAGGTGTCTTTTTTTGCTTTTATTTATCTTCCGGAGGTTTCACGGTAAAGTCAAACTCTCTTGCTACCAGCTCCTCGCCGGTGATCATACGCGCGGTGATCTTATAGTGATAGTTGCCGGGCTCCAGCTTGGACCCTGCTACCACGTCGTCGCCAAGGCTGACGACCTTCTCCATCGTGTCATCAAATTTACCCATATCAAAGGTATATCTGCCGGGCTCGGTGGTGGCACCCTTGGTGTAGGTCTTCACGTCGCCTCTCTCAGCGAAAGCGATGTTGTTGAAGATCTCGTTGCCTGCCTCGTCGGTCAGAACTGCGTTGCACCAAAGCACTCTTCTGGAAGCGCCCAGAACACCGGTATACAGATAAGAAGCGGTCTTTCTTGCGGCATACGCCTCGTTGGGGTCGCGCACGCTTGCGCCGCCGTCATCTACAGATTCGTACAAAAGCTCGGGAACGGTCACGGGGATGAAGTTTCCTTTATACAGATCCTCGAAGGTGTACTTTGCATCTACTTCGCTAAAGGTTCTGATCTGATTTCCCTTAGCATCCAATACGGGATTGCCGTCTGCATCCATCAAATCGACAATTTTCGTGGTCTGTGCCAATACGGTTACGTAAGATTCTTTACCGTCGATTTTTCCGTCGGGAGTCTTCACAACGTTTACAGACACGACCATCTTACTCTCGTTGTAAGTATTGTCCTCGCGAACCAAGCCGTCTGCCTTTTGCAGATTGGCGTAAGCCGCGTACATACCTTCCTCGCCGTTGTGTTTCACGATGTCATCGGTATCGTTGTCCAAGGTTGCATCCTGCAGAAGGGGAGAAAGCTTCTGAAGGATCACGGAACCAACGAGCTTTCCGGAGGGATCGGGGATGCTGGGCTTCTGAAGCGCTTCCAGATCCTCCTGCTTCATTTCAGGGAACTTCAAGCCCTCTACGTAGCAATAGCCGTTCTGAGGAACGAAGGTAGCCGCATTGTCACCGGTATAGGTGGTATAGGAAACGGTATTCCATGCATACGCCAAAGCAGTAGCGGGGTTGTTACCGATGAGACCGGGGCCACCGTACAGATAATAGGTATCGAAGCGGGTATCCACCAGTCCAACGCCCTGCTCGTCTCTTGACTTCACGAAAAGATTGAAGCTTTCCAGACCGGAAGCGCCGCGGCTGTAGGGCAAGCCACGGTAGGTGCGACCGGTTCTCAACTCAAAGGAATAGGTCTTTTCGGTAGAAACCTTGTAGTCGTAGTTATCGGGAGTCTTCAAAGACAAGCCCTCAAATACAGCCTTCCAGGAAGCCTCGTCCGCATAGTCGTGGAGATAATAGGTCTTCTCACCGCTGGAGGTGGAAACCTGCGTATCGGGTCTCTCCTGCAGGGTCCAGAGGTTGGTCTGCATGGCGCGCATATACGCCTCCGCATAATCTCTGCGCTCCTGGGGAGTAGCGGTAGCCTTCAGCTCCTTGTTCAAAAGGGCCTCCTGCTCCTCGCTGTACTTACTCTTTACGGAGGTAGTACCGCTGGTTACCTTCTTGTTACCGCCCTTGTTGGGGGTAGACTGCAAGCTCTCCGCATTGGGATTGCTCTTGGTAGCCACGGGAACCTTCGTGGTGGTGGAAGGAACGGCAGTGGCAGTCTCCTCCTTGAACGCTTCCTCCGCAGTAGTGGTGGGAGCCTCTTCTTCCTTGGCGCAACCGCTGAATACGGGCAGAACCATGATGCAAGCAAGCACCATAGCCACCAAGGCAAGCAGGCGTTTTCTTTGATTCTTCATAGATATTTCCTCCTGAAAAGGGAGAATGACCCCTTTTATATCAATCGAGTATAACTCTAGGGTAATTATATCGCTTTTCACACAATTTTGCAAGGAAAATCATTCGTTTTTCTCCGTTTTCATCACTTTCACCAAAAGCAAACGAAAAAACTATCCTTTTTTCACAAGAATGATTCCCTCTGCCTTCCATAAAAGGAAAGTCTGACCGCTCTTTTTTGAAAAAAATGGAAATTCATTCCATTTTTCAACGGGAAGCTCACTCCTTCGGTAAAAGATACAGCTCCTCGGCGGCAAGGCGCGCCTTGTGTACGGGGAAGGGCACGTCGGGAAAACAGTAGAACAGACGGTCCTTGGTGCCGACGCTGATCATATCACCGATCTCGTAGAAGAAAAAGTCCACGTTCAGGCTGTAGGAGGAGTAAGGATCCTGCTTATAGGTAAAGGAGCCGTCGTCGGAAACAAGAGTAAAGCCCTTGCGGTTGTGGGAAAGGGTGCCTTTTCCCACCCGATACAGCGCCTTGTGATCGCAAATGGTATAGACGGAAACGGGCAATTCAAAGCCGTAGGTGCCGTCTGCCAGCTCCTTTTTCACGCATTCCCGCTGATAATCCACCCAATCGGGGACGTGGTCGAAGGCACCTTCCCCGTTCACACAAGCGAGAACTCCCGTTTCGGTCAATTCATAATCCTTGCCGCAAGCGGTGCAGGTCAGGTGGGTGCCGCTCCCCTTCATCACCCCGTCCTTTTCGCAGTGGGGACAACGGTACAGAATCCGCTCCAGTCCCTCGGCGCGGAAGCCTTCGGTCACCCGAACCCCCTTTTCCCTTTGGGCGCGGAAATGATCGAAGGAAAAAGCCTCGTCAATGACACCGTCCAGCTCGTCAATGCTTTTCGTCTTCAGTTCTTCCCGGGTAAACAGGCAGGAAAGGGTAGCACGCACCTTCACCTTGCGGTTTCGCAGACCGTTGTAAAGGGGATCGCGGAGAAAGCCGCTTTCATCGGAACGGATGAAAAGCACGGGAACACCGAGACGCTTGCAAAGCCCTCCCAATTTTCTCGGCAAGCGAGTCGCTCTGCCGTCAAAGGAATAGCCTGCCTCGGGGTACATCAAAACACTGCGCTTTTGCTTTTTGATCAGGCGCATCATCGTCAAGACCAGTCCCGCATCCGTAACGAATTTCTGGGTGGCGATACAACCGATCAAGCGCATCAGAAGGCTCTTTCCGATAAAGGCATCGGTGGTGGAAACGATGGCGTAGGGATGGGGAAAGAGTATTTTCGAAGCCATTTTCAGATCCAGAAAGGAGGAGTGGTTCATCAGGATCAGGTAGGGTCCCTCTTCCTTTCGGTCTCCTCTCAGATCCTCGTAGGAAAAGCGGGTCTCCAAAAGCTGGGGAATGGAAAGGGCGCGGATCAGAAGTCTGAGAAGAAACAGAGGCGGCAGGGGCTTGTGATAGGGGATCTTGGGAAGCGATTCCAGCTTTTCCCAGGACGTATTGCGAATCTTGATCTTCATCCTTATTTACCCAGCCACTCTTCGGGGGAGTACACGCGGGTCATGGCAAATTTTCCGTTTTCATCCAGAACGGAAATGCGCAGCCAACCCCGCTCCTGTTGGATTTCAAAGCTGCATTCCGTCATCACGCCCTCCTCGCAGATCTTTCGCTGCGTGGCGCCGTAATCGTAGCTCACGCGAACGCGCTCCATCTTTTCACCCCTGACGGTGAGAATTCCGTCCTCCACGAAGATCTCGTGAATCACGGCGCCGTTGGAAGCGTAAAAATCACCGTTTTCCAACGCACGGGTAACGGCGCGGTACTCCAGCTCGTCCGCCTGGATCATCACGTAGCCTCCGCAGGAATCGCAGGCCTTTTTCCCGAAGGGCTGGCGGTTGTGATTATCGTCTGCGGCAACGGGGAAAAGAGCCTTTCCCGCGCGGCAAAGATGCTCGTAAAGAGCGGGGGAATACTCATCGTAGCCTATCACGTTGCAGGAATGGTTATAAACCTCGATGGCGTTAAGGTTTTCGTACTGCAAAAGGCGCTCTGCATTTTCAAAGCTCCAGACGGGGTGATTGTAGGTCACGAAAAAGCCCAGCTTTCTCGCGCGGCGGATGGCGTCGTTCACCATACCGATGGAGTAATTGCGCTCATAGTCCGGCAGAGTATCGTCAAAGGTGATGCGGGCACGGTTTTCCTCCTCGTGCATGGTAATGTACTTGGTTCTATGGTAGAGGGGCGTTTTTACGTTATCCTCCTCCAGGGCAATAAAGTTCAGATGAACGCAGGGATTTTTTCCGGGGCGTTCCGAATTCTTGTTCCGAACGGAAAATTCGATTCCGTTCAGGGGGAGAAAGGCTTCATCCCTCAGCTCGGGATGGGGGATCAGCACGTCGTGATCGGTAAAGGCGACCACGGAATAGCCCTGAGATTTGTAAAGGTCCTTGACCTCCTGAGGGGAAAGACTGCCGTCACTCAAATGGGTATGGCAGTGCAGATTTGCTTTGTAAACGTTCTTTTTTTCACCGAAAAGATAGGTTTTCATCGCTTGATATGCTCCTTTTTTCTTGATGAATGTATTGTACCTTTTTTTCAGGTGCCTTGTCAAGGAGAAAACACATTTTCGCCCGCCACCTCTATTGACTTTTCCATAGAAAACAGTTAGAATTTAAAGGAATAAAAAAAGGAAGAAGAATATGAATTACATCGTACTGGATCTGGAGTGGAACCAGCCGCGCTTCTACAGAGAGACCGTAGAAAGCCCCGTACACCTGACGGGCGAGATCGTGCAGATCGGCGCAGTCCGGCTGAACCGCAGATTTAAGATCAAAAAGGAACTGGATCTTTTGATCCGCCCCCAATACTACCGTCGGATGCACAAGAAGGTCTCCCGCATCACCGGTCTTCGCAACGAGGACGTGAAAAAGGGTATGAGCTTTCAGGAGGCATTCCGAAAATTGAAGAAGTTTTGCGGCAAGGATTTCGTATTTCTCACCTGGGGACCCGACGACGTTCCCATGCTCCGCGACAATCTCAGACTGTTTTCTCTGGACGAGGATTGGATCCCCGATTCCTACGACCTGCAGGTATTTTACGCCAAGCAGATCGAGGGAGTGATGCGACAATACGCCCTGGAGGATGCCATTGAAAAGCTGAATGAAAAGCCCTTTCAGGCACACGACGCCCTTTGCGACGCCCGCTCCACCGCCCTGATCTGCCGCCATCTGGATATGGCGAAGGGGATGGAGGAATATCCCTCTCTGGCGGGGGACATCGTTGCCCGCCCCCTGGAGACTGCAGAGATCGGCGTCAGCTTTCAGCATCGGGGCGCGGCGTTGAAGGAGCTTTCCACCACCCCCATTCCCTGCGTCAAGTGCGACGGCTTTTTGTATCCGGAGTATCCCATTCCCCAAAACGCCCACAAGTATCTGTGCAAGGTAAAGTGCGACTGCGGCGAAAAATTCCTCGTGCGCTTCAAGCTCTACCGTTCTCAGGGTGATACGGTACGGGCGACCCGCGAGATCTTCCAAATGGATCCCGTGCTGGAAAAATTCTACGCGGAGAAATGGGAGCGGCACGAAAAGCAAAAGGCGGCAGATAAAGCAAAGCTACGCCGCAAAAAACAGCGTGCGCGTGCAGAACGCGCCGCGGCGAATACGGAAAATTAAGGAGACACTATGAAATTCGGTACTTACACCTTCCCCTGCGACGATCTTCCTATGGAGGAGCGGCTCACCCGCATCCGTGACGTGGGCTACGATTTCGTAGCTTTGAACTACTTTCCCGAGCTGGCAGACCACGTGAACCACTGCGAAAAGATCGGTCTGCCTATTGAAAACGTGCATTTGAAATGCAACGGCACCAGCAAGCTGTGGCTGGACGATGACAGCGGAGACGCCATTCTGGACTTTTACTGCGAGCAGATCCGCTTCTGCTCCTCCCTGGGTCTGAAGGTAGGCATTGCCCATACCACCTGGGGGAAGAATCTGGTTCCCCCCAATCCCAAGGGACTGGCGCGCTACGAGCGCATCGTGGAATGCGCGGAGAAGCACGGCTTCGTTCTTGCGGTGGAGAATACCAAGAGCCGCGAGCATCTGATGGCAATTATGGATCACTTTGATTCGCCTTCCGTACAATTCTGCTGGGACGTGGGACACCAGATCGGCTACGATCCCGACGCTCCCTTTATAGAAAAGTACGGTGAGAAGCTTTGCGCCCTCCACCTTCACGATACCAAGGAAAATTCCGACCTGCACATCGCTCCTCTGGACGGTGCGGGAGATTGGAGCAAGGTGGCGCAGTCTCTGGCCAATACCGCCTACGGCAAGGAAAAGCTGACGGCTGAGCCGGGCGGACGCATCCACTCCCTGAAGGAGGGACTTACCGCTCCTCAGATCCGCGCCCGCTACGAAACCCTTGCGGCAGTGGACAATGAAGAGATCCTCCGTTTCTACGACGGCTATTACACCTGCTTTGAGAAAATGACCTTCGATGAGATCGCGGCCTATTATTTAAAGAGAATGCGCGATCTTGCAGACCTGATAGATAAGGAGAACAAATAATATGCGAGATCAGCTCCCCCAGCCCCTTTTCACGGGAACCTTCGGCAGAAACCACATTCAGGGAATCTGCGTGGACGAAAAGAAGGGCTATATTTACTATTCCTATACCACCTGCCTGGTGAAAGCCCGCTTTGACGGCACGGTGGTGGGTACGGTGACGGGTCTTTTGGGTCACCTTGGCTGTATCGCCCTGGGCGAGGACGGCAATGTCTACGGCTCCCTGGAATACAAAACGGATGCCATCGGCAAAAACGTTCTGGAGCGTCTTGGCACCGAAGCAAGCTTTACCGAGGGCTTTTACGTCGTTCGCTTCAATACGGACCGCATTGATCGGGAAGGCATTGAGGCTGACGGCAACGATATTATGACCGCGGTATACATCAAAGAAGCCGTAGCGGATTACACCGGCACGGGCAAAAACAAAGACGGCGAGACAATCCCCCACCGATTGGCGTGCAGCGGCATTGACGGGACTACCTTCGCTCCCCTGCCCGGCAAGACCGAGGCGGAGGGAAAATATCTGTACGTCGCCTACGGCGTTTACAGCGATCTTCATCGCCGTGACAACGATTACCAGGTGCTTTTGTGCTACGATACCGCATCCTGGGAAAAGATCGCCCGTCCCTTAAAGCAAAACGAAATGCACACAAGCGGCTTCGATGCCCCCTTGCACAAATTTTTCGTATTCACGGGCAATACCAATTACGGCGTACAGAATCTGGAATACGATCCTCTGACCCGTGCCATCTATATGGCAGTCTACCAAGGCAAGAAGCCGGAATACCCCAACTTTCCCATGTTCGCCGTGGATCTGTCCGTCCCCGCAAAGACGGAGCTCCTGCGCGGCATCGGTGAGGAGGGCGAGGTGCTGACGTTGCGCCGTGAAGGCGAATACCACGAGGAAAGCGGTGTCTGGGGCTACAAATTCAAGCTGGGTGCCACGGGAATGTTTTCCTTCGGCGACGGTAATTGGCTCTTCTCCGACAACCGCAAATGTACCGAGGGTCGCCAATGCTCCTACCTTTTCAAATACAAGTACGTAGGCGACAAGGACGCGTTTTTGCTGGACGTTTAAAAAGCGGGGGAACTTTTGAAAAAGTTCCCGCTGATCCGCGTTGACACCGAAGTTTTGTTCCTCCCATTCGGTCGTTCAAAACTGGGTGTCTGCCGTCGTAAACCATCGAAAAAGGGATAACATCCCTTTTTCTCGCTTTCCGCCCTCAAAACCTTCAAAAAAAGGACAAAAGCAAAGACCACACAACAGAAATTCTGCTGTGCGGTCTTTTTTACTTGTTATTTATTTTTCCAAGATTTGATCAGCATCACAATCAACGCCGCATTCAAAACTATGATACTATAGTCAATATCATCTGAATCGTTTCTAACGTTTTCTTTCCTCCTTTTTTAATTTATCGCAGACTTTTCTGTTCTGTGGAATTACTTGTTTTGTTTTTGGAAAACCCATTGGAAGTTTTTGGAGGTTTGGAACCTTTTTTCAAAAAGGTTCCGAGAAGTATTACAGCTCCACTGCTACGGGACGGAAGACCTCACCGTTGGAAAGGGTGACCTCCAAAAGAATGGCTTTGCCCTCGGCGGAAAGGATGGCTTCCTTCATCCGCTCCAGGGGATAGCGGCGGGCAAGACCGGAATGGGGATCCCGACGGTTGAAGCAGTAGCGGTCCAAAAGGGTGCGGTGTCCGTTTTCCTGCTCCAGCATCAGCTTTACCACCGCCATGGGATAATTGGTCAGGATCTCGGTTTGGATCAGCTCTTCCCGAGTCTCGGGCTGAGCGGTCAGGGTAAGCTTTGCCCGCTCGTAAGGCTTTTTGCCTTGAAATTCCGCGGGTGAAACGGGAAGATAAAACATTTTCAAAAGCTGGTCAAAGGGATAGCGGAAGCGGGTTCTGCCCAGGTGATGGAGAAGCTCGTCCTCCACCCGCTCGTCGTAAAAGCCGACGCCCTTACCGCCCTGCTGATCCGCAATGATCAGAGCGCTTTGCTCGGGAAGGATCCTTCCCTTTTCATCCCGAACCACCTCCGGCTCCTCAATGATCATCATGGTGTGATCCTTATCGGAGGAGCAGAGAGCATCTCCGGGCAAGGTCTTGGCGTACGCCTCCAGAATGGTCTCCTCGCCGAATTCGGCAATGATCCGAGAGGTGTGGTGATTGCGGTAATCGTCCAGATCCTCGGGAATCTTAAAATCGCCTACGGGATAGTAGCCGTTTTTGGGGGTCATATAGAAATTGATGTAAGCGCCGCTGACGGAGGAGCAGACCGTAGCAAGGCTCCAGCAAACACCGCAGGCACAGGTGCCGCCCACGGTCTTGTTGAATTCCACTCCGTCCCCGTAAAAGCGCAGTCTTCCCGTTTCTTCATCGTAATATTCGTAAAATTGGAAAAGACCCATCCCTGCATCGGTATAGGGAATTCCCGCGTAGGTATTTTCCGCCTCGTAGATAAAACGCTTGTGACTCACCGCTCCCACCTTGCTGTGGGCGATCTTCTGATGGGTGCGCCACTGAATATTCAGAAAATCCTGAAGCGCCTGCACCGCGCGGGCGCGCATTTGCTCTACGGTGGGTTCTTCGGTAAAGACGTAATCCGGTCTCTTCATGGGAGAAGGTACTTGATAAGCCATAACTGCCTCCTTGCATTTGATACTTTCAATGTACCACCCTTTCACCCGTCTGTCAAGGCGAAAAAGATCGAGAAGGGTAAAAAAATGTCGGATATGAAACGGGGATAAAAACTTTCTATTGATTTTTTTTAAAAAACGTGGTACAATGACGCTATAAGGGTGTGTTTCGACACCCGCGAGAGAATTGAAAGGAAAACTGGCTATGGCAAACAAAATTCTTGTTGTAGATGATGATCTGAATATTTGCGACGTATTGAAGCTTTATCTGGAGAAGGAAGGCTTCGAGGTCAACACCGTAAACGACGGTGACAATGCAATAGATACTTTCAAAATTTTCGAGCCGGATCTGGTGCTTTTGGACATTATGATGCCCGGTAAGGACGGTTGGCAGGTGTGCCGCGAGATCCGCGAGCAAAGCGCAAAGCCCGTCATTATGCTCTCCGCCAAGGGCGAGACCTTTGACAAGGTTCTCGGTCTGGAGCTGGGCGCTGACGACTACATCGTAAAGCCCTTTGATAACAAGGAGGTAGCCGCCAGGATCAAGGCAGTGCTTCGCCGCTACCGTTCCCGCGACAATTTCCCCGCAGACGAGGTGATCAAGTTTGATAACCTTGAGATCTCCAAGCAGAAGTATGAGCTGAAGCTTCGCGGCAAGCCCGTAGACGTTCCTCCCAAGGAATTGGAGCTTCTTTACTTCCTCACCTCCAACTACAATCGGGTATTCACCCGCGACCAGCTGCTTGATAAGGTATGGGGCTTTGATTATCTCGGCGACTCCAGAACCGTTGACGTACACGTAAAGCGTCTGAGAGAGAAGCTGGAAGGCGTCAGCGATAAATGGATTCTGAAAACCGTATGGGGCGTAGGATATAAATTCGAGCTTCTTTAAGAAAAAAAGTCCCGCTACAGGCGGGGCTTTTTCCGTTATAAGAAAAAGGTTCCCCCACAGAGGACGTTATGAAAAAACATTTGTTTTCCAAATACTTTACTTATCTTTTGCTGACTTGCGCTTTGGGCTTCATCTTCCTCATCGGCTTTTTATCCCTGTATACCATGGATTATTTTGCCGCCCAGCAGGAATCGCTGCTGGAAAAGGCGGCGCAGAATGCCACCCAGTCCATCAGCACCATGATGGAGCTGACTCAGCAGGATTTTGACTATCTGTTACAGGAAAAGCGGGATCTGCTATTGGGCGCCCTTGCGGCGCAAACCGCCGCAGAGGATGACTTTTTCATCACAGACGGTCGGGGGAATCCGGTGATCTCTCCCAAGGGTTCATTCCGCGCGGAGCGGCTCACCACGGCGATCTTCACAGAATGCAAGGAGCGGGCAAAGGAAGCAAAAAGCTTCCAGACGGATCTGGGCGGTGCTCTTTCCGAAAAAAAGCTTTGCCGCGTACTACTTCTGGAAAAAAGCTTTCCCGACGGGCATAAGCAAAGCGTAGGCGCCATTTTCCTCTTGACCCGCAATCAGATGGGCGGATATCTTTCAGGGCTTTTGAAAAGCTTTTTGGTAGCAGGCTGTCTGACCCTTTCCATGGTCCTTCTGTCCTTCTACTTTATGAGCCGTGAATTGGTTCAGCCGCTCCGTCTTCTCAGCGAGGCGGCAGAGGCGTTTGCCAAAGGCAACTTTACCCACCGTCTTCCCGAGGAGGAAGGGGGCGAGATGACTCCCCTGCTCCGCGCCTTCAACCAGATGGCGCAAAATCTGGAGGAAAACGAAAAGCTTCGCCAGACCTTCGTTTCTAACGTATCCCACGATCTGAGAACGCCTCTGACCACCATCGGCGGCTTTATTCAGAATATGGAAAGCGGCGCGATCCCTCCTGAAAAGCAGGGGCATTACTATAAGATCATTCTGGACGAGGTGGCGCGGCTGTCCCGCCTGGTTCAGACCCTTCTGGAAACCAGCCGAATGACCGCAGGCGAGAGAAAATACAACTTTGCGCCCATGGACATTTGCGAGCTGGCGCGGATCACCCTTCTGTCTTTTGAAACCAGAATCGACAGCAAACACCTGGAAGTGGAATTTGACTGTGATCGGGATTCCATTACGGTTTTTGCAGATCAGGATGCCATTCAGCAGGTGATCTACAATCTGGTGGATAACGCCATAAAATTCACTCCCGAAAAGGGTACTCTATCCATCGGCATCGTCCTCCAGAAGCAAAAGGTGCTTTTTGAGGTGCGGAACACGGGCGAGGGGATCCCCGAGGAGGAATTGCGCCATCTCTTCGACCGCTTTTACAAATCCGATCGCAGTCGCGGTCTGGACAAGGGCGGAATGGGACTTGGACTTTTCATTGTAAAAACCATCACCGCCGCCCACGGCGAGGAGGTTTGGGTAGAGAGCAAGGTGGGCGAATTCACCTCCTTCCACTTCAGTCTCCCTTTGGCGGACGGCAAAGAAGCTCCCGCCAAGGAATCATAATTGCTATATTTGTATTAAAGGTTGAGTATTATGTTACAGATCCAAAAATTCCCCGAGGAAAGCTCTGCAGAGGCTTCTCAGGGAAAAGTTTCCGGCTACGGCGGGTATTCTGCCCGTCACGAATATGAAAAGGGGCGGGAAAAGAAAAAGCCCTTTTTGACCGTACTGCAGATCGTTTTGCTCTTGATTCTGCTGATCTTTTCCGGTCTGGGCATCATTTCCCTGATTCGGGGAGATTTCGTTCCCAAGGTGGGCGGAAGCGATTCCGACGGTACCATCAAGGTCCCCACCCAGTCCGAGCTTGCCGAAGCTGCCCGTCCTTTAGAGGATATTCTCAGTCAAGTGGAATTGTCCCTGATCACCGTAGAAGTTCAGGGCACGGACGGAACCCTCCGCCACGGTACCGGCTGTTTCGTATCCGAGGACGGCTACGCCGTTTGTGACTCCTCCCTGGTGACAGGGGGCGGCGAGATCGCCGCTTACACCTCCGAAGGGATTTCCGTTCCCGCAGAGCTGAAGGGAATGGACGAGGCTCTCGGCATCGCCCTGCTTCGGTTTCCTCCGGAATATCAGTACACCCCCATTCCCGTAGAGAATTCCTTCTTCGTAGAACGGGGCAAGACACTGAATGCAGTCTCCGCGCACAGACCGAAGGTATTCTACGGCACCGTCGCCCGGGGCATCGTTGGCTCTGTAGGTCCCGCAGTGCAGGTAGGCAAGGATGGCATCTATTCCAATATCATTTATCTGGATATTGATATGAATAAGACCCTGCAAGGTGCAGTAGTGGTAGATGAAAGCGGTGCCGCAGTTGGCTTTTTATCCGCGGCTCTCCCCACCCTCCACGGAACTCTGGTCCCCGTGATCCCCATTAACATCGTCTATACCGTCATCAACGACTTATTGGTTCAAGGCTAATCTGAATAAAGGAGAAACGAATATGCTTCTCAATGAAAACGTAGGCCCTCTGTCGGAAAGCGGCGTATCCGTCAAAAAGCGATTGGAAAGCTTTCGCAACGAGCATCCCTCAGAAGCCCTTCTCAGACTGGATCAAAGCCTAATGAATATGCCCCTGCCACAGCAGGTGATCGAGGGAATGCTTCAAGCAGTGCGGGATACTGCCGAGCCCTTAGGCGCCCGTCTTTCCAGTCCTTGGTCCGGCTATGAAAGCCTGAAAAAGGCAATCGTAGCGCATCTGGATAAAAGCGGCGTAAAGCTTTCGGAAAGTGAGATCTTCATTTCCGGCGGTCTGGAAAGTGCCTACTCCTCCCTTTCCCGTTTATTTGCACCGGAAAATACGGTCATTCTCCCTGCCCCTTGCGAAAGCCGCCTTTTACAGTTGCAGCAATATGCCGGCAGAAACGTGACCTTTGCCCGCGCAACTCCCGAAAATGATTTTTCCCCCGAGCCGGACGGAGCCACGGGTGATCTGGTATACCTCACCTCTCCCAGCCCCGTAACGGGCGTACCCCTCAGTCGGGAAAAGCTGCAAAAATGGGTGGACTGGGCAAACGAAAGCGGTGCCATTCTCTTTTACGATGCATCCCTGTCTCCCTACCTCAGCGGAGATACCCCTCGCTCCATCTACGAGATTGAGGGAGCGCGCTCCTGCGCCATTCAGGTCTTTTCCTTTGAGAAGGGATATGGAGTAAAGGAGCTGAAGATCGCCTACGTGGTGATCCCCGCTACCCTTTCCCGCGGCACGATTCGCATCCGTGACGCCTTTTGCGCCGGACAACCCGCCGCCGCCACTCCCCCCAGCTACGTGATGCAACGGGCGGCCGAGTTGTTGCTTTCTCCCGAAGCCGCGGCGGAGACGGAAAAGATCATCTACCGTATTCAAAAGGTTGCCGCCACCCTTTCCGCAGGCTTGAGCAGAGCGGGGATTCCCCACGTGGGTGCAGAGACCAGCCCCTATCTTTGGGCGCAATGTCCGGATGGAATGAATTCCTGGCAATGCTTTGATATGCTTCTGGAAAAAGCGTCCTGCGTCGTGACCCCCGGTTCCGTATTCGGTCTTGGCGGGGAAGGCTATTTCCGCATCACTGCCTTCGGAACCCCCGAAGAAGCGGCAGAAGCAGTGGAAAAGCTCACCCTTGCATTTGAGAAAAAGGAAGATCCGTCCCCCACGGAAACGGAGGCGGAAGCCGCCGCCAGACTCTTTGAAACGAGCGATTCTCCCACCGAGTAGATCTTCCTGTCGCACAGTCAATATAAAAAATGATCCGCAACAAAGTTGCGGATCATTTTTATCTCCAATTATGGTCGGGAAGCTCCAGCCCACCCTGTTCGGATGAAGCTTTCACCGTCGTGGTAGTCGTCTCCGTCTTGCTTTTTTCCGAGGAGGTGGTTACGCTCGTTGCGGAGGTCGTCACAGAGGGCGTGGAGGAGGGCTTTGACGTCTTGGAAGACGTTGAAGAAGTTCCACGATCCACGTTGGGAAAAAACAGCTCGTCCGAAGAAAAAACAGGAGCATCTTGCGGAAGAAGCGACACCGACGGTGTCGCTTCTTGATCTTCCGTTTTCTTCGGCTCTTTTTCAGCGCAACCCGCCAAAACGACCGTTATGGCAAACAAAGCAAAGAAAAATATGCCGATCCTTCTCATTGATCCGAAACCTCCTCGCCCAAATCCACCTTACGAAGTGTGTAAGAAACCCAATCGTGGTCAGGAAGCTCAGGGGGATCGGTAGGGCTGGAGCCCATGATCTCCTCGACGGCGAAAGCCAGGAGCTTCACCGTCGGAGACTCATAAATTCGCTTCTTCATAACTTATTTCGCGGAATACGCAACAGCAGCGTTACCGTAATTCATCATTGCCTTCACAAGATCTGCAAGACCGGGAATGGTGCTGCTTTGCTTCTCAAACGCGTAGGATTCAATGCTGTACTGAGCGGTGTTGCTCACCTCATTGCCCTCTGCATCCAGAACCGTCAGCTCCAGCTTCTTGCTCATCTGGTTGGCATTCAAGCCGTTCACGTGGAGAACGTATACGCTCTCGGTAGCGTTGTAGGTGAAGTAAGAGGAATCGATCTCAACAGTCTTGCCATCTTCGATCACGATGCGAACCTTCAGTCCGTCCACGCTCTCTGCGGCAAACTTCAGCTTCAGAGTCACTGCGGAATCCAGAACAAGACCCGCACCCATCCAGGTAACGGTAGGATTCTCAATGGTTCTCAGATTGTATACGAAGTGGTTGGTCAAGGCAGGATCACCCTGAGTACCCCAGGCAAGCTGCTCCTCGGTCAGTTCACCGTCCACAAGCTCCGTGGTCTTATAACCGGTGTAGACCTGCGCCTTGGCACCGTAGTGGAGAAGATCCACGATCAGAGTGCGGAAGGTGGCGTGCGTATCGTCTTCGTAATATTGAAGCGCCTTGTCGCAGTAAGCCTTTACACCGGAGATGTAAGGATTGGTCTGGATATCCACACCGTTTTCCTTGGCGTGAAGCACTGCAACCATCTCGTCTCCGATGGTCTGAGGCGCAATATTATCAAAGCGGAAGGAGAGATAGCCGGATTTGTCCACCGTATACTCATGAAGCTCTAAGGTCTTGCCGTTCATCGTGACCTCAACGTAGAAGTCGGTATACTTGTCAAGAAGCGCGGGCTTCACCTTATAGTTGACGGCAAAGTTGTGCTGGAGGGAAAGGCTGGTGCCGTAGAAGGCAAGTCTCAGCTCACCGCACTCGTCGCATTTTTCATCACCGTCGTGGGCGTAGGTATGATCACCGCGGGTAGTCTCATCTACCGTACCACAGCCTGCGCACTGTTTCCAGTGGCTGTCACTGTCGCTCTCCCACTGATAACCGTGGGTCAAATCAACGGAAGCCCCTACGTAGGTAACGTTCTCGATCTGCGAACATTCCGCCTTGATCTCAAAGGTCTTTCCGCAGAAATCACCGCTCTTCACGCGCAGGGTAAAGGTGAAGATCTCACCGCTGATCTCAATCGGGTCGGAAGCAAGGAATACGGCGTCGCCGCCCTCGTGAACGTCAGCCAAAGTAGCTCCTGCCTTAATGGTAGCGTTCCAGTCACCGGATACCCACTCAAAGGCATCGTGGTCGTATGCATTTGTAAAATCAAGACCTGCCATAGCAGTCGTCTTCGGCTTGGAAAGGGATACGGTTACGGTGATCTCGTCACCTGCCTTGGCCTGACTTACGGAAACGGAGGTGATCAGATCTCTTTCTACAATGCGCGTTTCACCGCACACGTTACAAGCTTCGTCACCGTCATGGTCGTAGGTATGCTCGATGGAGCGCTCCTCGCCGCATACGTTACAATTCACATCGCAGGAGTTGTCATAGCTGTGACCTGCAACAGGGCGGATCTCGCCGCACTCGTTACAGGAGTCGTCGCAATCGTTGTCGTAAACGTGAGCAAGGGTCAAGGTATCTGCCGCAAGAGCAGCACCGCGGAAGCCGGATTCGGAAACCTTGATCTCAAAGCTGCCTCCGCAGGAAGCGGTATCCTTTACACGAAGGATCATGGTGAATACCAAGCCCTGGATCGTAAATTCCTCAGTAGCGAGGAACACCGCATCCACACCCTCGTTGACCCGGGTATACGCCGCAAAGGAAATGGTACCGCTAAAGTAGCCGTCCACCCATTCAAAGGCGTCGTGGTCGTATGCATTTTCAAAATCAAGACCTGCCGCTGCGGTGGTAATGGGATTATCCAAACGGATCTCTACCGTCACAAGATCTCCTGCTGCGGCAGTATTGGAAAGCAATTTGGTAGACAGAGTACGGTCCAAAGGACGGGTCTCTCCGCAAACGTTACAATAATCGTCCCAATCGTCGGTATACGTATGAGCAGTCACACGGACAAAGCCGCAAATGGTACAGGCAGTAGAGCAGGAATATTCGTAATTGTGAGATACCAGACGGGTAGCACCGCACGCGTTACAGGAGGTGTCACACTCGTTGTCGTAGCTGTGCTCCGCCAAAGGCGTGCGGGACATTTCACAAACGTCGCATCTGAGGTCACAGTCAGAGGTATAGGTGTGAATGAGGGAAACCTGCTCACCCACTGAGGAAGCGTTGGGAATGCCGGAAGCTTCTGCCTTGATCTCGTAAGGCTTCAGACAGGAAGCGGTATCCTTCACGCGAAGAACGAAGGTGAAGATCTCTCCTGCGGGGATCTCGACGCCGTTTGCCGCCAAAAAGATCGCCTCGGAGCCTGCATTCACGTCGCAAAGCACTTCCAGATCCTTCACGCCCTGCGTCCAATCGCCGCTCACCCATTCAAAGGCGTCGTGATTGTAAGCATTCAGAAAGTCCAGAGCAAAGGACTTGGTTTGTCTTGCCTTGTCAAGGGATACCGTAACGGTAACGGTGTCCCCTGCCTTCAGAGAGGTTGCGGATACGGAGGTGGAAACCGTATATTCTACCGTTCTCACGTAGCCGCATTCATTGCACACCTCGTCTCCGTCGTTGGAGAAAAAGTGAGGCGCGGGGCGGGTAGCGCCGCATACGCCGCAATCGGGATCACAGGCGTTTTCGTAATCGTGCTCATCGGGAACGCGCACGTCGCCGCACACGTCACATTCGGGATCACAAATATTGGTATATTTATGACCCACGGTAATGGAAACTCCCTCCACAACCACTTCGTCAATTCCACCGGGGATCACCTTGACCGTATCGGTCGCTCCGCAGGAAACAGCGTCATTCACACGAAGCACAAAGGAGAAGATCTCCCCCTCCGCGGTAACGGAGGACTGATTGAGAAATGCTGCAACCTCGTCATCGGCATTCACATCGGTAACGGCAGAAAATTCGATCTCATCGCTCCATGCGCCGCTCACCCAGGAAAACAGGCTGTGGTCGTACGCAGTTTTAAAATCGAGAGCAAGAGATTTTCCGGAAAAAGGAGCCGAAAGAGAAACGGTAAACGTTACGTCCTCGCCCTGAGCAATGGTCTCTCCGTCCGCGACAGCAGTGGTTACCGTAATAGATTCTGCGGCAAACACCTCGGTAAACGGTACTCCCGCAAGTGGTGACATTATAAACAAAACCGCCAACAGAACCGCTGTGATTTTTTTCAAATGCATCATGGACTCCACTCCTTGTTTCACTTTATCGAAATTGCTATAATTATACTTATAATAATACACTGTTTATTTTAAGTTATAATTCACAAATTGTCAATATCATTCGGTAAAAATCTATAAAAAAAAGAAAAGCACGAGGCTTTTCTTTTTTGCGTTTTATCTATTTTTTGCTATGATCTGTCGAGGCGTCGTCAAGACCGATGTTCTTTCTCAGACGGTCCATTTTGCCGTCCAGTTCCGCCGCCAATTCGGCACAGCGTAAAAGCTCACCTTCCGTTTTTTCGGTGAATCCCACGTCTTTTTTATAGCAAAGCTGATGCTCCAGACTTGCCCAGGTATCCATTGCCAGCGTTCTCAGCTGGATCTCTACCTTCATCATCTGCTTTTCCTGCACCAGGAAGATGGGCACGGTCACGATCAGATGTAAGCTGCGGTAGCCGTTTTTTTTCGGATGCTTAATATAATCCTTTTTCTCGATCAGGGTAATATCATCCTGCCCGAGAAGCGCATCCGCCAAAAGGTATACGTCTGCCAAAAAGGAGCAGATCACTCTGACCCCCGCAACGTCGGAAAGATTCTCGTGGATGGTCTCTTCACTCAGCTCCAAGCCTCTTCCCCGAAGCTTGCGGTAAATACTGCCGGGACTTTTCAGCCTGGTGCGGATATCCTGAATGGGATTGCGGTCGTATCTCAGGGAAAACTCCTCGTTCAACACGTTGAACTTGGTCTCGATCTCCATCATGGCACAGCGATAATACGCCATCAGACCCGCATAGCGACGAAAATACTTTTCCAAGGATGCAGGATCGAACAGATCCACTGCGTTTTCCCGGGATTGATTCTTTTTCTCCATTCAGATCTGCCCTCTGAAAATCGGCAGATAGTACTGAACTGCCTCCATTTCCTCTTCAAAGGAATTGGCATTCTTCCAGGAGCATTCCAGAGTCAGTCTTTCGTCATAGCCGATCTTGCGAAGCTTTTCCATCCAAAGACGAATGGTAGGCTCATCCTCTTTTTTGGGAACCAGTCTGTCGTCGTTGGGACGGGCAATGTGAGCGTGGATCAGCTTGCCCTCCAGCTGGTCGATGGTATCCGTGTCCTCGCCGTTCTGCTGGAAGTGGAAGAAGTCAATGAGACAGCCGACGTTGGGATTGCCGATGATCTCGCCCATTTCCTTGCCCTCGAGAATGGTATTGATAAAATTGGTCTCCTTGTGGCGAAGTGGCTCGATCACCACGCGGATGCCCTTTTCGGCGCAGATGCTCGCGGCAAGATCCACAGCCTCCGCAAAGATCTTCATCGCCTTTTCCTTGGGGAAGTCCTCAGGCATCGTTCTGGCACCGCCGGAGCCGATAACTACGACGGAAGGATTGAATCTCGCGGCAAGCTCCACGTTTTCACGTGTCACCTTCTTGATCTGCTCCATATCCACGTCGTCTCCCATCAGCTTCACCTCAGGTCCGTAGAAGCAGTTGAAGGCATCCACGGTCACGCCGTGCTTTTTCAGCTCTGCTTCAAATTCATCCAGCTCCTCGGGGCTGAGGGTCTGCAGCCACTTCAGGGAAACCTCCAGGTAGTCAAAGCCGTATTTCGCCGCCTGCTCGATGCGGCACATTTTATTACAGGTAATTCCGATTTTCATATCGTCGCCTCCGTGTCATACAAATTTACTCTATCATTTTAACATACGCCCGCTCCCTTTGCAAGGTGTTTTCGTTTTTTGTTAAAAAACGTTCTTGCTTGGATAAACACCTACGAAAAAAGGTGCCTTTCGGCACCTTTTTTCAATTATGCAATGCAGTCGCAGGCCTTCTGAACATAGTACAGAAGTGCCGCCGCGTTGTCTGCATATTCATTGTCCGTCTTGTTTGCAAGCTGGTAAGCCAGATATGCAACCGTATCGCCGTAGGTCATATACGTACCTGCATCGGAGAATACGACGATCTCGAAAACATCCTCCATTGCAGCAGCCTTGAAGTACAGATCGATCTGTACGTTGTAGCAGGTATTGCCGCCAACGACCACTTCCGTAACGGTTGCGCAGTCTTCTACGGTTTCACCGTTGACCTTCACCGTAAGATTTACGGGATTGGCACGGAGCACCATATTCAGACGAACACCCGCAGCATCGCTCATCAAAAGGGATGCAGTCACGGACTGAATCTGTGAGCCGGCATCGCCGCGGCGAGCCGTCATTTGGTTGGCAACTGTCTCGGGAGTATAAGCGCCGGTTTGATCCAGATTGTAAACGTTGTGGAGATTTTCCAGAGCGTTACAAAGATCCAGCCATACGCCGTCCCAGGTCTTCTGACCCATATTCACCAGATCCTCCATGGAAATGGTGAGGGATGCCTGACCGCTGACCGTAAAGTCACCGGTGTAATCCAGCAGACCGATTCCGTTCACAATGATGGAATAATAGCCGCGATACTCTTCCAGCTTGTTGTAGTTTGCCGTGGCAAGAACGGTTTCGCCCAGCTTCACCTCAACCTCAAAGTCAGAGCCGATCAGATCAACTGCATCCTTGTTGAAGAGGATTCTTGCGCCCAGCTTCTCGTCCAGAATAATGGTCGCGCCTGCGGCCTCAATACCCAAGCCGTATACGCGGATGCCGTCGATTGCATACTTACCGAAGCAATCTACAGACTCAGATACTGTGAAGTCAGCATCTGCGGGAAGAACCGCGTAATCTCTTGCGATCCAGCCCTCGGTCTGTTTCAGATTCAGTTTGCCGGTCAAATTCACGATGTTAAGACCGGCCTTTCTGCCCAGCTCAACGGGTTCGCCGTTGGTAACGAAGCTGTCAATGGTCGCCTCACCGCCGAATTTCAGCGTCACGCCTTCAGTCTGCTCTACGTTGACCTTGACTTCTCCGGTAGCCTTCAGATCTTCTGCGGGATGTCTGCTCAGTGCATAAACGTTGCCCTGCAGATCTCCGCCCTTGATGGTGGTGGTCACGTTACCGGTGATGGTATCGCAGGCAGCAGACTGAGATCCCCAGATGGTACCGCCTACCACGTCAGCAGTAAAGGTACCGTCGTTGATGATCAGCTCGATGTCACCCACCAAGGTGCCGTTTCTGGGACCGCACATCAGGGAGTTGGGCATATTAGATGCATAGCCGTTGAAAGTACCGCCGTTGACGGTAGTCTTGATGTTACCGGTGTATTCGCAGGCGCTGCCGCCGCCAAGACCCCAGAAGCCGCAGAAGGTACCGCCGTTGATGGTGGTTTCAATGCCGTAGTCCACGCCCTCGGGCTGATTGTGGATGTTGGTGGATCCGCCCATCACGTAGGACTTGCCTGCGTCAAAGTCGTTGATCACGGTCTTGACCGTACCGGTGAAGGTGGGAGCTCCGTTACCGAGGTAAACGTAAGCGTTGGCGCTCTTGTTACCGGTAAAGCTGTCAATGTTGTTTTCGATAGAGGGGCAGGAAACCGTTCCGATGCCGATGGAACCGCCGTAGTAGTTGCCGTTGAAAACGCCGCCGTTGATATTATTGATGACACCGGTCTCGATCACTGCACTGCGGCGACAACCGCCTGCATAAACGGTAGATTCATCGCT
>JAZPZL010000194.1:0-16539 GCA_045544655.1 Eubacteriales bacterium
ACGAGGGCGTTTGCTAAATGCAAATAACCGAGTATTTTTCGATGTCCTGACGAAGTTGCAGCCGTTTTTACGAAGCAGATGTCATTGCGTGTCACTACTTCTGTATATTAAAATACCTATTGTCGACGAAAAAAACGAAAGGAGCGACTAGAATTATGTTAAATAAATACGGCTAAATAGTAAACTTTTATTCATAAAAAGTGTTTTCCACAGGAAAAGACGAGATTTTTGCGTGGAAAACTCTTGTAATTTCGGTATATATATATTATAATCTTATATAATACTATAATTATGGATTTTTATATCTATTTTTGATGTGAAACAAGACGAACCCTTTGAAAAAGGGTACACGAGAAACGATAAAAAATACGGAGGTTTAAATGGATTCTAACAAGGCAATATGGAATCACGTACTGAAGCATATCAGTACCGAAGCCGGCTTATCCACTGCTTCTTTCAGCATTTGGTTTCAGGATCTGCAGCTGGAAAGACTGACGGACAATTACGCGTATCTTTCGGCAGATCTTGATTATAAAGCGAAATTCGTATTCAGCCGCTTTTACAGTCATTTGCAAAATTATATTTTTACCGTGCTGGGCGCACGGTGCGAGATCATCATTTTCACCCGTGAAATACACGCGGGCAAGATCCAGGAGATCATCGACCAGCATATTGAATCCGGAGTTTTGCCGGAAGGAGTGCTGAGTAAAGAGACCACCAGCGACGATTTTAAGAATGAACCTTCTCTTACCGTAGAGGAGAAAAAGATGGTGCAGAACAACGCGGAAAAAAAGCCGGTTGGTACCATTATCAATACCCAGATCCCCGCCACCCGCGGCGCGGACTACACCTTTAAAAACTTTATCGTAGGCGATGCCAACCGTATGGCACACGAGGCCTGCCTTGCCGTAGCGAAAAATCCGGCGGAGTGCTGGAACCCCCTTTACATATACGCTCCCTCGGGAATGGGTAAGACTCACTTACTTTTTGCCATTTCCAACGAGATCATCAAGCACAATCCCACCAAGCGCATTATGTACGTAAGAGGTGAGGATTTTGCCAACGAGCTGATCGACCAGCTGATGGCGAAAAAGCCGATGCACTATTTCCGCGAGCGCTACCGCAACGTAGACGTGCTTCTGGTAGACGACGTACAGTTCTTCGCAGGGAAGGAATCCTCCCAGCACGAATTTTTCCACACCTTTGATACCTTGTATCAGCAGCACAAGCAGATCATTCTCACCAGTGACTGCCCTCCCAAGGAATTGAAGCGTCTGGATGAACGGCTCCGCACCCGATTTGAATCGGGACTGACCGTGGATATTCAGCCACCCGAATTGGAGCTGAGAGTTGCCATCGCCGCAAGCAAGGCGGGAGCGCTGGGTCTTGAGATCCCCGAGGACGTGCTTCTGTACATTGCAAACAATATCAAATCCAGCATTCGTCAGCTGGAGGGCGTTGTGAAGCGTCTGCACGGCTATTCTACCATTTTCGGAAAGGAGATCGATCTGGACCTTGCAAAAAACTGCGTTCAGGATCTGATTCCGAAAAAGAGCGTAGACAGTATCGTGGAAAAGACCTTTGAGAAGATCTGCGAAAAGTACAACGTGACCATTCAGGATCTGACGGGCAAAAGCAGAAAGGCAAATATCGTCATTGCCCGCCACATTTCCATTTATATTTTCTATCAGTTGACCGATCTTTCTTCCGTAGAGATCGCAAGGTACTTTTCCCAGGATCATTCCACCATTCTTTCCGCGGCGAAAAACGTGGAAAAGAAGATCGAATCCAGTCCGGATTTTGAAGATGAGGTCACCAGACTCATTCGGGAGATCACCGAATAATCCACAGAAGACCTGTTAAGTTGCTGTGAAAAACGGGTGGAAAAAAATGTGGAAAAAGGAAGAAAAAAGCTTCCCTGAAAAAGTCCACGGTTTTTCCTTTTATTTTCCCAAGCTTGCTCACAGGTAAAAAATACCGCAGAGCCTTGATATTCGGGGGTTTTCGGAGAAATTCACAGAATTCACCGCCCCTACTAAGACTACGAAATAATTATTAAAAAAAAGAATGAAATTTAATTTTTGCGCAGGAGAGAAAGAATCATGTTTATCCGAGCCGAGAAAAAAGTTTTACTGGATGCCATCAGCCCCTGTCTTTGTGCCATTGCTTCCCGCAGTGCAAACGCTTCCCTTGCCTGTCTGTATTTTAAGACGGAGAAGGAAAGGGATGTAGTACATATTACTACCTTTGATACCACCAAGGGCGTAAAAACCTCCTTTGAAGCACAGATTCTGGAAGAGGGTGCCATTTTGCTGGATGCGGTAAAGCTTAATTCTATGATCCGCACCTTGCCCGACGGAGAGGTTGCCATTTGCAGTGACGCCAATTTCGTCACCACCATTTCCTCCGGCGCAGCAAAATTTGAAATTTTGGGTATGAGTGGGGATCTGTTCCCTGCGATCCCCTCTCTCACCGGCGATAAGAAATTCGTGATCCAGCAGGGTCAGCTGAAGAAGATGCTGCAGCAGGTGATCTTCGCTTGCGCTACCATTGATCTGAAGCCCGTTCTCACCGGTGTACTCTTTGAATCCCACGGTGAAAGGCTCCGCCTTTGCGGCTGTGACGGTTACCGTATCGCCATTCGCGATGAGGAATGCATCAAGGGTCTGGCGCTGGACGTTCGCTTCGTGGTTCCCGCAAAGACACTGCACGAGCTGATCCGCTTGCTTGCCGATTCCGAGGAGCAGATCCGCATTGAGCTTGCGGGCAGACATATTATTTTCGCCTTTGAGGACTTTTTCTTCTTCTCCCGCTACGTAGACGGAGAATACATTGATTATTCCAAGTCCCTGCCCAAGGAATTCCGCACCAGAGTACGGGTCAATCTCAATGATGCCATCGGCTGCTTTGAGCGTTGTGCCCTGCTCATTGACGAGCGTGCCAAGAGTCCCATTCGCTTGCAGGTCACTCCCGACGGTCTTGAGGTAAAGTGTACCACCGTCAACGGAAAGATCGACGAAGAGATCCTTTGCTCCGTAGAGGGTGAGGAGATGCTGGTGGGCTTTAACAACAAATTCCTTTTGGATGCCCTGCGGGGTGCCGCCGCCTGCGGTCAGGAGGAGGTTTGCTTTGATCTGAATTCTCCTTTGTCGGGAATGGCGATCACTTCTCCCGAAACCGGCGCATTCTACTATATGGTCGTTCCCATGCGACTGAACTGATGAAGCTGGACCATATTGAGGTTGTAAATTTTCGCAATATTGCCTCCGCTTCCCTTTCTCTCACCGATAAGAGCTGTGTTCTGGTAGGAAAAAACGCCCAGGGCAAAACCAATCTGATGGAAGCGATCTATCTGATGGCCTGCGGAAAGAGCTTTCGCGTAAAGGGCTATCGGGATCTGATCTTCCACGGAGAAAAAAATGCCGCCGTTACCATTTCCGTATGCGGAGAGGGACTTCCCTTTCAGCTGAAAATGATCCTGGACGAAAAGGAAGGAAAGGCGATCTTCAAAAACGGCGTGAAATTGGAAAAGCTATCGGAGTTTTTGGGACTGTTTCGTGTGGTTTTGTTCTGTCCCGAGCATTTATCTCTCATTAAGGACGGGCCGGGAAAGCGCAGAAGCTTTATTGACGGCGCCATTTGTCAGCTTCGCCCTTATTACGCCTCCCTTCTCAACGAATTCAACCGTTTGGAGGCGCAGAGAGCGGCGCTTCTCAAGCAGAGAAGCAAAAAATATTTTGACGATTCCATGTTCGACGTGTGGAATGAAAGGCTCGCCGCCGTGAGCGTCAAGATCGCCTGCATCCGCGCAGATTATATTGCCAATCTGATTCGCTACGCCCCCGATCATTTTGAGAGGATCTCCGGGGGTGCGGATACGATGGAGCTGAAATACGTTTCCGACGTATACAAAAACGGCGTCAGCCGTGAAGAAATGGAAAAGCAATACCTTCAGCTTCTGAAAAACAATCTGGAGGGAGATATCCGCTACGGCTACACGGCAAGGGGGATCCACAGAGACGATCTGGAAATTCTCATCAACGCATTTACCGCCAAGGGAATTGCCTCTCAGGGTCAGCAAAGAAGCGCGGTGCTTGCGCTGAAATTGGCGGAGGGAGAGATCTCCAAGGAAATGACGGGCAAGGATCCCGTGTACCTTTTGGACGACGTTTTAAGCGAGCTGGATGAAACCAGGCGCGATTATATTACTATGGGTCTGGTGGGCAAGCAGGTGATCCTTTCGGGCACCGATGAAGAGGATTTTGCCTTCGTGGATCAAAAGGTCAGAGTTTCGGGAGGAAAATTTCAAGGATGAAAAATCCCTTTCTGGATCCGGGTGACGGATCCGCCATCCCAAAAAATAAAGTGGTGCTGATCCTGAATGCGGAAAGCGCCACCTTGCAGAAGGATACCCGCAATTTTATCCGAAGATTGGGAAGCGGAGGAGATTCGGTCTTGCCGAAAAAGTCTCTTCGCCAGGTCAATTCCCTGATTTTGACCAACGCCTACGGAAAAGACAGTCTGTATTCTTCATCTCGCTCGGCAAGATCCCTTGCTGAGGAAAAATAAACGTAATCAACACCGTAAGGAAAGGAATAGTATTTTGGAAAACAAAGAATTTACGAATGTAAACACCACTTACGATGAAAATCAAATTCAAGTGCTGGAGGGACTGGAGGCTGTCCGCAAGAGACCGGGTATGTACATCGGCTCTACGGGTCAGCGCGGTCTGCACCATCTCATTTACGAGATCGTGGACAACTCCATCGACGAGGCTCTGGCGGGCAGATGTGATACCATCACCGTCACTTTGCACAAGGACGGCTCCGTGGGCGTTCAGGATAACGGTCGCGGCGTTCCCGCAGGTATCCATCCGAAAATGGGGATCCCCACCCTGGAGGTGGTATTTACCGTGCTTCACGCAGGCGGTAAATTCGGCGGCGGCGGTTATAAGATCTCCGGCGGTCTCCACGGCGTGGGCGCCAGTGTTGTTAACGCCCTTTCCGAATGGATGGAGGTCGTAAACTGCTACGACGGCAAGGAGTATACCGAGCGCTTTGAGCGGGGTAAGGTTGCCCGCGGAATCGAGTGCAAGGGCGAAACGGAGAAGCATGGTCTTTACGTGCGCTTTATGCCCGACTCCGAGATTTTTACGGAAATGGATTTCGACTATACCACGGTACTGAACCGTCTCCGCGAGCAGGCGTTTCTTACTGCAGGCGTCACTATTGAATTCTACGACGAGAGAGATTTCGACGGTAAGAGTGAAACGGAAGCCGCCTTGGAAAACGGACTCATCACCGAGGAGGAAGCTCTGCAGGAAGAAGATGAGGAAGAGCGCGAGGACGGCGGCTACTACCGCAAGGAAAAGGAAAAGAAGTACAACAAGCTGTGCTTTGAGGGAGGAATCCGCTCCTTCGTATCCTACTTAAACGAGAAGAAGAGATGCGCCCTTCTCAACGAAAAGGTTATCTACATTGCCACCGAGGGCAAGGGCTGTCAGGCGGAGGTCGCCCTCCAGTACAACGACGGCTATCAGGATATGACCCTTTCTTTTGCCAACAACATTCATACCCCCGAGGGCGGTACCCACGAGACCGGCTTTAAGACGGGTCTGACCAAGGTATTCAACGAATACGCCAAGAAATACGGGTATCTGAAGGACAGTGACAAGAAATTCTCCGGCGAGGACGTGCGAGAGGGCTTGACCTGTATCATCTCCGTTAAGGTAGAGGAGACCCAGTTTGAAGGACAGACCAAGACCAAGCTCGGCAACGTGGAGGTCCGTCCCCTGGTGGATTCCTTGATGACGGAAAAGCTGGGCGAGTATTTTGAAGAAAATCCCGCCGTGGCAAAGCTGCTCATTGAAAAGGCACTTGCCGCCAACCGTGCAAGAGAAGCGGCAAAGAAGGCAAGAGAGGCAAGCCGCCGCAAGAGTCCTCTGGAAAGCGGCTCCCATCCCGAAAAGCTTGCAGACTGCCAGGAAAAGGATCCCGCAAAATCCGAGATCTTCTTCGTGGAGGGAGACTCCGCAGGCGGTACTGCCAAGGACGGCAGAGATTCCAAGTATCAGGCGATCCTTCCTCTGAGAGGTAAGATCCTCAACGTGGAAAAGGCGCGTCTGGACCGTGTATACTCCTCCACCCAGATCATCCCCATCATTCAGGTATTGGGATGCGGAATCGGAGACGATTTTGATATTGAAAAGCTTCGCTACGGTAAGATCATTCTGATGGCGGATGCGGACGTGGACGGCGCCCACATCAAGACCTTGCTTCTCACCTTCTTCTACCGTCATATGCGCCCCCTGATCGAAAAGGGACACGTATTCTGCGCAATGCCTCCCCTTTATAAGGTCTTCAAGGGCAAACAGCAGGAATACGCCTTTTCCGATGAGGAACGGGACGAGCTTCTTGCCAAAATGGGGGATAAGGCCCAGGCGGAACGCTACAAAGGTCTTGGTGAAATGGACGCGGAGCAGCTTTGGGAGACTACCATGGATCCCGAAACCAGAACCCTCATTGCCGTGAGCATTGAGGATGCCTACGCCGCCGACGAGACCTTTACCATCCTGATGGGTGACAAGGTAGAGCCTCGCCGTGAGTTTATTGAAGAAAACGCAAAATACGTGCAAAACCTTGACGTTTAACTGTGGAAAACTCTGTGGAAAGTTGGGAAAACTCCACATTATCCACAAAGTTTTCCACAGACCTGTGGAAAACTTTACCACAAGGGAAAGCCTGAAAAAAGCTTGAAAAAATGGGACTTTTTCCCGTTTTTGATCGAAAGTTCACCCCTCTTTTCCACAAAGGCGTTGAGGAAAATTTTTTGGAAAAGCTGCCGTGAAACAAGAGGCGTGAAACAGTGTCTTTTTTCCCGAAAGAAAGGAAATTTTTGGTTATGGAACTGAATTTAACCGGTCAGAAAATTGAAAACGTTGATATTGTCAAGGAGATCAAGAGAAGCTATATCGACTATTCTATGAGCGTAATCGTAGGTCGTGCTCTGCCTGACGTGCGGGACGGTCTGAAGCCCGTACACCGAAGAATTCTCTACGCCATGTACGAGGATAACCTGACCCACGATAAGCCCTTCCGCAAATCCGCTACCACCGTCGGTAACGTGCTGGGTCATTACCATCCCCACGGCGACAGCGCCGTATACGACGCCATGGTTCGTCTCGCCCAAGGATTCTCCATGCGCTATCCCCTGGTAGAGGGACACGGAAACTTCGGTAATATCGACGGTGACGGCGCGGCAGCTTACCGTTATACCGAGGCGAGAATGGCGAAGATGGCAAGCACCATGCTCCAGGATATTGAAAAGGACGTAGTGGACTTCGTTCCCAACTTTGACAATAAGTCCAAGGAGCCTACCGTGCTCCCCAGCCGCTTCCCCAACCTGCTTTGCAACGGCTCCGTGGGCATTGCGGTGGGTATGGCGACCAATATCCCCCCTCACAACCTGTGCGAGGTGATCGACGCGGTGATTTACCTGATGGATCACCCCGAGGCAGAGGTAAGGGATCTGATGCAGTTCGTGAAGGGACCCGACTTCCCCACCGCTGCAAAAATTTACGGAACAAACGGCATTGAGCAGGCGTACCTTACCGGCAGAGGCAAGGTATTGATGCGCAGCCGCACCCATTTTGAGACCCGCGGTAAACGGGAATGCATCATCGTGGACGAGATCCCCTATCAGGTGAACAAGTCCGATCTGGTGAAGGGCATTGCCGACCTTGTAAAGGATAAGCGGATCGATGGCATCGTGGATCTGCGCGACGAGAGCTGTAAGGGTAAGATCCGCATCGTCATTGAGCTTCGCCACGACGTAAACCGTGAGGTCATCCTGAATCTGTTGTATAAATACTCCCGTTTGCAGGAGACCTTTGCCATGAATATGCTGGCACTGGTGAACGGTGAACCCAAGACCCTTTCCCTCAAGCAGATGCTCACCCACTATCTGAAGCATCAGGAGGAGGTCACTGCCAGACGTTGCCGCTTTGATCTGAATAAGGCACTTGCCCGTCTCCACATTCTGGAGGGCTACAAGATCGCCATTGATAACATTGACGAGGTGGTGCAGATCATCCGTCAGAATAAGACCGTTGCCGATGCGAAGGCGGCGCTCATTGCCCGCTTCAGTCTTTCCGACGTGCAGGGTCAGGCCATTGTGGAAATGCCCTTGGGACGCCTTGCAGGTCTTGAAATTGAAAAGATCCTGGAGGAAATGGCGGAAAAGCAGAAGCTGGTCGCCTATCTTGAGGGGATCCTTGCAGATAAGGAAAAGCTCCTTGCTCTTCTCAAGGAGGAGCTGCTTGAGATCCGCAAGAAATACGGTGACGAAAGAAGAACCACCATCGAGCAGGCGGCAGACGATATCGTGCTGGAGGATCTGATCGAGAAGCATAAGGCGGTGGTTACCATTACCCACGCAGGCTACATCAAGCGTCAGAAGCTTTCCGATTACGAGGCTCAGCGCGCAGGCGGTAAGGGTATGAAGGCTTTGACCACCAAGGAGGAGGACTCCATCCGAGATCTGTTCGTCAGCCACAGCCATAACTTCGTCTTTTTCTTCTCCAATCAGGGAAGACTGTACGTGAAGAAGTGCTACGAGATCCCCGAGGCATCCAGAACCGCCAAGGGTACCAATCTGGTGAACGTGCTGAATCTGAAGGAGGGTGAGAAGATCACCGCTTACCTTTCCGTACAGAAGCTCTTTACCGAGGAGATCCTTTCCTTCGTGACCCGTGACGGCTTTGTGAAGCGCACGCCTCTCAAGCTCTTCCGCCACGTGCGCCGTGACGGTGTGAAGGCGATCACGCTCAACGAAGGTGACGAGCTTCTCTTCGTGAATAAGACCGAGGGCGACTCAGATCTGTTCGTTGCATCCACCTCGGGTCTTGCAGTGCGCTTTGCCGAAAGCGAGATCCGTCTGATGGGCAGAACTGCCCGCGGTGTCAGAGCTATGCGACTGGCAGAGGGCGCGGCAATTTGCGGCGCGGTCTCCATTGCCAACGTCGGTGAGGAGAGAAGCCTTGTGACTATGACGGATAACGGCGTGGGCAAGCGAAGCAGCTTTGATGAATTTTCCACCAAGCACCGCGGCGGTAAGGGTATGAAGTGTCAGGCCCTGGGCGGTAAGGCAGGTACGAAGCTGATCGGTATTCTTGCCGTCAGCGAGGAGGACGATCTGTTGCTCATTGCCTCCGACGGTAAGCTGGTCCGCGTACACGCCGCCGATATTTCCAAGGTGGGCAGAGGCTCTGCGGGTATTTACGTAATGCGTCCCGAGGAAGGTGAATTTTTGACCTCCCTTCAGCGCGTAACCCCCGATGAGGAGCTGCAAAAGGCTGCGGAAAACGCTGAGGAATCCGGTGAGGAGGTCTTTGGCGAGGAGGTTCCCGATCTTCCCGAAACCGAGGAGGAAGAGGAGGATCCCGAAGAGGAAGCTCCCGAAAATGACGCGTAATACGGTCTGGTTGTATTACCATTTTACAGAAAACGGCGATTCTCCCGACTCTGCCTGCGAATTATCCAAGGCTTTGTCGTTATTTTGGAAGAGGACGGGTGAAGCGCCGGAGGATATACGAAAGGATGCCAAGGGAAAGCCTGTCTTTCCCTCGGCTCGTTTTCACCTTTCCGTGACCCATACGGGCAATCTTTTCGTCTGTGCCTTTGCCAAAGGTCCCATCGGGATCGATGCGGAGCGGTGGGATGAGGAGAGAGTCCCCATTGCAGAGAAAAAATTTTTCCCCGAGGAAAGATCCCTCCCCTTTTCCCACGTCTGGTGCGGGAAAGAGGCGGTCTCCAAGCTGGTGGGTGACGGAATGGCGTGTATGATGCAGGTCAAGGTAGGAAAGGACCTTGCGGAATTTCAAGGGAAGAGGTATGCCCTGGGGGAAATGGAGCTGGGGGAATACCGCCTTGTGATCGCAACGCAGGAGGGATGGGATTATGGAGCAGAAACGCTTTCAGAAAAACGATAACGGCTTTTTCTGCACCCGATGCGGAAAAGAGGTTCCCCCCAACGGGGTGACCAGTCGGGATCACTGCCCCTATTGCCTCACCTCTCTTCACGTGGATCTCAATCCCGGAGATCGGGCAAACCCCTGCAAGGGGACTCTGGTCCCCATCCGAACGGAGCCTCATCCCAAAAAAGGCTTCGTCATTCATTATAAGTGTGCAAAATGTGGTGCGAAGGTCAGCAATAAGGCGGCGATGACGGGCGCTTGCCCCGACGATACCGAGCTTCTCATTCAGCTGACCGCAAATATTACGGAGGACGTTTAATGCCGCAAAAAAAGAAAACAGCACGCCGTTCCCCCAAGGATCTGAAAACCAGGATCCGACCGGAGGATCGGGCGATCCATATTTTAATGCCCTATATTTTAGGGCTTTTGGCCTTGTTTTTCGGTCTTTGCTTCATTTTGGGCGAGGAAAAGCTGGGCTTTTTGGGGAAAGCAAGTATTTTGCTTCAGGGACTGTTTTCCGTGGGCGCTTTTGCCTTTCCCATTCTCCTTTTGCTTCACGCTTGTTTTTATAAGAGAGATCTTGCCGCGGGAAGCCATTTGTATAAATTCTGGTTTTCCTTTGGGGATATGACCTTCCTTGGTGTTTTGTACGCCTTGTTTACCGAGACGGAGCCTACCTGGGAAGCCGCCGCAAATTTCAAGGGCGGTGTCGATCTGACCACGGGTGGCTTGATCGGCGGTACCTGCCTGAAGCTTCTGGATACCGTGGTGGGGATCTTTACCCCCGTGATCGCCGTTTTGGGAATTGGGATCTTTACCACCTTCCTCTTCGGAAAGACCCCTGCGGATCTGATCCGCTCCATTTTCATCCCCTTGGGTGAAAAAATGAAGGTGGACCACGACGAGCGTCAGGAGCGGAGAATTCTGGAGCGTGAAAAGCGTGAGGAAGAGCGTCTGCGCCTTGCCCAGGCACGTGCGGAGCAGGGCAAAGAGGAATTCCGCGAGGAAAAGAAGTCGGGTAAAAAGAAAAAATGCCGCGCCATGGTGGATACGGGAGAAGAGGTCACGGGGGATGCCCCCGAGGATCGCGTATCTGACGACGAGGTGAAGATCCGCTTGAAGGAAGAGGAAGAGGAGCCCGAACAGATCGAGCCTGCCCGCGAGATCATTCCCATTGAAGAGATGGAATCCGAGCCGGTACCGGATCTGCGGGGAGAGCCTGCCGGCGATTTTACCGAGCCCGTCTCTCAGGATCCCGTTACTTATCCCCGTGAGGAAGAGGACTTTTCCCGCGAGGAAGAGGAAGTCAAGAAGGCGCTTGCCGAAAAGTACGAGGAGGATGCAGTGGAGGAAAAAACGCCTTTGTCTGCAGAGGAAGAGGAAAACGACGATATTGAGGACGAATACCGCTTCCCCACCGTTTCCCTTCTTGCCGCCGCGCCCCCTGCCAATCCCGGCAGTCGCACCGAACAGGAGAATACCGCCAGAAAATTGGTGGAGACCCTGGAAAGCTTCGGCGTAAAGACCACCGTTTGCGGGATCTCCAAGGGTCCCGCCGTTACCCGCTACGAGCTGCAGCCTCAGAGAGGCGTTCGCGTTCGCTCCATCGTAAATCTCACGGATGATATTGCCCTTGCCACGGCAAGCGGCGGTGTCCGCATCGAAGCGCCCATCCCCGGCAAGGAGGCTGTGGGAATCGAGGTGCCCAATAAGGAGCGTGACACGGTCTACGTGCGGGAGCTGATCGACAATCCCGAATTCAACGTCAATTCTTCCCGCCTGAACTGCGCCCTGGGTAAGGACGTGGCAGGTAATTTCATTTACTGTGATCTGGCGAAAATGCCCCATATCCTCATTGCAGGTGCAACGGGTATGGGGAAATCCGTATGTCTGAATTCCCTCATCGTCAGTATGCTCTATCGGGCTACCCCCGACGAGGTGCAGATGATCCTCATTGACCCGAAAAAGGTGGAAATGAGCAAGTACAACGGAATCCCCCATTTGCTGGTTCCCGTTGTGTCCGATGCCAAAAAGGCGGCGGGCGCGCTGAACTGGGCAGTGATCGAAATGGAACGCCGCTTCATTTTGCTGGAGGAGCTGGGCGTTCGTGATATCAAGGGCTATAACGCGGCGGCGAAGAACGATCCCGACCGCAAGAGCCTGAGCCACATCGTTATTATCATCGACGAGCTTGCCGATCTGATGATGACTGCGAAAAACGAAGTGGAAACCAGCATTTGCCGCCTCGCTCAGAAGGCGAGAGCCGCAGGAATGCATATTGTGATCGGTACCCAGCGTCCCTCCGTAGACGTCATTACGGGTCTGATCAAGGCAAACGTACCTTCCCGTATTGCCTGCACCGTAGCCAGCCAGGTGGACAGCCGTACCATCATTGATAATATGGGGGCGGAAAAGCTCCTTGGTAAGGGTGATATGCTGTACGCACCCGTAGGCTCCTCCAAGCCTCTGCGCGTTCAGGGCTGCTTTGTTTCCGATGATGAGGTAGAAGCGGTTTGCGACGCCATCCGCGCTCAGCGTACCGCCGCTTACGATGAAACGGTATGCAACCTGATCGAGCGTGAAGCCCAGAAATGCGGTGAAAAGAAGAAGGGCGGCTTCAGCGACGACGAGGGACCGATGCCCGGTGCGGTGGGTCTCTTTGCCGATAAGGATCCCCTTCTGGAAAAGGCCATTGATATTGCCGTAGCGGAAAAGAAGGTCTCCACCTCTCTTCTCCAGAGAAAGCTTTCCGTGGGCTACGCCCGCGCCGCAAAGCTCATCGACTTTATGGCAGAAATGAACGTGGTGGGCGAATACGCAGGCTCCAAGCCCCGGGAGGTGCTTTGGACGGAGCAGTACTATACCGAGTACAAGATGCGCGCCTGCGAGGATCAGCCCATCGACTAAGGAGCAAGGGATGTTTGATTTTTTGAAACGCAAAAAGGAAGCTCCCGCAGAAGAAAGGTGTGAGCGTGCTCCCCTTTCCTTCCGTTTGGGATTTTCCGAGGGCAAAGACCTTTTCTGCGATCTTGCCAAAATGCCCCATCTTCTGGTAGCGGGCGACAAAGGAGAAAAGGCGGGCTGGATCAATACCGTTTTGGTAAGCCTTGCCGTTGATAATCCGTCGGAAGCGGTACAGCTTGTGCTGATGGATTCAACCGAAGGCGCTTTGGAACAGTTTTCCGCCCTTCCCCATCTTATGGTGCCGCTGATCTGCGAGGCGAAGAAGGCGATTAACTCCTTGAATTGGATCGTGATCGAAATGCAGCGCCGCTATGAGATCATACAAGCGGCGGGTGTTCGAGACATTACCGAGTACAACCGTACCCTTCCCTTCGATCCCTTGCCCCGCCTTGTGGTGGTGGTAAACGAATTGGCAGAGCTGATGAGCTTTGACCGTGACGGTACGGAAACTGCCCTTTGTCGCTTGGCTCAGATGGGCAGAGGCGCGGGGATCCACTTGATTCTTGCTACCTCCCATCCCGCGCCCTTCGTGGTGACGGGAATTCTCAAGGCAAATCTCCCCTCCCGCATTGCCTTTGCTCTGAAAAACGAGGATGAAAGCCGCGCCGTGCTGGATACGGCTGGTGCCGAAGCCCTTTCTGAGGGAGAAATGCTATACCTTCCCGTAGGCGCCTCCAAGCCCATTCGGGTCATTACCTGTCCTACCACCGATGAGGACGTAAAAGGCGCTTTGGAGCTTATGAGCTACCGAAAGAAAAAGGAAGAAGCCAAGCCAAGCGTTGATCCCTTGCGGGATCAGGCGATCCTTCTTGCTCTGGAACACGGGCAGCTGACCACCTCCCTTCTGCAGAGAAAGCTGAATATCGGCTATGCCCGTGCCGCAAGGCTTGTGGATCTGCTGGAGGAAATGAAGGTCGTGGGTCCTTACTGCGGCGCTAAGCCTCGGGATGTGCTTTGGAACGAGACTCGTTATCAAGAATTGAAAGACACCGATCGCGGTGAGGAAGACTCCCATCAAAGGATCATTCCCAGGGCGGCGCTTCAAGCCCTTTGTGAGGATTTTGAGGGAGAATGCTCTCTGTACGTTTCCATTCCCGAAACGGGAGAAAAATTCCTGTATCGGGAACACGAGCGGATCAACGCGGCAAGCACCGTCAAGATTCCCCTTTTGGCGCTTCTTTTGAAGGATGCCGAGGAAGGGCGGCTGGAGCTTTACGCACCACAGCCTATGAAGGCGGAGAATTTCGTCCGCGGATCGGGCGTTCTGAAATACCTTTCCCCTACCCTTGCTTTAAGTCTGTACGATTACGCAGTGATGATGATCGTTCTCAGCGACAACAGCGCCACCAATCAGGTGATCGACGCAGTGGGAATGGATCGGGCAAATGCCTTCTTCCGTGAAAGCGGCTGGATGGAGACAGAGCTGAACCGAAAGCTGTTTGCCCCCAATGCAGGTGATACCGCCCTTGGCAATTACAGCTCTGCGGCGGATCTTGGCAATATGCTGGAGGGGATTCTGGCGGGAGAGCTGGTCAGCCCCGAGGCAAGTGAGATCATGAAGCGCATTATGGCGTGTCAGACTCTGGGAAAATTCAGCAAGTCCCTGCCCGCCGTCCACCGTCCTCAAAATACCCTTGAGCCTTTGGCTCTGCCCCCCGAGGGAAAGGTGATCCTGGTGGAAAAGGGCGGAACGCTTACGGGTCAGGTGTCTCACGATGCCGCCATTATGATCCTGCCCGACGGCAGAAGTGCCGTTCTCGTGATGATGACCGAATGTGAAAGCGGCGACGCTTCCCTGGATGCCATCCAAAAGGTTTCCCGTATGATTTACGATCGGATGATTACCCATTGATCGTTTAAATTTTCCATTTTGAAAGGAGAATATTATGCTCAGAGATCCCTGGAAACATTTGAAAAGCGGAACCGATATCCGCGGCGTTGCCCTGGAGGGCGTGGAGGGTCAAAGCGTTGACCTGACCGATGAGGTGATCGGCAAGATCGCCGCCGCTTTTGCCCTTTGGCTGCAAAATAAAACGGGAAAGAAGAGTCCTTTGGTTGCCATCGGACGTGACAGCCGTCTCTCCGGTCCCCGCATTGCCGAAATCTTAAGCTCCGTTTTGGTACAGAAAGGCTTTTCTGTTCTGATGACCGGTCTTTCCTCTACCCCCGCTATGTTTATGACCACGCTGGATCTGCATACCGATGCGGCAGTGCAGATCACCGCTTCTCACCATCCCTGGAACCGCAACGGCTTGAAGTTCTTCCTGCCTACGGGCGGTCTGGAGGGTGACGACATCAAGGAGATCCTTCTCCTTTGCCAGGACGAAAAGGCGGCCGCAGATGCGGAAGGCGGCAAACTGGAAGAAGTCAACTATATGGATACCTACGCCGAGAGACTGAAAAAGCTGATCTCCCGGGGCGTGGGCGGCGGTGAAAAGCCCTTGGCTGGCTTCCACGTAACCGTAGACGCAGGCAACGGCGCAGGCGGCTTCTACGTGGAAAAGGTTCTGGAGCCTCTGGGCGCAGATTGCAGCGGATCCGAATTTCTGGATCCTGACGGTTCCTTCCCCAATCATATTCCCAATCCCGAAAATAAGACGGCAATGGAATTTGCCTGCAATGCGGTGAAGCGTGCAGGCGCAGATCTGGGTATTATTTTCGATACGGACGTGGACAGAGCCGGCTGTGTGGATTCCACCGGTCGTGAGATCAACCGCAACCGCCTGGTAGCATTGGCCTCCGTAATTGCCCTTCAGGGCAACGAGGGCGGAAGCGTGGTTACCGACTCCATTACCTCCGCAGGTCTGAAGGTATTTATTGAGGAGCATTTGGGCGGCAAGCACCTTCGCTTTAAGCGCGGCTATAAGAACGTAATCAATAAGGCGATTGAAATGAACGAGGCGGGGATCAATACGCCCCTTGCCATTGAGACCAGCGGTCACGCCGCTTTGCGTGAAAACTATTTCCTGGACGACGGCGCTTATCTTGCCACCCGCATTCTCATTGAAGCGGCAAAGCTGAAGAAGGAAGGCAAGGATCTGACCGAGCTGATCGCGGCTCTCCCCGAGCCTGCAGAATCCTTCGAACTGCGCTTTGATATTACCGAGGCGGATTTCCGCACCTTCGGTGAAGCGCTTCTTGCCGATCTGGAAGCATACGGCAGGGCAAATGGCTGGCAGGTTGCTGACGACAGCTACGAGGGCGTTCGCGTTGCCTTCTCTGAGGGTGAGGGTGACGGCTGGTTCCTCCTCCGTCTGTCCGTTCACGATCCGGTTATGCCGATGAACGTGGAATCTCAGAATCTGGGTGGCTCTAAGATCATTGCCGCCAAGCTCTATGACTTCCTGAAGGGCAAAGAGGGTCTCGTGATCTCCTCTTTGGAGGAATTTCTCAAATGACCCAGGATAAGATCGACCGCATCAACGCCCTTGCCCGTAAGGCGAAGACTCCCGAGGGCTTGACTCCCGAGGAGAAGGCGGAGCAGAAGGCTCTCCGCGAGGAGTACATTGCGGATTTCCGCCGCAGTACTCTTGCCGCTCTGGGCAGGATCGACATCCAAAACCCCGACGGCTCCATCGAGCCTCTTCTCAAGAAAAAAGAAG
>JAZPZL010000195.1:0-8292 GCA_045544655.1 Eubacteriales bacterium
CATCAGCAGATACCTGGAGGTTACCGAAGAATATCTGGAGGATGCAAAGCCCGAGGAAGCCGACCCCACGGAAACCGTAGGCGCTCTTGATTCCGAAAAAGAGGAAACGGAAATCGACGAAGGCGGAAAGGAAAAGGACAAGGGCTTTTCTCCCCTGTATCTGGCTCCCATCATCGCCGCCGTGATCGTAGGCATCATCGGCATCTTCGTAAAGAAAAAGAAAAGCTAAAAAAAGAGAATGCGATAGAATCAAGCTTGATTCTATCGCATTTTTTACGCTTCAAGGACCCAAAGGGAAAGGTCGATCTCGTTCCGCTCCACCACGGTTCCGCGGATCTCCACGGAGTATTCCACGAAAAGCCTTCCCGCCGTATCCCCCACTTCAAATTCCAGCCTGTGGGTGTGCATGACCACCGAGGGAACGTTGGTCTCGGTTCCGTATTCGCAGACCTGCCGCGTCCCCCTGCGGAAGATCATACAGGTGCGCACGTCTCCTCTGCGGAGCAGCACCACCGATCCGTCGGGTACCAGGCAAAAGGTGGTCAGACAGCCCTCCAGCCCCGTGATCTCCGAATCCTCGTAGCTGATGCGAACCGTTCCGTCCTCCGTCTTTTCCACAACGCCGTAGGAATTCAGCACCGATTCGTTTGGCTCGGGAGCATCCGGCTCCATATAAAGAGCTTCTCCCTCCCGATCGGAGGCGTCTGTTTCAAAAAGCTCCTCAGGCAAAACGCCGTCCGCCTCCACCTGCTCCCAGAATTCCTCTGCGTTCCGCGGGGAAAACTCCTGCTCCAAAACGGAGCGGCGGATACTTTTTACTTCAATTTTACACCTTTGTTTCATCCGTTTTCCTCTTCAAAAATCGGTCGTAAGGCAAAGAGACAAAAACGCCCGCCACCATCAGTCCGAACCATACCAAAATCAGATTTTCCCAGCCGATGCCGTCCACCGCGTTGTCAAAGATCTTATTGGCGGCACTGGCGGACATATAGCTGATAAAATCCAGAAAGCCGGTCGCGCCGGAAACCATTCCCGTATCCCGAAGACCGGGGCAATAGCGGCTCCACATAATGGAGGAGGCGCAGTTGGAGCAGAGAATGGCAAGGATCAGAAGCACCGCGTTGACCATAGGCGTTTTCACCAGATACACGGTGAAAAAGCACACCGTCGCGCAGCAAAAGGGGATCAGCACTGCCCGATCCAAGGAGTGTCCCAAACGCTCGTAAAGACCGACGGCAATAAAGGGAGAAAAGCTGAGCACCACGGTTGCCGCCGAGTAGATGAGGGCGCTGTCCTTCTCGGAAAAATGCAAATATCCGTTGGCATAGCTGGAAAGCCAATAGACCACCGTGGTACGAACCACGCCGGTGAGAATGGAAACGAAGGTGAATTTAACGATCTTGTGCTTGATCAGCACACGGATCCCCTCCAGACCGTCACCTCTTACGGGTCTGTATTTGCCGTAGGTCACCAGCCCCTTTTTTTCAAATACGGTAAAGACCGTGAAGCACACCACACCCATGAGCATCAGAAAGCCGGAGCTGACCGCAAAGGCGATCCGCCAGATCAAAAACGCTACCACCAAGCCTGCCAGGGGCGTTCCGCAGAAGGAGGAAAAGGTGTAGCCCAAACTGCAGCGCGGCGCGTAGATCGGCTCCGTATTCTCCGCAACCACACGGGTCATAGGTCCGTAGATCATAGACAGAAAATAACCGGAGGCGGCGTAGGCAATATAAGAGGGTACAATGGCTCCCCCCGCAAGAGAAAAAGCACCGTGGCAAACGCCTGCCATAAAAAGACCGATGCTGATCATATACTTTGCAGAAACGTAATTGCCGATGTAGCCGTTGATCAGCTGACCGCAGGCATAGACGATAAAGTAAATGGATGCCATATTGGTGGTAGCCTCTCGGGTAAAATCCCCCATCTCCACCATACCGGGAACCGAGGGACCCAGAATATTTTTGGCAAAATAGACCGCCAGATAAGAAAGGGAACACATCGTTCCGATGAGTATGGCTTTTTTCGCCGCTTTGCTGATCATAAATCCCACTCCTTTCAAACAGAAAAAGTATACCCCTATTTCCGAGAAAAGTCAACGGCGACGGTTGAAAATCTCCAAGTTTTGTGTTATACTATCATTTAGTATGGAAAACTATCGGAAAGGAGACGGCCCATGACCCTGATCATTGCGGAAAAGCCAAGCCTTGCGCGAAATATTGCCGCCGCCATCGGTACCCTGCAAAAGCGCCGCGGGTATCTGGAAGGCGAAGGCTACGTAGTCACCTGGGCGTTCGGTCACCTCTTTTCCCTTTGCGATATTGAGGATTACACGGGCAAGACCTCCACGGGCAAGTGGAGTATGGAAAATATTCCCTGCTTTCCCGAAGCCTTCCGCTGGGGCCTCCGCCACGACAAGGAGGGAAAGGTGGACAGCGGCGTGCGGGAGCAGTTTGAGACCGTGAAAAGTCTTTGCCACCGGGAGGATATTGACGCCATCGTCAACGCGGGAGACGCAGATCGGGAGGGTGAGATCATCGTCCGCCTCATTCTGCAGCACGCGGGCGAGCTTTCCAAGCCCCTTTTTCGCTTGTGGCTCCCCGATCAGACTCCCGAGACCGTTCGCGCCGCCCTGGCGGATCTGAAGGGTGAGAAGGAATACGACAATCTTGCCGCAGAAGGCTTTGCAAGAACCTATATCGACTGGCTGTACGGTGTAAACCTGACCCGCTTTGCCACCTTGAAAAGCGGAACCCTGCTTCGGGTAGGCAGAGTCATAGTTCCCATCGTCAAAGCCATTTACGATCGGGATATGGCAATCGAAAATTTCAAGCCCGAGCTGTACTTTGCCGTCGTGGGCAAGGGCGAGGGCGAAGACGGCATCGAGGTCCAGAGCAAAAAGAAATTCTCCAAGGATGAAAAAACAAAGGCAGAAAAGTGGGCAGAGGCGCTGAACGGCGTTCCCACCGTGGTCAAGAGTCGGAAAAGCAAGAAGGATAAGCTGAATCCGGGCAAGCTCTATTCCCTCTCCAAGCTGCAAAACGCCTTGGGAAAGAAATACAAAATGCCTATGGACGATTCCCTGCGGATCGTGCAGGCTTTGTACGAAAAGGGCTTCGTGACCTATCCCCGTACCAATTCCGAATATCTTGCCACGGCGGAAAAGGACAAGATGAAGACCATCATCAAAAATCTGGCGGGCATCGGTTATCCCGTGGTCTTTAAGGACAAAAAGACCATCTTCGATGATTCCAAGATCGAGTCTCACTCCGCCTTGACTCCCACCTTCAAGATCCCCTCCAAGGAAGCCCTTTCCGAGGAAGAAAAAAAGGTGTATCAGATGATCCTGCGCCGCTTCGTGGCGGTATTCTGCTCGGAGGAATGTATCTGCCGGAAAACCGAATTGGTGCTGGCGGCAGGTGAGCTGGAGGAATTCACCCTCAAGGGAAATATCATTCTGGAAAAGGGCTGGACCCGCTTTGACGATTCCACCCGCAACGACAAGGTCATTCCCGATTACAAGGTGGGAGACGTGGTTGCCATCACCTACTCCATCAAGGAAAAGGAGACCTCTCCCCCCAAGCACTACACCATCGAGACCCTGAACAATTACCTGAAAAACCCCTTCCGTGAGGAAAAGGCGAAGGCGGAAGAGGAGGAAACGGACGATGCGGAGGAATACCGCGCTATGTTCGAGGGCTTGGAGCTGGGCACCGAGGCGACCCGCACGGGGATCATTGAAAACGCCCGCAATTCCAATTACATTCAGCTGAAAAAGGACGTATACACCATTCTGCCCGACGGCAAATACCTCATCGAGCAGTTATCCCTTATGGGAATTTCTATGGATAAATTCAAGACCGCCACCACGGGCAAGGCGCTGAAGCAAGTCTTCCGCGGAGAGCTGCAGGTGGACGGCGCGGTGGACATTGCCAAGGAGGAGATCCGCTCCGTTTTCGAACTGGGCGGTGAGGGCAGTGACTTCGATATCGGCTTTTACGGAGACTCGGTGGGAAAATGCCCCTTATGCGGTTCAGACGTGGTCAAGGGAAAATATTCCTACGGTTGTCGCGGCTACAAGGACGGGTGCAAATTCCGCATCAATCTTTCCATCTGCCGCAGGGCGATCCCCATCCATCAGGCGCGCAAGCTCCTTGCCGAAGGGATCACCGACCCCCTTTCCGGCTTTATCTCCCCTCGCACGGGGAACGCCTTCGATGCAAGACTTCGCCTGGAGGACGGCAAAGCCGTGTTCGATTTTAACAAGTAAGCCCGTTCCTTCTTTAAAAAAAGAAACCGAAGAAACTTTCATTCCTAAAAGGATTATAACCTTATGATTTATTTTGATAATTCGGCATCCAGCCCCATGAGCGAAGGGGTTTTGGCTGTTATGCGTGAGGAATTGGCGCATTTTGCCAACCCCTCCTCCCTCCACCGTCTGGGCTTTGAAGCAGAGCAAAGGCTGAAAAAAGCGCGGGAGCAGGTGGCAAAGAGCATCGGCTCACTCCCCGAGGAGATCTTTTTCACCTCCGGCGGTACGGAAGCGGATAACCTTGCCATTTTCGGGGCGGTGCAAAAGCTTCGCCGTCGCGGAAACCGCATCCTCACCACCGATTCCGAGCATCCCGCCGTTGCAAACTGTATGAACGCCCTGGAAAGCGAGGGCTTCGAGGTGATCCGCCTCTCCACCCGCGGCGGCGCGCTGAACCCCGCTGAGATCGCCGAGGCTGCAAACGATAAGACCATCCTCGCCGCCGTGATGCATACCAACAACGAAACCGGCGCCGTGTACGATCTTGCTACCCTCTCCCGACTGGTAAAGGCAAAAAGCCCCTTTGCCCTCGTCTTTTCCGACGGTGTGCAAGGCTACCTGAAAAGTCCCATCATCCCAAGTGCCTTAGGCTTGGATCTCCTTTCCCTCTCTGCCCATAAGATCTGCGGTCCCAAGGGCGTGGGCGCACTCTACGTGAAAAAAGGAACGAATCTTCCCCCCCGCATTTACGGCGGAGGTCAGGAAAAGGGTCTGCGCTCCGGTACGGAAAACCTCCCCGGCATCGTCGCCTTCGGCAAGGCGGCGGAGGAAGGCAAGGCAGTCTTTGAGGAAGGCTGTAAAAGAATGAGCGCCCTGCGGGAGATCATCAAAGCAGAGCTTGCGGGTGACAATCGCATCTCCTTCAACGAGGCGAAAAAAACCTCCTGCCATATCCTGTCTATGACGGTGCGCTCTCTCCGCTCCGAAATACTTCTCCACATGCTCAGCGAAAAAGAGGTCTTCGTTTCCTCGGGCAGTGCCTGCTCCTCCCATTCGGGAAAGAGTCCCGTTCTGCAAAACTTCGGTCTGAACCAAAAAGACGGTGACAGCACCGTGCGACTTTCCTTTTCAAGACTCAATACGGAGGAGGAGGCAAGGGAATTTTGCCGCATCCTTCGAGAAATCATAAGGTGAATTTATGGAAAAACGATCAATTTTAATGAAATACGGCGAGCTGATCCTGAAGGGCGCCAATAAAAGCTACTTTGACGCCATCCTTCTCAAGCAGATCCGCAGAAAGCTGAAGCCCCTGGGTGAATTTCGGGTATTTACCTCCCAGTCCACGGTCTTCGTGGAATCGGAGGACGATGCTCTGCTGGATCTAGCGCTCCCCGAGTTGCAGAAGGTATTCGGCGTCGTCAGCCTTTCCATCGCCTATCGGGTGGAAAAGAATATGGACGCCATTCTGGAGGCGGTGCGGGAGAAGATCGCGCCCCTGCTCATCGGCGCGCCCTCCTTTAAGGCGGATGCCAGACGAAGCGATAAGAAATTTGCTCTGAAATCTCCCGAGATCTGCCGTGAGGTGGGCGGATGCATTCTGAGGACCCTGGGCAAAAACGCTCCCAAGGTAGACGTGCACAATCCCGCCGAGGTGGTCTGGGTAGAGATCCGCGAGGATTACGCCTACGTTCACGCAGGCAAGCTTCCCGGTGCGGGCGGTATGCCCTACGGCACCTCGGGCAGAGCGCTCCTTCTCTTGTCCGGCGGTATTGATTCCCCCGTTGCGGGATACCGTATGGCAAAGCGAGGCGCCTTCATCGACGCGCTTCACTTCGAGTCCTTCCCCTACACCTCCGAGCGCGCCAAGGAAAAGGTGGTAGACCTTGCCCGCAAGTTGTGCGCTTATACCGATACCGTCAATTTCGCCTCCATCCGACTGACCGAGATCCAGCTCGCCCTGCAGGAGGCTTGCCGGGAAGAATACTTTACCATTCTTCTGCGCAGATGTATGATGCGCCTTGCCTGCAGAGTAGCTCAGAGGCAGAAGTGCGGTGCCATCGTCACAGGGGAAAGTCTGGGTCAGGTTGCAAGTCAGACCATGGATGCCCTTCGCTGTACCGATGCCGTTGCAGATCTTCCCGTTTACAGACCCCTCATCGGTATGGATAAGGAAGAGATCGTCCGCACCAGCCGCGAGATCGACTGCTTTGAGACCTCCATCCTCCCTTACGAGGATTGCTGTACCGTCTTTACTCCCCGTCATCCCAAGCTGAATCCCACCCTGGAGGAAGTTTTGGAGGAGGAAGCAAAGCTAAATCTCCCCGAGCTGGAGGACAAGGCGTTTGCCGCCATCGAATTTTTCCGCGTGAACCGATAATTCACAGAAAGGAATCCAAATGAAAAAACAAACCGTTTTTCAGGCACTATTGAAATGCGCCGCCTACGCCGCCTTGTATTTTGCTCTGCAATTTGCCGCAAGCACCGCCGTGGGAGTCATCCTGGGCGTGGTCGGAGTCTTTTCCGGTACGGATGCGGAAATGCTCGCCTCCTCTGCCTTGAGTATGATCTACGAGACCATGCTTCTGAGCGGATTGCTGTTCTTCGGTGTCATCGCCCTCATCAAGCGGAATAAGCTCCCCGAGGACGCATCCCTGAAAAAAGCACCTGCCTCTTCCCTGGGCGCAGGCGCGCTTCTAGGCTTTGGCGGTTATATGGTTGCCATCGTTCTCATCGGGGCAATGAACCTGATCCCCGCCGTACAGGAATCCCAGACCAACTATATGGCGGAGCAGGAAGCCATTCTGGCGGCAAATCCCAATTTTTGGGTGGAATTGATCTATATTTCCGTGATCGCCCCCTTCCTGGAAGAGCTTCTTTGCCGAGGTCTGATGCTGAATACCCTGAAAAAGAGTATGGTGCCTTCCCGCGCCATCGTGATCTCCGCCATCATCTTCGCCTGCATCCACGGCAATCTGTATCAGATCGTATTCACCCTGCCGCTGGGTATTCTGATGGCTTGGCTGGCGCACCGCTTCGACTCCATCCTGCCCTCAACGCTGTGCCATATCGCCTTTAATTTTTCCAATTTCCCCGTCCGCATCTGTATGGAAGCAGGACTCGGAGAGGATGATCCCATCACCACCTTCGTAAGTCTCGCCCTGCTCCTCTTCTGCTTCTTTGCCCTACCTCTGGGCATTCTGCTGGTGCGCCACGCCTGCACCAAAAAGGCACCCCCCGCGCCCGTATTCTCGCAGGAAGAATCCACCTTTCAACAAAAACTGGAAAACTTTATTTTTGAAAAACCGGAAGGAGATGCCATGGCAGCACCCGAATATATCGTCGTAGGTCTCGGAAACCCCGGAGACAAATACGCTCAAAACCGTCACAACGTAGGCTTTATGGCACTGGACTACATTGCCCTGCGGGAAAACGTCACCGTCTCAAATCTCCGCTTCAAGGCGCTGACCGGTGAATGCACCTTAAACGGCAAAAAGGTGCTTCTGATGAAGCCCCAGACCTTTATGAACCTTTCCGGCGAAGCCGTTCGGGAAGCCGCCGCCTTCTATAAGATCCCGCCCCGGAACATTCTGGTCATTTACGATGATATCAATTTCGCCCCCGGTATCTTCCGCATCCGCGGCAACGGAAGCGCAGGCGGTCACAACGGCATCAAGTCCATCATCGCCTGTCTGGGCACCGATTCCTTCCCCCGCGTAAAGCTGGGAGTTGGTAACCCGCCCCCCGAATGGGAGCTGATGAACTGGGTATTGGGCAATCCCTCCCCCGAGGATATGAAAAAGATCCTCGCCTCTCTGGAGGACGTGTACGACAGTGCCAAGCACCACGCCGCAGACAATCTGGAGCGCGCCGCCGCCCTTTACAACGGAAAAATGCACGAATAAAAACCGAAAGAAAAGAGGTTCTTCCGAATCGGAAGAACCTCTTTTTTGTATGCAGGAGTCTTTTGACGCTTTTTTGAAAAAAGAATACTCCTTAATACCGGGACTCCGCCATCGCCATTCGGCTCGGCACAGTCGGGT
>JAZPZL010000196.1:0-7182 GCA_045544655.1 Eubacteriales bacterium
TCACAGAACGACATGGCTACGATCCGACTTGACCTTGCTTCTATCGGTATGGCTGAAACCGTTCATTCCGCAGCCAGAAACGAGAATATCACCATTATCTTTATCAACAACGCGATCTACGGTATGACCGGCGGTCAGATGGCTCCTACCTCTCTCCCCGGACAGGTTACCCAGACTTCACCCTACGGAAGAGATACCAATGCTTGCGGTTTCCCCATCCGTGTCTGTGAAATGCTTTCCGAGTTGGATGGACCTGAGTATCTGGAGCGTGTTACCGTTAACAGCGTTAAGAATATCAAGAATGCGAAAAAGGCGATTAAAAAAGCGTTCCAAAATCAGATCGACGGTAAAGGCTTCTCTTTGGTTGAGGTTCTTTCCTCTTGTCCTACTAACTGGGGTATGACTCCTCAGAACGCTTTGAAGTGGATCAACGAAAAGATGATTCCTTATTATCCTCTCGGTGTTTACAAGGATCGCAGTGCAAAGGAGGAAAACAAATGAGTGCTAAACAGTTTTTGCTTTCCGGTTTCGGTGGTCAGGGAATTCTGTTCACCGGTAAAATGCTGGCTTACAAAGGTTTGATCGAAGACAAGCAGGTTAGCTGGCTTCCTTCTTACGGTCCTGAAATGCGCGGCGGTACTGCAAGCTGCAGTGTTATCATCAGTGACGAGCCCGTTGGTTCCCCCATCGTTTCCAAACCCGATATCCTTGTGGCTATGAATCTTCCTTCCTTGGATAAGTTTGAGGATGCAGTTGTCCCCGGTGGTATGATCTTCTATGATTCTTCTCTTGTTGAAAGGAAAGTGAAGCGTACCGACGTTCAGGTTTTTCCTGTACCTGCAACCAAGCTCGCCGGTGAAAACGGATTTGCAACCCTTGCAAATATGATCCTGATGGGCAAGATCTTTCAGGTTCTCGGTGAATTTGATGAAGAACAGGTCAAGAAGACTCTTACCAAGGTTATTTCTGCAAAGCGTGCAGATATGATCGACGTGAACCTGAAGGCGATGAGCCTTGGTGCCCGGTATAAATAAAATTTTCCATTTGGTATTGACAAACTCCTTTTTCTTGTGATATAATCTGTGCAAGTTTTTTAAATGCGATGAAGGAAATCTTCCGTTTTTCAATGCATTTTACAGAGAGCTGTCGGTTGGTGCAAGACAGTAAAGTGCGAGAAGCGGATTCTCATTCCGGAGCAGAGTCGCTGAATTCAGTAAGCGGCTACGGCTTGCCCCGTTATCATGGCAAAGGGTTTGTTAGAACTCGTTGAGATGGCCGCTTTTCGGCAACCAGGGTGGTACCGCGGATATTTTTCGTCCCTGAGGTTTTTACCTCAGGGGCTTTTTGTTTCTTGAGGAATTTCGATGAAGAGAGGATTTTATTATGAAACAGATCATGATCGCAGACACAACGCTTTGTGCGGAAGAGGGTGTTTTAGGATTTAAGGAAAAGCTGGAGATCGCCCGTCAACTGGATAAACTTTGCGTGGACGTGATTGAGCTTCCCGAGATTTCTGACGTAAAGGCGGACAGTCTTTACGTTCGCACGACTGCTTCCTTTGTTAAGAACAGCATTATTTCCGTTGCTGCCGGAAGCAATAAGGACAGTGTAGTCAATGCGATTTCTGCTCTTTCTACTGCAAAAAAAGGACGTGTTCGCGTTGAGGTTCCCGTTTCTCCCGTTGGAATGGAGTATATTGCCAGAAAGAAAGCGGATCCTATGCTTGCATGGATCGAGGAAGCGATCCGTACTGCAAAGGCATCCTTGGATGACGTTGAATTTTGTGCAGTGGATGCCACTCGCGCAGAGCCTGAATTTTTGGAAAAGGCGATCCGTATTGCCGTTGGAGCAGGTGCTACCGTAATTACGCTTTGCGACAGTGCGGCTGAGATGCTTCCCGATGATTTTTCTGCATTCGTTCAAGACTATACCAAGGACTTGACGGTCCCTGTCGGTGTTCGTTGCGAGAATGCAAACGGACTTGCAAGTGCCGCATCCGTTTTGGCACTCCGTGCTGGTGCTTCTTGCATTAAGACCGACGTTGCGGGTATTTACGCACCTATGGCTGACATTGCTTCTATGCTGAAGAACTGCGGTAACCGCTATAACTATTCCGCGCAGATCAATCAGACTGAGCTTTTCCGTATTTTAAAGCAAATTTCCTGGATCGCCAACAATGCGAAAAACGAACGCTCTGCAATGACTGTTGCAACCTACGATGAGGCCGGTACTTATTTGGGTGAAGGTGACGATCAGGCTACGGTGATCTCTTTTGTCACAAAGCTAGGCTACGATCTTTCCGAGGATGATCAAAAACGCGTTTATGAAGAATTTTTACGCGTAGCCGCGAAAAAGTCCGTAGGGTCCAAGGAGTTGGATGCGATCGTAGCAAGTGTTGCTTTGCAGGTTCCCGCTACCTTTAAGCTTGTGAATTACGTTGTTAATAACGGAAATATCATTTCCGCAAGTGCGCAGATCACTCTTGAAAAAGGTGAGAGCGTATTGCAAGGCGTATGTATCGGAGACGGTCCCGTTGACGCTGCTTTCCGTGCCATAGATCAGATCATCGGACATCATTACGAATTGGATGATTTCCAGATCCAGTCTGTTACTGAGGGCAAGGAAGCGATGGGTTCTGCATTGGTTAAGCTTCGTGCCGCCGGAAAGCTTTATTCCGGCAACGGTATTTCTACCGACATCATCGGAGCCAGCATTCGTGCATATTTGAATGCTGTTAATAAAATCGTTTATGAGGAGGCGTAAAGAATGAAACTTTCCTTTTCTACAAAGGGATGGCACAACAGCAATTTTGATGACTTTTGTAACATTGCTGAAGAACTTCATTTTCAAGGTATTGAACTTCATAATATCTACAACCGTCTTTTTACCGATAAGGATGGTGCTTTTCACGATTATGCTGCAGGTGCAACCCTTCGCAAACTGTATGAGAAGAATTTAAAGATTCCTTGTATTGACACGATTACCGACGTTTCAGACGTAAGCGTTCAGGAAAAGGCAATTGAGGAGATCGAGAATTGCATTCATATCGCTTCCAATTTGCACATTCCGTATATCCGCCTTCGGGCAAATCACAGCGAACATATCGAGGAAGCGGTTGAGAACGTTTATTCTCTGATTCAAAAAGTGCTGCAAAAAGCAAAGGACGCTTCCGTTACGCTTTTGCTGGAGACTACCGGACCTTTCAGCGATACCGCAGTGCTTCGTGATCTGCTTGACCGTTTTGCAAGTAATCATTTTGCCGCACTGTGGCAAATGTCCGCCGCATATTTTGGCAAAGGTGAATATCCGGAAGAGGTCATTAAAAATCTGGGAGCTTACGTTCGCCACGTGCAGTTCAACGATGCCAGAAAAACAGAAGACGGAGTAGAATATTGTCTTGCTGGTGAAGGTGATCTTCCGATCAAAGAGATCATTCTTGCACTTCGCTCCGTAAACTACGATGGCTTTGTTTCTCTCGTATGGGATCCCTCCTGGTGCACAGAGCTGGATGATATGGAGATCATTTTCGCTCAATTCGTCGGTTTTATGAACCAGTTCGGCGACCCTTCCCAAAATCAAAAAACGCTGTATTATAACCGCGCTCGCACCGGCAAATTCGTCTGGAAGAAGGATCTTTTGATCGACGCTACCTTCTCTGACGTTTTGGATCGTATGGTTGAAGAATTTCCTGATCAGTATGCGTTTAAATATACCACTTTAGACTATACCAGAACTTACAGTCAGTTCCGAGACGATGTGGATACCTTTGCCAGAACCCTGATCGCGCTCGGTGTAAAAGCAGGAACCCACGTTGCAGTTTGGGCTTCCAACGTACCTCAATGGTTTATCGCTTTTTGGGCAACCGTTAAGATCGGTGCAGTCCTTGTAACGGTAAATACTGCATATAAGATCCACGAAGCCGAATATCTGCTTCGTCAGTCTGATACCCATACCCTGATTATGACCGAGGGGGCGAAGGATACTCATTACGGCAAGATCATTGCCGAGCTGTGTCCCGAGCTTGAGGGGTTGAAATCCGGTTCGTCACTTCATGCAAGAAGACTGCCTTTCCTGCGCAACGTTATTACCGTTGGGTTTAAGCAGAAGGGGTGTATGACTTGGCAGGAGTCTCTGGAAAGAGCAAGCCAGATCCCGATGGAAGAGGTTCGACGTATGGCTGCCGCCGTTGATAAAAACGACGTTTGTAATATGCAGTACACCTCAGGTACGACCGGATTCCCAAAAGGTGTTATGTTGACCCATTACAACGTAGTAAATAACGGAAAATATATTGGCGACCATATGGATCTTTCAACGGCAGACCGTATGATGATTCAGGTGCCTATGTTCCATTGCTTTGGAATGGTGCTTTCCATGACTGCGGCAATGACTCACGGTGCTACCATGTTCCCACTGCCTTATTTTTCACCAAAACCTGCTCTTGCTTGCGTTCATAATGAGCATATTACCACGTTCAACGGCGTTCCTACCATGTTCATTGCTATGATGCAGCATCCTGATTTTGAAAAGACGGATTTTTCTTATATTCGTACCGGCATTATGGCAGGAGCAAACTGTCCTGCTGATTTAATGAAAAAAGCTGCCGATATTATGAATATGAAAGAGATCGTTTCCGTTTACGGACAAACGGAGGCAAGTCCCGGATGCACGATGAGTAGTTACTATGATTCCTTGCAGGTTCGTACCGAAACGGTTGGCAGTGCATTTGCGAACGTTGAATGTAAGATCGTCGATCCCGAGACAGGACTTGAGTGTCCCGACGGTGTGAACGGTGAATTTGTGGCACGGGGTTATAACCTGATGAAGGGATATTATAAAATGCCCGGTGCAACCGCAACTACCATTGACGAGGATGGATGGCTCCATACCGGTGACCTTGCCTGCCGCACTCCCGAGGGGAATTATTTGATTACCGGCAGATTGAAGGATATGATTATTCGCGGCGGTGAAAATATTTATCCGAAGGAGATCGAAGAGTTTATCTATACCAATCCGAAGGTGCGTGACGTTCAGGTTATCGGCGTTCCCGATAAACAGTACGGCGAAGAGATTATGGCTTGTATCATTTTGAAGGAAGGGGAAACCATGACGGAAGAAGAACTGAAGGCATTCATTGCTGCAAGTATGGCTCGTCATAAGGTTCCTCGTTACGTTGATTTCGTTGACAGTTTCCCATGAATGCAGCAGGAAAGATCCTGAAATATAAAATGCGCGAGGAAGCGGTCGAGAAGCTTGGTCTGAAGTAATACTGTAATGATGCAAAGGGCGAGAGTCTTTTGCATCTTTTTTATTAAAATATCGAAATTTGCCTTGACTTTAGCGCGTTAAAGTGGTAATATATTAAATCATTTGGTGATAAGGAGAAAAATATGGCAAATTGGCATAATGAAATGACCGATCGTTTGATGAATGCTTTTGCGGATCTGAAAACTCCGGAGGATTGCTATTCATTTTTAGAAGATCTTTGTACCATCAAAGAAATTTTGGATATGTCTCAGCGTCTCGAAATTGCGATCCTTTTGAAAAACGGAACGAATTATCAGGATATCAACAAAAAAACCGGAGTCAGCACCGCAACCATCAGTCGCGTGAACAAGTGTCTCGCATACGGTAGCGGCGGTTATGAGAAGGTTTTGAAACTACTTGAACAGAATGAGGATAGTAAATCATGAATGCAATTAAATTGAGCAAAGAGGATCTTATGATCAACAAGCTCCGTTCTTTATATGAACAGTACGGGTATGCTCATTTTAAAATGAGTAAGTTTGAGGAATACGATCTTTACGTTCGTAATAAGGATTTTTTGATTTCTGATAGTATTATTACGTTTACGGATACAAATGGAAAGCTGATGGCGTTAAAGCCAGACGTTACCTTATCAATTATTAAGAATTTTCGCGCTTCCAAAGGCATTGTGGATAAAGTTTACTACAATGAAAACGTTTACAGAGTTTCCAGTGGTACCCATTCCTTTAAGGAGATCCTTCAGCTTGGCGTAGAATGTATGGGCCAGCTGGACGCTTATTCTGTTTTTGAGGTTTTGAGTCTTGCGGCAAAGAGTCTCACTGTATTTTCCAAGGACGTGGTTCTCGATCTTTCGGAGTGCGGCTTGCTTGCTGAGCTCCTTGCATCTTTTGGGATCTGTGATTCTTTGAAGAGGGAAGTATTGCTCACCATTGGTGAAAAGAACGTTCACGATCTGGAACGAATTTGTCTTGATGCCGGGGTATCGGAGGAAAAGATCGAGATCTTAAAACAGCTTGTCCAGCTTTACGGTTCGCCTTCTCTGATTTTGCCGAAGCTTCGCTCTCTTTTGAACGGACGCGTCAGCCAAGAGTCCCTTCTCTCCTTTGAGCAGCTTTGCACCAGCCTTTGCGATGCAGGCTTTGAGGATATGATCCGTATTGATTTTTCTATTGTAAACGGTGTGGATTATTACAACGGGATTGTTTTCAAGGGCTTTGTGAAAGGCATTCCTTCAGCCGTCCTTTCCGGTGGTCGTTACGATGGATTAATGAAAAAAATGGATCGGAAAGCCGGTGCGATCGGTTTTGCGGTTTATTTGGACCTGATCGAGGATCTTTTGATCGAAAAGAAAGAATTTGACGTGGATTCCGTAGTTGTTTACAATGAGAACGTACCGTTTTCCGAGGTCGCTCTCGTTTTGAACAAGTTGATTTCAGAAGGAAAATCAGCAGTGGCACAAAGAAGCGTTCCTGCTAAGATCAAATTCAAGGAATTGTGGAAATTAACGGAAAGCGGGGTTGAACTTCTTGAAAGAAATGCTTAATATTGCTCTTCCCAAGGGTAGACTGGGGGAGCGTGTATATACCATGTTTGCAAAAGCGGGCTTTGAATGTCCCCAGGTTATGGAAAACACGAGAAAGCTTATTTTTGAAAACGAAGAATGCGGCGTTCGTTATTTTTGGGTAAAGCCCTCTGACGTTGCCATTTACGTAGAACGGGGTGCGGCGGATCTCGGAGTTGCAGGGAAAGATATTCTGTTGGAATATAACCCTGACGTTTATGAGCTTCTTGATTTGAAAACAGGTGTTTGCAAAATGGCGGTTGCCGCACCGGTTGATTTTCGCGATGACGTAAGAAAAACGTTGAAAGTTGCAACGAAGTTTTCCAATATTGCAAAGGATTATTATTTGAAAA
>JAZPZL010000197.1:0-15862 GCA_045544655.1 Eubacteriales bacterium
GAGAGCTTTTACCTTGAAAGCCTTGAAATCCAGTTCGGTGCCGGGGTACATAGGGTATACCTTAGAGGGCCAGATGTTCAGCCATCTTGCAATTTCAAGGGAAGTCATCTCACCTGCGAGGATCTTGGGCTGGAATTTTTCGTAAAGTCTGGGAATATCGGTAATGTGATCCCAATGGGCGTGAGTCAAAGTGATGAAGTCGCAGTTTTCGACTGCGGTATAGTCCAGATCCGTTCCGACGCATTCGGTGATGTAGGGGTCGGTAACCACGGTCTTGCCGTTCAGCTTCATCTCAAAGCTTGCCACTGCAAGCCATTTGATGGAAACGCCGTATTTACTCATCATATTTCTCCTTTTTATTCGAAATCAAATGAAAAGATATTTGCTTTTTCCTCCCCGTAGGTGGATAAAGGACGAAGAGTCAGGGTCTGAAGCGCGCGATTAACGGGGATCTTCACCAGCCTTTGATGATTGCTTTCCGTGCGGAAGATCACTTCTTTGTCGGCAAGCACCTCGAAGGAGCGAACCATCGTTGCGGGGAAGGTGTAGGGCTTCAGATTCAGGGGACGGTTGCATAAGGTGGGGCAGTCCCGTACCTCCCGGATGCCACCCTTGACCGTGTCTCGGTTCAGATCACTGTCAAAAACAATGCGCACTTCTTTGACAAGGCTTTTCTTTTTCAGCGTATAGGTAATATCACTTCCCAAGGGGACGCTTGCTGAATTGCTCCCGTTTTTCGTGGGACGGTCCGTTCCGTTGCGGAGTGATTCAATGCCATCGCTTTCTCCCTCCAGCCCGGCTTCACTGCAAAGCTTTGAAATCGGGCGGTGATGCCCGGGGAGATACACGTCGTCATCCATTAAGGTCTTTTGCAAAAGGCGGATCTCTTTCAGAACCTCTCCGGGCAAAATCCCCTTTTCAAGGGCGAGCGCCGCAGCAGTCCCCGCCGCCTGTCCCAGCAGCGCACAGGTCGCCATGACGCGGGAGGCTGCCATTGCTACGTGGGTAACGCTGATGTTGCGTCCGGCGAACATCAGATTCTTTATATTTTTGGAATAAAGACAACGGTAAGGAATGCCAAAGCAAGGTGGACAAGGGTAATAGGTGGTAGGCTCTCCCCTGTGGTCGAAGCCTGCAGGGGGATGGTCGTGGATCTGCCAACCGCCGTAGGCAATGATATCGTCAAAGTTTCCGCCTGCCTGCACCTCTTTTTGGGACAAAATATGTTCTCCCACGTAGCGGCGGCTTTCCCGCTTTCCGGGCAAGAAGCCTGCCCAGTCCAGCTCCCAATTTTCGGCGCCGTGGTCTCCTTGATTCTTGATGTGATCCCATACCCCGAAGGACAGGGCAAGAAGCTCGTCGCGGATCTCTTCCGCATCTGCAATGGTGTCCGCTTCACCGCCAAGCTCCATCCACCAGAAATTGTTGTCGCGGAATTGATCGGGGAGATGGGGACGGGTGGACATTACTTCCTCGTCGGGGATGCTTCGCGCCCAGGAGGGCGGGGTGAAGGGAATGGAAACGGGGGTTTCCCGCACCTGGATCAGGCAGGAATTGCCCATGGTTTTTCGGTCGGCGGTCTCGGGAGCGGCGCTTTCGTCAAATTCGGTGCAGGCTTCTCTGCCAACCCGATATTCCGCGCCGCAAAGCTCTGCAAGGATGCTGTCTCCGGAGCAATCAATAAAAATATTTGCCTTTACGCGATGGTGCTGATAGGTGGTGGTCTGCCATCCGGTTACCGACGAAATTTTTCCGTTTTCCGTTTCCGCATCGTAGACGGAGCAATTGAGAAAGCAGGTTACGCCTTCCTGCATTTTTACCTTTTCAAACAGCACGGAATCCCAGATGCCGTAGGCGCGGGTGGGATTGCGGGACATATTTTCCAGGATGATCTCTTCAAACAGACCCGTCTCCCGCAGATCCTGTCCTTTTGCGCCCATAGGCCACATACGGACCTCAGAGGAGGCGTTCCCTCCGAACATGGGTCTGTCGTGGAGAATGGCGACCCTTGCGCCGTGCCGAGCCGCCGAAATGGCCGCGCACATTCCCGCAAAGCCACCGCCGATGACGCATACGTCCGCGCTGTGCTCCAGTACCTTACAGCTCACGGTTCCAACCTGCCGCAGAAAGAGTCGTGATGAGCTCTCGCTTCTTTTCGGGAGAGAGCTTTTTTTGAGGGAAGGCGGCATCCCCTGCGGGAAAGCCCATTTCCTCAAGGAGTGCCTTGGTAGCGGGAATGGAGGGGCAAGCCTTTACGGTGCGAAGGGCTCCGATGATGGAGGTGATCTTATTTTGATATTCCTGCGCTTTTTCCATATTTCCTGCGCGGAATGCCTTGTATACGGACAGATAGTGGGAAAGCATAAAGTTATAGGTCGTTCCGATGCCGCCGTCCGCTCCCGCGGAAAGACCCATCAGGAGCATCTCGTCGGGACCGTTCATAATTTGCATCTCTCCGTGCGTCAGCTGCTTTAACTGCATCAGTCCGAAATAATCGGAGGAGGTCCACTTGATGGAGGTCACGGTATCGATCTCGAACATCTGTGCCGCAAAGGCGGGCGTGATGGGAAAGCCTGCCAAGGGGCTGTTATAGATCATCATGGGAATCTGTACCGCGCCCGAAAGCTTTTTGTAGTAGTTGAAAACGTCGTCCTCGTCGTAGCGGAAAAAGATGGGAGGGGTGGAGGAGATCCCGTCGGCGCCGACGCTCTCGGCGTGCTTTGCCAGACGGACCGCTTCTCCGAAATCGGTGCTTGCAACCTGAACGATGCAGGGGACTCTTCCGTTTACCTGCTTGACCGCAGTTTCGGCGAGAAGTCTGCGCTGATCGGGATTCAGGGCAAGACCTTCTCCCGTAGCGCCTGCCAGATAAAAGCCGTTCGCGCCCTTGTTCAAAAAGAATTCGATCAATTCTCGCAATACGTAAAGATTGACGGTTCCATCCTCGTTCAGAGGTGTTGCCAGTGCGGGCATAATTCCTTGAAATTTCATAAGATCTCCTTTTGTTTTCTCCTTGACAAAGGGTGTTGTAATTCCTTATAATATTAGCGTATTTTACGGATAAATACAAGTATTTGCATAAAATTTTCAAGAAAAGGGGAACGAATATGAAAGAAAAATTGGAGAAATTGGGGATTATCTTGCCCGAAGGCTTTTCCGCCGGCTTTTGCCGTAAGGTGGTCAATCCAGCAGAGCCCATCGGTCTGGGTGGCTACGGCAGCGAAGCAAAGCGGGTATCGATGGATATTATGGACGATATCTGCGTGTCCGTCACCGCCCTTTGTGACGGCGAGAAGATCGTGATCTTCATTTCCTCCGATACCCTTCATACCGGCTACGCGGTTTATGAAAGAGCGGCGAAGGAGCTGGAGGAAAGATTCGGAATTCCCAAGGAATATATCGTTTTCAACTCTACCCATACCCACGCGGGTCCTTCCGTGCATCGCGGTGCGGCTTGTCCCGGTCTCGAGGCGTATAGTCCCATCTATTACGGCGGAATTGCAGAGGCGACGGAAGAGGCTCTTCGCGACCTGGCTTCTGCCAAGGCATTCATCGGTTTTACGGATACCCGTGAATTGAACTACGTTCGCAGATATATCAGCCGTGAAGACGGCTCGTACCTGGGAAATTGGCTTCGCCCCTCACGCTCTGCGGAAGAGGCACGTCACGAGACAGCCGCCGATGAAAGATTGCAGACCATTCGTTTTGTCCGCGAAGGCAAAAAGGATATCGTGATGGTGAATTGGCAGTGCCATCCCTGTTCTGCTCATGTGGCGGGAGAAGCGGGTACGAAGATCTCCCCGGACTGGGTGGCGACCATGAGAGATTTTGCTGAGGAAAAGCTGCCCGATGCCAACGTGGTTTACCATCAGGGCGCTTGTGGGAACCTGGTATCCAATACGGGTCTGCTCAATGAAAAGAGCAACACGGATTACAAGAGAAAGGGCAGAGAGCTTGCTTATTTTATCTGTCAGGCATTGAAGGAGAACCGCCCTGCTGAAACGGGCAAGATCAAATTGATCTGTGAAAAGCTTCCCTGTAAGCTGGGCAAGGAATGGAAGGAAAAGAGCGGTGAAAAGGCAGAAGTTTACAATTTGCAGTTGACCACGCTTGCCATCGGTGACCTTGCCTTTGCTACCGTACCCTGCGAGTGGCACGATACCTGCGGTCGTTCCGTCCGGGAAGCAAGTCCCTTCAAAATGACCTTCATTCACGGTTATACCAACGGTGCCAACCGTTACATTCCCGCCGCATTTTGCTGGAACAACGGTGGTTACGAGGTGAAGAGCTGCTACTTTGAATGCGGTACCGGCGAAAAGCTGGCTCGTCATCATATAGATAAGCTTTGGGAGCTCTACAACGAAGCTTCCGAATAAAAAAATCGGCTGCGACTTCGTTCTGCGGCGGAGAAAACCTCAGTCATTTACGATGAGTAAACTCCCTCGGTTTTCCCTTGCACGCCTCGTCTCCCTCGATTTTTTCATCCGAAACGGCTTAGCGGTTTGAGAATCGGCTGCGACTTCGTTCTGCGGCGGTGAAAACCTCAGTCATTTACGATGGGGAAACTCCCTCGGTTTTCCCTTGCACGCCTCGTCTCCCTCGATTTTTTCATTCAGGAACGGCTTAGCGGTTTGAGGATCGGCTTTTTTCTAAAAAAATTGGAAAGTTTTTTGGAGTGCAGAACCTTTTTTTCAAAAAAGGTTCTGTATCACAATGTTTTTTATAGCGGAATTGATTCCACAAGAAGCCATTTAAGAAAATGTTGAAGTGTCCACAAATCAATTGCTTTCCCATTTTCAATGGGAGGATGTATTTAACAAAGGCGATCCTACCTATAAAAAGGAACTGAGCGGACGACTCAGTTCCTTTTTTGTATTATTTATCAAATGCTTCTTTTTATTTCGGCTGTCTGCCGAAGTACACGGTATGGATCCCGGGGCCGCGGTCGTTTTCAATGGTTTCCAGAAGAACGAAGCCCAGACGGTCCAGAACCTTCAGGTGACCGATGTTTTCGTGCCAGGTGCGGGTGTAGACGGGACGGGTGGGGAAGGCGGCGATCATCGCCTCGTAAAAGCCGCGCATCATTCCTCTTCCGCGGAAGTCGGGATGCACCACGCAGGTGGATGCGTACAGATTTTCTCCCTTGGGGAGATGGTCGTTTTCGTAATTTTCGCGGAAGGACATAAAGCCCGCGACCTTGCCCTCTTCAAAGGCAAGAACGAAGCTTTGCCGCTTCATTTCTTCAAAATAAGAATCAATGCCGTTGCCCTTTGCTCCCGCAAGAGTCTGCTGGGTGGTGGAGGAACGGGCGGAAAGGGGCGGAATGAATTCCTTGTCGCCCAAAACCACAAGGTCGTAAACCGCCTTCAGAAGGGACGGATCCTCCAAATGCTTATAGGTTACAAATTCCATAAAAACACTCTCTTTTCAAAGTTTTCTCCATTGTACCGCAGAATGGAAAAACTGTCAATGAACGGAGAAAATTTATGATACTTTCAAATTTACATCCGGTATTCTTCCAGAATTTGCAAGACAGGCTTTTCCGTCAGGCTTTGTCCCAAGAGAAAGCCCTTTGGGTCAATGGAAAGGGTATGAAGATCCTCCGGATCCTCCTCGTAGGGATTTTGCGGCAGCTCGTCGGTAAAATATTCGGGAAGGTAGCGGCGCGCATTCCCTTCGGGGAAAACGATATTTCCCTCGCTTACCGGGAAGCCGAGCGTCCGGAATTCATCTAAAATGGCGTGGGTCTTTCGGTTGTACGTGTTGGGATCCACCCGGCTTTTCAGCCAGGCGGGCTGGAGACGCAAAGGGACCTGCGCCTCTTTTGCGAAAAGGGCAAACAGTCGTACCGTTTCCAAAGGAATGGTCTCCTGATGAAAGGCGTCTACGGAAAGGAGCAGGTCGTTGCAACCGCTTTCGGCAAGAAGCTTTGCCACACGGCGCATTTCGTTCTCACTCTTGGTGAAGTAGCCGTTGGTAATGATCTGGCGGCGTTCGATCCCCGCCTCCCACGCGGCTTTTATCAGCTCTGCCGTGGCATCGGGATAGAGAAGGGGTTCTCCGCCGAAGACCAGAAGCGTACGGATCTCAAACCGTGCCGCAACTGCGCGTATGACCTCGGTCCCGATTTTCGGATCCAAATGCCCTCCTTTTTTGGAATGATCTCCCTGGGAGCAATGGCGGCAGGCACCGGTACAGGCCTCGGTCAGCACGAATTCGATCTTATTCAGATTTTTTAAATGCGGATTCATTGGTTCAGACTCCGGCCGTTGTCCCCGTGATCGATCATCAGGCGGGTCGTACCGCCGTCAATGCAAAGGTTTTCGCCGGTGATAAAGCCCACCTTCTCAAACCGCTCCCGTATATGCTTGCCGAAGACGCGGGCACCGCCCGTAACAACGGCGATTTTTTCGGTAAAATCAAACATAATTTTCTCCTTAATACGCCATTTCCAGCTCTGCGCAAATGGGATAATGGTCGGAATACAGATGGTTTTCACCCCAAAAGTCCCGCAGGATCCGAAAGCTTTTGGCGGTGATATTTACGGGAGATACGAAAATAAAATCGATCGGAAGTCCGTCCCCTTCTGCTTTTCCCCACTTGTTAAAGGTGCGCCCCTTGTCCGCGACCGTTGCAATTTTTGCCGCATCCAGGAAAGCCTCGGTCAGATCCTTGTAGGCGTAGGATTCTTCGTTTGAATTGAAGTCGCCGCAGAGCACGTAAGGGATCTTGCTTTGGGAAAGGACCTCGACGAGCTGCTTTGCGGCAAAGATCCGCGCCTTCAGCCCCTTGTGATCCAGGTGGGTGGCAACGGCGTAAAATTCCGCGTTGCAGGTTTTCTCCCGCAGATGGATCACGGAAAAATTCCGTTCCATGGAAGCGTCGTAGGCAGGGGCTTTTACGGTGGGATCCGCTCCGTAATAATAGGGGGTGAAGCTCAGCTTCTCGAAGCGATCCAGCCGATAAAAGATCATATTGTGGTTAAAATGCTCCCAGCCGTAAGCTCCGCCGAGCTTTTCGGCAAAATAGTCCCGATAGATTTCGGGTGTTTCCTGGGTGCAGATCACGTCTGCATCAAAGGAAAGAATATAGTCGCAAAGGGCGTCCTTACGGTTGTCCCAATGGTTGGCGCCTTCCGCATTCGGGTTGTAGGTGTTGACGTTGAAGCTGACAACCTTGAGACGGAGCTTTCCCTTGGTTCCCAATGGGATAAAAACGCTTTCCTCTGCGGTCTCGGTTTGACTTTCCTCGGTCTGTGTCGTTTGCGGCTCGGCTTCCTCGATGGCAGGCTTCGTCGGTTGAAGTCGGGAAGCGCAACCGGTAAAAAGCAAAACAGCGCACAGACAGAGAAAAAAGATGGGTTTTATTTTCATATAATCCCCTTATGAACGATCTTGACGTTATTTTATCATAATCCAAGCTTTTTTTCAAGAAGGAAGAAGGGACTGTAAAAAAGTCCGATTTAAAAAAGGCGGTAAAATAAAGGATTTATAAAAAAGAAATGCTATAGAAGCACAAATTTTGTGCAACTATAGCATTTTTTCTTTCCTCAAGGTTAATTCAAGGGGTACTTGTTGGGGAAGTTCACGTGATACAGGAGATAGATGGCATCATCCAGATCCGTATTTCCATCGCTGTTGAAATCAGCGCTTTGGCTGAGAGGGTACTTTGAGGAGAAATTCACGTGATACAAGAGGTAGATGGCATCGTCCAGATCCACTTCGCCGTTTTCGTCCAGGTCACCGGGAAGGTCCGTGGATGAAAGGGGAATAATGAACCGTGAATTATGGATCGTCAGAATCCCGTAATTTCTTACGTCGGAATACTCAGTCCAATTAAAAAACGTCATACCGTTGGGACTGGAAATATATCCGTAGGAGAAATTCCCTTCTGCGTACTTTATAAGGACCTTACCCAACGTGATATTTTGGGTGCTTCCGTCTTCGTAGGTTGCCAGAACGCGGGTGCCCTCAAGATCTGGATCGAATTTGATCAGATCAAGCTTTGCCACCGCGGGAACGTCTTGCCAGGGGATATCCAGCTTGACGGTGCAATCCATCAAGGTTGCGATCCAGGAGTCCCGCTCGTAATCATAGAAGATCCGAAGGATCGAGCCGTCTGTTTTTACGTAGGAGACGGGAGAGTCGGGCGAGGTGAAGTGGGTGTTTTCTTCGGCGAAGGTTACCGTTTTATGGGTGCCGTTCGCATAATTGATCTTGATCTTCGTGCCTCTTACGTCGGGCCACTGCCAATCGTCCTCTACCACGCTCGCGGGGAGCTCTACCACTTCCAGAGAGGAGACGGGAGATTTTACAAGAGAGACGTCGTAGGTAAGAGCTTTTCCAAAAAATCTGAGTACGGCGGGAACGGTTCCTACGGTGTGAGGACCGTTCTCAACGGGATCAATGGTGATCTCTGCTCCGTTATAAGATAGTTCTTCCGTCAGATCGGAGTGAGATACGTCCTGATAGCTTCCGTTTTCGTAATGGATCCGGAAAGAAAGACCTTCCGTGTTGGAAAGGGAAGAAATATAGTAGTCTTCTCCGTCCATCCAGCCGTAGAGCGTATCACCGTAGTAGTATTCAGCAGTGGGAGCGGAAAGCAGCTCCAGACGGTCAATGCCGTTTTCCTTGACGGTGACGGGGATCTTGCAGGAAGCTCCGTGATAATCGACGTCTACGTAGTAGATATTTCCGGGAACCCAAGGCTTTTCTTCTTGATGGGTTTCATAATCGACGGTGATGTAACGGTTGATGGAATCGATAAAGGGGAGCGTTTTGTGAGATCCGTCTTTGTAGTTGACGCGTAAGCTTGCATTCACCAGACATTTTGGAAAGTAATAGAAGCTTCCGTCTTCGTTGAAATAGCCGTTTGAATGCTCGAGTATTTCAATGGTATCGCCAAGATACTCAATGCTTTCAACGGGGTTGGGATGAACCGTGATGGGGAGGATGACCTCCTTGCCCAGATAGGAGATGGTGGTCTCGTTGGTTCCTGCCTTCCAATGCTTTTCATACTGATTGTGACTCCATTCCAGGGTGTAATGGTAATCAATTTCGTCCATAAAGGAGACGGTTTTATAGCTTCCATCTTTGTAGTGGATCTTGACCATAGCGTCGTTGGGCTGTTCTACGTAGTAGAAGAACCAATTTGAGTTATAATAGCCGTCGTGGTTCTCAACGTAGGACATGATGGTTCCTTGAACCAGCTCCAGACGCTCGACGGGGTTTTCGTGAATGTTCAAGGTGAACTCTGCAGTCTTTCCGCCACAGGTGACGACGGTCTTCTCGTACTGTCCGTCGTTGTAAATGCTTTCGATCTCGACCTCGTAACCGCCCATATAATTGCTCGAGCCGTTACATTCCCAGCTGACGGGCTCTCCGCCTGCAAGGGTGCCTCGTAAGGCGAGTCCGTCGAAATAAAAGTCCTCAAATCCTTCAACATAATCCGTCAATTCGGGAAGCTCTGCGATCTCCATGGTTTCCAAAGCAAGCGCTTTCGTGATCTTAATATTAAAATTGCGGATCGCACTGTCGTATGAAAATGCAAACGTGTATTCCACGTCTTTGGAAAGCCGGAAGTTTATAATTTCAGAATCGTTTTGAAAATTGCCGCCTGAGTAAAGGTCATCACCTTCGACATCGTAGTAGATCCATTGTGCATCGGAAAGGTGCAAGGAGTATACGTCATCCTCCTCGGGTGTAAAGGTGAATAAAGCGGTATACTCCGAGGTGTCCGGGTTGATCGTGGCCGAAGTATTCGTATCAAGTTGCAGCCGGGGGATCTCCTTGGAAATGACGGTGATGATATCGGTTAGACCGCTTTCACTGGTGATGGTAACCTGGGCGGTGCCTGCCGCTTTCAAATAGATCCAAGCGCCGCCTGTAATCTCTACTACGTCAGGATGGCTGGAGGTAAAGGTGACCTCCTCCCCGTAGCATCCCTCGGGACCGAAACGGTATTCTAAGTAAAGCTCCTCTCCCACGTAATCGATCATACTGTCTCCGAATTCAAATTCTAAGCGCGTGGGGGCAAGGGCTTTTTCAATGGTTACGGTACATTCACAGCTTCCCGCGGATCTGTAAGGAATGATGGATACGTAGTATTTGTTTCCTTGGGAAAGCTCTAATTGGCTGTCAAAGTGCATAGCGTCGATCCAGCTCAGTTGGTTTCCTTGATCGTCAAAAATTATTGTGCTACAGTAGTCACTGTTGGCGAAGGTAAAGGTGTAATAGCCGTCCTCTTCGGGAATGAAAGCGTAAGAAACACCTCTTTCATAGGAAACGGTAGCGGTTTTCGGTTCGCCCGGGGAAAGAGCTTCCGGCTCGGTAACGGTGACGGTGGCTGTTGCGGTCAGACCGCTTGAGGTGGTTGCGGTAAAGGTGGTCGTACCTGCCTTGTAGAAATGGAATCGAACGGCGTTAAAATCGTCTTCGTACACTTCTGCAATGCTGTCATCGGCAAGTTCAAAATGAAGGCTTTCACGTGCAGCGTTTTCGGGACCGAAGACCCATTCCAGTTCAAATTCCGAGTGTACCGTACCTGCGATGGAGTCGGTGGAAAAAGAAAAGGAGGTAGCGGGTACCAAAGACATCGTTTTCAGGGTGAAGGAGGTTTCCTCCTCAAGAGAAAGATGGATGTTTACGTAATAGGTTCTGTCCTTTTCAAAATCAAAGTCTACGGAAGATCCACCGTTGGACCAAACAAGTTCTTCCATATTCTCGTCATAAACGATCAGATACAGATCGTTGGAGGAGATCTCCTCGGAAAAAATGCGATACCAGCCGTCTTCGGATACGGTGAATTTTGCCATTGCTGTCTGATAGTTGTAGAAGCTGAGCGGAAGGGGAGCGGTATCGGAAAACTCGAGAGTCTCATTTACAGTCACGGAGCAGCCGGCAGTTAAGCCGCTTTCATTTTTTGCGGTAACGGTATACAGTCCCGTCTTTGAGAAGATAAACTTGGCATATTCGCTGTCGAATTCGTCAACGCTCACGGTGACAAGTTCCGGATCGGTAACCGTCCAGGTGATCTCTTCCACTGCGGAGATATCGGGGTCTCTGCTTACGTACAACTGCAGCGGAACTCCGACGTAGGCGTCCGTTCCCTCGTGATTCAGATAGATGTATTCGGCGGCGGGGAGATCGGAAACGGTGAGGGTGAAGGTATCGGTCAGACCGTTTTGGGTGGTGACGGTAATATTTGCCGTACCTGCTGACAGCAGATGAAGATAAGTTTCATTCTCTTCCGGAATGGCAACGGTGGGGTTATCCGAGGTCAGGGTATAAGATTCTTTAATGGCGTTTTCAGGTGAAAACTCGCAATCAACGTGGAAGGTGTCCCCGACCACACCTACAAGGACTTCGTTCGTGACGTGAACTGCGGTAGCGGGAAGGAGCTTGTTGACGGTAAAATCAAAGGTGGTAGCCATTCCCGGTTCGCGGGTGAGGGAGGTATGGCAATAATAAGTTCCCGGTTCCAGGGAAAACTGGTTGTTTTCGCCGGGGTAGACGTAACTTTCAGTTTCAACTTGAATGAATTTGGTATACCAGCCCGTTTCTTCGGGAAGATTTTCGCAACGGACCTGATAGACTCCCGCTTCGGTAACGGTGCAAAGCACGGAATATCCCCATTCGTCTGCGGGAACGGTCACCTGCCTTGTTTCGCCTAAGGTGTAAGGCGCGGCAGGAAGGACGGTGATCTCCACCGTAGAAGTCAGACCGCTTCCGGTTTTTGCGGTGACGGTGGTGCTTCCCGAAGAAAGCGCAGTAAAACCGACGTAGATCTTTCTTTCATCGTATTCATAATCCGAGTATTCATAGCGCAAAACGTCTTCATTTTCCACTTTGATCTCTACGTCTTCAATGGCTTCATTTTCGGGTCCCGCGCAGAGCACAAGATCAAAAAAGGCTTTTACCGCGACTTTCTTGATATTGTCTACGGAAAAGTTCAGAGCCGTGGCAGGATCCCTCTTGACCAAGGTAACGGGGAACGTGCCGCTGAATTCGGAATCGCAGAACCATACCTTAAGCTCGTAGGTCTTACCGGCGGTGAGCTGGTAGTTTATGTAAAAATTATTATCCTTGCCCTCATCGTCCGAAGCGCAGAGAAAATTTCCTTCTGAATAAAGTTCGGCACGAGGGTCTGTATCTCCCTGTGAGAAGAAGGCGTAATAGCCGTCACTTTCGGGAGTAAACTGCAGTGCTTTTGCTTTTCCGGCCGTTAAGCTGACTGCTTTTGGCTCTCCCGGGGTCAGGGTCTCGGGAAAGAGAATGGGATCGCTTTCAATGATGCCGGCTTGCTTCTCCGGTTCTTCTACGGAAACGGTCGGCAACTCTTCGGCAATGACGCCTGCGGGCAAAAGTCCCGCCAGCATCAAGACGGCGAGGAGCATAGCAATGGAGCGTTTTAATGATTTCATACTTTTACCTCCTGAAGGGTTATAGAATAGGAAAGCTCCTATTGATTTCATTGTATCATCTATGAAAAAATATTTCAATATTCTGTTTGGAAAAAGTTCAAAAAAGAACCGCTTTCGCGATTCTTTTTTTGAATTTATACCAGCATTTCCAGCACTTTGTCGTGAATGGCGGTCAAGGTCCTTGCATCCAGACATTCGAAGAAGGTGATTTCCTTGCCTGCAAGCTGGGTGACCGTTTTTTTCGTTTGTTCCTTGCCGATCTTTTCTTCCAGTGCTTTCAGGAGCATACGGTCCTGCAGACCCTCGTAGAATACCACGGCGCGGAGGGATTCGATGGCTCCGTTTTCATAGGGGTATACGGAGAAGGCATCACCGGAGGGAAAGGCGTGGATACAGTCGGTAACCTGATAAGGGTCAACGGGGAATTCGGAGTGACGGGAGAAGTAGAAATTGAAGCCCCACTGCAAAAATCCATCCATATCGTTCATGTAGAACTGAAGACCGCTGACACGGTTGCGGTAGGAGGGCATGGACATAAAGCGGTTTGCCACCAGCTGTCCCTGACTGCAGCAATAGTAGCACCAGCGCTCCTTGATCTCCCGCTCCAAAAAGGGGGCGGCGTGGTTGGTACCGGGTACGGGCAATTCGATGAGTCCGTTGTCGTAGAAATCAACGTGAGACAGCGCGTCGATGATCTTGCATCCCTCCAGAAGGGGCTTTACAAGCTCCTTTGCCTTGCCGTAGTTGACGAAGTCCGGCTTATCGGGAGCCTTGTTGGGTTCGTCGGAAATGTGAAAATAGCAGTTTTCCTTGATCCCGAGCCGATCCAGCTCTTCAAGCAGTGCGGGCAGGAATTGCTTCAGAAAGCTTGCGTACTCGGGAGAATCGGATGCCACGTCCCAGCCGAAGATGCGCTGCAGCTTTCCGTTTACCTTTGCCTCGATCTTGGGAGTGGCGCAAGCGCCCCATTGGGTGAACAGATGCGCCATTTCAAAGTAGCGGATGCCGTGTTTTTGGCAGAGCCTTACCCACTTCTCCAGCTGTTCAAAGCCAAAGGAGTAAGCTTTGCCGTTTTTGGTGATCTCCACCAGCTGCATAGTCCTGCGGTAGGTACCGATCGCGGTATCCAAGGGAGGCGTGAAAATGGGGGTTAGGATCATATTGATGCCGGTATGAGATGCCGCCTCGATGAATTTTTCAATGAGCTTCCAATGCTTTTCGCTTTGCATTTTCGTACCAAAATACGAAGCAATGCTGTCGCAGTGGAACCACTGGGTATAGCGCAGATCGTTCTTGGGGATCACGGTGTCTACCACCTCGATGATCACCCGTACCTTGGCGTCTTTCCCGTCCTTGACTCCCTTGAGAGTGATGTACACGGGATATTTGCCCGGCCGGATATCCTCGGGTAGCTCTGCGGTGTACCAGAAATTGACGAGACTGTAGGGCTGGGTGTAGTATTTTTGCTTTTTTAAGGGGTAAAGCACGTCGGGGATCAGTCCCGGCTCCGTGGTAACGTACTCTCCGGAGCAACGCTCTGTATAAGCGGGAAGTGCCATGGGAACCTGTCCTACGTAAAAGCCCTTGATATATTTGGAAAGCTTGGAGCGCAGGGACAGATGCAGACCCATTGCGCGAGGCTCCTCCGCGGAAGGGGGATCCTGGGCTATCACCTGAAAGCTGACCCGTTCTCCTCGGGCGGCCTTCAGAACTCTGACCTCTTCAAAGTCCTCCAGCTTATGGATCAAGCGAACCTTCTCAAGAGAAGAGATAATTTTAGCGTGAATCATAGGTTTCTCCTTTTTTCGTTCTTTTCTCCATTGTAATAATTTCTTTTTCCATTGTAAAGAGAAAATCGAAAAACGTGGCGTTTTTGACAATTTTTCTACGGACAAAAAAACCTGCCCGAGAGCAGGTTTTCATTTTAGGATAAGGGAAAACGTTCGGGATAGTAAACGAAATAAAGCAAATGGAAAACGTCGGCTATATCAATCTTGCCATCCTTGGTGTAATCCGGATCCTGAAGAGGGTCAATGGGGTAGCGCTCGGGGAAGAACGTGTAGAAGAGAAGATAGACCGCATCGTCCTCGTCCACCTTTTCCGTGCCGTCCAGATCGCCGTCAAGAACGGCGGGAAGAAAGACGAGCGCGTCGTTTTTCATCGTGACCTCAAGCATTGCGTTACCGCCCAAAGTCTCTGATGCAGCTTCATAGGAGGAGCCCTCACGCTGATTGAAGGCACTTGCAACGGTGGAAGGATCGCCTTCTCTTACGCCGCATTCATCTTCCACGGCAACACCCCCCGAGGTGTAACAATGAAAGACGTTTCCGTAATCCTTGGAGGAGTCGTTGTTGGAAACGGGATGGGGTTTTTCGCCAGCCAGCGTCCCGTAGGTGAATACATTGTAGACCTTACCGTAATTGGAATATAGAATGCCGTTTGCGTATTTTGCGGAAAGGTTTAAATGAAAAATACAGTTGACAACACTGCCGTAAAGGGTACGGATCGGCTGTGCGCTGGTTTCGGAGGTGATCGTTCCCTCGATCTTCAAATTGCAGACGGTTCCGTATACGTAAGGGAAAACGGAACGCTGAACGGTGCCGTCAATATCCACGCGGATGGAATGCCCTGCGCCGTTGTAGATCCCCGCAAAGAAGTATTTCTCGTTTCCGTTTGCCACGGTTCCGCTGTATCCGCTGACACCGGTCATATCCAGATCGGCGGTCTGGAGAAAATATTTGCCGTAGCCGAACATTTCGCTTTCCACGGCGCTCGTACTGAAGGAATCGGTGAACAGCTTGAAATCCGCTTCGTTTCTGATGAGATAGGGATCGGCGAGAGTTCCCGATCCTACGAAGTCTTCTTCCTCCTCGGGAGGCGTATCGGCATTTGCTTCCACGGGGATGATAAAGCACGCGGCGGGGATCTTTTTCCCCGTAGAGAAATTGTATCCGGTGTAAACGATACGGTCGGAATACACCTCTACCGTGTAGCCCTCACTGCCGTATTCGGGGGTCACGTTTTTTCTGCCGTCGTAGCTTCTGACGAGCTTGGTCCCCGTGCCGTAGCCGCAGGGCTGACTGCTTGAGCCTACGTGTACCGTGTGGGCAAAGGCGTCGTTTTCGTTGGAGTAATTGGCATCGTCGTAAAAGCTGACGTGGGTATGACCGGACATTACGATGCAGTCCCGATAGGTTTTCAGAAGATTGTAGAAGCGCACGGTCTGGGGATATTCGTCCTTAACGGTGATGCAGGCGGTATAACCGCCGTTTTTGATATCACCCGCACCCCAGTTCAAAAAGGGAGCGTGCTCCAGAATGAAAATATTGGTTTCGGTATCCCCGTATTGGGTGAGAAGCTCCTCCAGCCAATCGATCTGGGCTTCGGAAAAGCAGTCGATCTTTGCGCTGTTTCCCGGTATTTCCAGACCCTCCTGGGCCA
>JAZPZL010000198.1:0-6984 GCA_045544655.1 Eubacteriales bacterium
GGACGGTGAGACAGTCGTCACCGCAGTAGCGGTAGGTTTTTTCAGAAGCAAAGTTCACCTCGGGGAATGCGATCAGGCAATGGGAATACAGATTTTCCATCGTATCCATCACGTTGCATTGTACCAGAGTGTCCTCCTGACTTGCACGATATGCCTCCAGCCGCTCCGCCTCCTTCTCCAGATGGGAATTGATCCCCATACCGGAAAGCGCATTGAGAAAGAGCTTTCCTTCGTCAATGTCCCAGCGTACCATAAATTCGGTTACGGCATCCGTAACGCCTTTTTTGAGGTCATCCTTGTTGCGCTGAATCAGGTCCAGAGCGTCTTTGTTGGCAGAGGGTTTCTCCAACTTTGCCAGGCACAGGGCGGCGTCGAGGAAGTTCTTCTTTTTTACCCATTCCGTAGCTTTTTTCAAAGGCTCGGTTACGGTTTCCAGCTTTGCACAATCCATATATCCCAGAGCAATTCCCTTGGCATCGGAGTGGAGCGCGAAGGATTCCATCAAGGCGCAGAATTGCTCCGTGGTCATACCGCCATCCAAATAGAATCGGTAATAGCGGTCCATTTCGTCACTCATCAAGGAGTAGATTGCGGACCAGGAGGCGGTGGGCGGGGCGGATGCCTTTGATCCCTTTAAGGCAGCCTGATAAGCGGAATTGCACCAGGTCAAAGCGTCCTTTTCGGCAGAGGAAAGGGTAGCGGCATCGAGCGCGGGCGCCAAAGTCGCCTTCTTTTTTTCAACCTTGAAAAATTCCTTGACCTCTTCTACCGGGGCAAGTGCCGTGGCAGCCTCTTTTCCCTTGTCCTTGGAAGAGGATCCTTTTTCAGAGGAACACGAAGAAAGGATCAGAGAAATACAGATCAAAAGAAAAAGCCCAAATAAAAGTGTTTTTTTCATAGTATTCTCCTTTTTTCAGTATCTGTTCCCATTTTACGACAAGAAAGGAAAAAAAGAAAGGGGTTTCCTCAAAATAGTTTTTAAAACTCTCCCCAATCCAAGAGCTTGGGAGGGGGATTTTTTCGTCTGCGTCGGTTGACTTTTATTGCCGTTTGTGATATTTTTTTAATGTTATAAAATACATGGAATAGGAGTTTTCTTGTGTATATTGATGCTTTGGATATTTACTACGTCCGCCATTCGATGATCGAACCTTGGACCACTGCCTACGGTTCTGACCGGGATATCCACTCTGTTATGGTCAAAATGACCAGTGGCTCAGAAACAGCGTGGAGCGAATCCACCCCCCTGCTGGCACCCACCTACTCCCCCGAAAGCGCCTTTGGCACCTACTATACCGCCAAGGAGTTTCTGGCACCGCTGGTTCTACACAAGGACTTTTCCTCTGCTCAGGAGATCAATCAGGCGATGTCGGTGATCAAGGGGAATCCCTTTGCCCACGCAGCCATCGAGATCGCCTGGTGGACAATGCAGTCCAAACTGACCAAGACCCCCTTGCACACGATGCTGGGCGGTAGCGATGACGAGGTAGACGTGGGCGCCGACTTCGGCCGTCAGGCTTCCATTGATATTCTGCTGGAGCGTATCGACGGTGCTATTGCGGACGGGTTTAAACGCATCAAGCTCAAAGCCATGCCGGGTTGGGATCTGGAGATGCTCAAGGCGGTTCGCAGCACCTTCCCCAAGCACACCTTCCATATCGACTGTAATTCCGGCTATACTCTGGAGGATCTGCCCCTGTTCAAAAAGATCGACAAGCTGGGTCTTGCAATGATCGAGCAGCCTCTGTTCCACGCGGACGTGATCGACCACGCCAAGCTGCAGCGTCAGCTGGATACCCCCATCTGCCTGGATGAGAGCCTTACCTCTCCCTATATGGCGGAAAAGGCGATCGAACTGGGGGCTTGCAAGTATATGAACATCAAGCCCGGTCGGTGCGGTGGCTTGTACAACTCTTGGAAGATCAACGAGCTTGCCCGTGAAGCGGGGATCGGCTGCTGGATCGGCGGTATGCTGGAAAGCTCCGTCGGTGCCGGAATTTGCCTGGAGTTGGCGGCTATGCCCAATATGACCTACCCCAGCGATCTGTTCCCCTCCGGCAAGTACTACACCCAGGAGATCTCCAAGGAGGCTATCGTGTTGTCAAGCCCGGCAAAGATGAAGCCCTCCAACGCCTGCGGCAACGCCTTCGTCCCCGAAGAAGACCGCCTTGCCCAGCGCATCATCGAGCATACCCATCTGGAATGATAAAAAGTACCTCTTCGGGGCTGCCCATAGGGATAAACCCCGGCTATAAGGAGCAAAAAGGGGAGTTTCTTGCAAAATAATAATAGGTATGATATAATAAAAAAGCCAAATCTATTGAAAATGCAAATTCCATTACGATGGGTATGGTATATACAGTTTTGCGTAATTGGTTTGGCGACTATCGGAGTTTGCGTTTTTTGTGCGTCTGCTTCGGTGGGCGCACTTTTCATTTGCAAACAAATTGAAGAAGAAAAAAATTCAATCGGACAACCATCTGTCTTTGTAAACACGTATAATACAAGTCAATAGGTGGTGTAGTTTTTTATGAAAAATACAAAGCAGCAAAGAATACTTGAGATTTTCTTTCGAGGGCTGAGAGGCGAAGATCTTTCGGTTCAAGCTCTAGCAAATGAATACGGTGTCTCGGCAAAAAGTATTACGCGCAGTATGAACGAGTTGAAAGACTTTCTCTGTGACCACAGAGAACTTGTCGGTAATACGAATCTACAATATTCATACAGCGATAAGTGCTATCGACTGTATATGGACGAGTTTCTTAGCAGCAAAGAATTATTTGCTGTCGCGGAGGTGCTGATCGGCGCACGTGCCTTTTCCCGTGAGGAGCTGTTGACTTTGGTGGATAAGCTAAAACGGTTCACTACGGGTGATGATAAATCAAAACTAACAGAACTCATTCGCAAGGAACTTTATCATTATCCGGAGGTAAAGCACGATTGCGAAAGCGTGCAAGACAGATTGTGGCAGATCGTTAATTGCATTACCGAGAAAAAAGAAATAACTGTTGAATACTATCGTATGGATCGAAAATGGATCACACGCAGAATATATCCGGTGTCGATATTGTTCAGTGATTACTATTTTTATTTGATCGCGTTTTGTATTGATGGGAAGACCGAGGAACCCCGCTATTTCCGTATAGACCGGATCAAAGAGATAACGATTCATCGGAAAAAGGAATCTGCCGTCACAATGCCGGAATTTGATGAAGGGTTGCTCCGCAAGAGGAGCCTATTTATGTGGCCCGGGGTGTTGCGAATCATTCGCTTTGAATTTAGCGGTCCATCCGTTCAGGCTGTTTTAGATAAAATTCCTACCGCAAAGATTATTGAGCGTTTAAGTAGCGGCAAATATTTGATTGAAGCTGAAGTCTACGGTGATGGAATCAAGATGTGGCTTTTAAGTCAGGGAGCTTGGGTCAAGGTAATTTCACCCAATGATTTTGTTGCTGAAATGCGTGATGAAATAAAAAAAATGAACGATTGTTATAATTTAACAGAATTGCAGTGAAATACAAATATAGCGAGCGTACCATTCGCAAATTGTTGCAGGAGCATTTGGAAAACGAGGATAAGTGAGGGATTGGAATGTCAAGCGTAAGAACGGTATGGATTTCCAAAAGAAAAACGTATAGCGAAGTAAAAGAAGATCTGGAAAGAAGGAAACTCAAACTTATGGATTCCTTAATTTCTGCAGAGGGAATGAGTGAAACTGATCTTGAGTGCAAAACACGAATTTGTCATACCGAAAAAGCCGATGGCAAGGAGTATTACAAGTGTTCCATAGCTTACTATTATTTGTCAGACTATAAAAATGCAACGATCGAAAAACTTCAAGAAAATCTTACGAATGCAAAAGAAGAACAGGAAGAATTGGAAGAAGAGTTAGAAGAAATTGAAGATCTGGACGGAGATGAACTGGGTGACTTCGATTTTGATTCCCAAGAGGAATATGAAGAAAGACTGGATGAATTGGACGAAGAAATATATTTTCTACAACAAGATATCGAAATGATAGAGAGATCTTTGAATGAGAAAAGATCAAAAACAGAAGAAAAATCTTTTGATCTTGTGGCAAGTGCCGAGAGAATGATGGAAATGTATCTAAACGACAATAAGGGAAGTAACTGAGTTGTGATTATAAAATTCATTTTACTAATTGCTTGTATTTTTCTTTTTGCAACGAATGTCGGAAGAAGTCTGTTAATGAAGCTTCTTGGCAAACTTCCAAAAGTAATCGGATATATTCTGGTGATTGGCTTGATTTTGTATCTGATCTACATTGTTGTAGCTTTGATCCTTGCAAGTCTATGGAAACTGTTTTTAATCCTTATAATTGGCTTTGTATTGCTGATATTAATAAGTAATATGAAAAGATAATAATGATTGATAAGTTGAAAAATAATGTGCATTGAGATAAGAGGGGCGAAAGTTATGGTTAAGTATTGTGAATTCTGCAGAGAACTACACGATGAAAATCAACTCTGTGAGCGATATAAAAGGGAATTGGAGAAACACCCGCAGTGGTTATCTGAAGCAACGGAATTTGCTACACTGGCTGCGCAATATCATTTGATAACTTCACAAACTCTTGACAGAGCTGCTTCTGCCGTTAATAAAGTGTTGAATACAGATCTATCGTATGAGGGGACACGCCAAGTAGCAAGGGATATTCAAGTATTTGCTAAATTGAATTCCGATTCTTTTCGTAATAGCGGTCAATTTTCAAGCGCTCAAGCAGCTCAGGAAGCGGTAATCAATTCTTCAGAAGGTTTTCAACGATATTTGCATGGGCGTCTAAATGGTACTGGACAAGAGATTGATTGGTTAATGTCAAGTAAGGGCAAATTAGATAGTTTATTATATAAATACCAGTTGCCCGATGGTAATACAGTTGGATATGACGGTATAAAAATTAACCGATTTACAGGAAAAACAGTTGAGAGAATTACAATTAAAGCAGCAGAATCACAAAGTGGATTACATACTAATGCTGTTGATGTTGTAGAGGCTTTGGAAAAAGGCTCACTAAAATCTAATGATACTGTTTGGGGAGTTAAAGGCATTGATAAAGAAATAAATAAAGTTTTAGATAGCAAAATCGACCTTGCACAAAAGAACGGCGATACGGAACTTGTAAAAAAATTGCAAGATGCAAAAGAAAACCTTAAAATTACTGAAAGGGGAGATTTTGATCAAGTAAAAAGATCAACTAAACGATTGTCCGAAAAGGTTGAATCGGGAAAAGGTTCACCGCAAATAACTGGAGCGGAAGTAGCATCGAAAATGTTGCAAGGAGCGGTTATAGGTGCGGCAATTTCTCTTACTGTTTCGTCTGTACGTAGTTTTATTCGATATAAAAAGGGGGAGATTACTCCCAAAGAGGCTTTTGGTGAGATTGGCGAAGAAACAACTAAGGGAGCCTTGGTTGGTGGAACTATGGCAGGTGTTACATTGTTTCTACCGGGTGGAATAATTGGTTTTGTTGCAGGACTGGCAATTGGTGTTTATGTAAGCGCTGTGTTTGGAAATGTTCTTGATGAAATTTTCGGAAAAGGATTTTATGCAGAATTATTGCACGCAGAAGGATACATTGTCGGAACTGCTAAAAATATAGAAGAAATGATGCGGGAGTTTGGAAACAATGTAATTTCTACACAAAATAATAATCGTGCATCTTCAAGAACATTGGCGGTAATTAGTTCGAAAGAAAAAACTGTATCTGATAAGTTGTCAAAATTGGCGGATAGCATGGAGGGTCTATAAAATGGAGAATTATGAACTTCTTTTAACTACACGGGGCGAAGAGAATATAAGCGAAACGATTGAATGTTTGGTTGAAGCGGTTGAAGAGATATCAAAATCATCTGAAGCTGATTTTAACACTATAAAAAATAAAAAGTGGTACAATCGCCTTTGGGAAATGGTCACCTTTAGCAAGGATAATCAGAAGATTCAGGCTCGTGGTGTTGCCAATCTTGCCAAGCTTACCGAAATTGTGATGAAGGCGATTGTTTTGGTGTCTAAGCAGAGCGCAGAAACTTCTTCTTTGCTCAACCAAACAATTGAAAAAATAGAAGGTAATCTGGAAAAAATCAAGAGTCTTACCGACAACCAGATAAAGATTGTAAATGTTATTAAAGAACTCAAGTGGGGATATAAAGAAAGATTGACAGTTGCTGATCTGAGTGTTGAAAAGAAAAATGCTATGTCAGCGGTGTTTTTTAAGTATGTAAAGAATATAAATGAAGTTATTGCCGAAAACGAGTTGGCGCAAAGAATATTCAGCTTAATATATTCCTTCTCTGCTCCTGCTGATGTGGATTATAATATTCTTGACTCTTTTAATAATGATGAAACTATTTTGTTATATCGTTTAATTCAATCGTATTATTATGTGGCTACAAATCAATTTGACGATGATTCTGAGATTTTGGATTTCATTCGAATCAGTAGAAAAGATGAAAAAATTGTCAAAGACGATATTCAATATACTATCAATTGTTTGGGGAAAGAAAACTATATCAGCGCCTTCGATGATGGTTTCGATTATCGTTTGGTTGAAGATGATTTTGTAGAATGGGAAGAAATCGCTAGTGCGTTTGAGGAATATGCACCCGATTTTGTCATTTTTGAGGATATAACAATTTCTTCAATGATACATATAGCAGAAGGTGAAACCTTAGAATACAGAAATAAGAATATCAAAATTGAATCATTGATCAATTGCGAAGGAACTTTAATTTTTGAAAACTGTAATATTACATACAATGTTTCAAAGGAGCTTCTTTCAAAAATCACAAATAGTGTTGCTAACAAAAAGGGTGAAATTATTCTTAAAGGTGTTGCAACTTTTATTGCAAGAAATTGCACTTTTGTATGTGAGAGAAAAACTGAAAAAGTCTTTATTAATAGCTCAAATGCTGATTCCTCTGTAACATTTGAAAACTGCAAATTTAAAGATTGCACTTATTTTGTCGG
>JAZPZL010000199.1:0-12413 GCA_045544655.1 Eubacteriales bacterium
ATCAGTTGGAGCAGTTTCCTATTGATATTATCGGTAACTACGGTCTGCAGTGCGGTCTGTATAATCCCGAGACCCGCACCATGGATATGATCCGTGACGACGTTCTCCCTTGCGACAGAGAAAGCGTTTCCGCCAGAATCACTATGCTTCGCGAAAAATACGGCTTTACCGAATTTGCAGGAGAATCCGTGGAATTCCACCCCTCCGGCTGCGTGACCTTCCCCATTTTGGGTACCAAGGCAAAGCAGGAGGATAAGCTTGCTTTCGACCCTGACCGCAGCAAGAGAAGAAAGATCTACGACGACGTGGTGAATACCTTCAGCGATTACTGCGTATTCGTTGGCGGTTCCTCTTCCTTTGATATGGCTCCCAAGCCTCGCGATAAATATTATGCGCTGGACGTATACTGCAAGGAGCACGGTTACGATCATTCCCAGGTGGTTTACATCGGTGACGACTACGGTCTCGGCGGAAACGACGAATCCGTTTACAAATCCGATTTCAATTACCTGACCATTGATAACTATCTGGATTTCCCCAAGGTGGTTGCAGAGCTTTTGGCAGAGGTGGACGTAGACTATTGGACTCAGAGCTCTAAGAACGTATTCGTTGCGGCACATCGCGGCTGGCGCTCCAAGTATCCCGAAAACACCATGGAAGCGTTTCAGGCGGCACTGGATCTTGGCGTGGACCAGATCGAGACCGACGTGCGTGTGACCCGCGACGGTAAATTGGTGCTTATTCACGACGCTACCGTGGACCGTACCACCAACGGCACGGGCAACGTTGAGGATTATACGCTGGAAGAGCTGCAGAAGCTGGGTGCAGGAAACGGCACCAAGATCCCCACGCTGATCGACCTGATGGAATTGGCAAAGAATTATCCCACCCTGACCCTTGACCTGGAATTGAAGGAATATCCCACCGAGGGCAGAGTAGAGCTTTCCCACAAGGTGTGCGACGAGATCATTAAGATCGTAGAGGAATACGGCTTTGGTGACCGCGTGGTGATCAACTCCTTCCACGGTGACCTTCTGGAATACGTGGTGGATACCTACGGACCTAAGTACAGGCTTCACACCTTCTATCCCCCCCGCTACGTGAGACAGCCTACTCGCGATATTTATCCGGATGCCTATTGCGCTTGCGTATTCGGCATTACCAAGGGTGAGGTCAGCCTGGAGGAAGCAAAGGAATTCGGCAAGAAATACGACGTCCGTCTTTGGGCAGGCTCCTACGCCAAGGATGAAGAATCCATCGACCTTGCCATCGGAATGGGCGCAGAGCTCATCACCTGCGACAACCCCGACGAGGTCCTTGCCATTCTGAGAAAGAAAGGCCTTCACAGATAAAAGAAAAAAAGAGAGAGGCGATCGCTTCTCTCTTTTTTCTTGTCCTTCTTTTCATTTTGTTTTCTCGGAAAACTCCTCGTCTGCCAGGGTGCAGAATTCCTGAATGATGTCAATTTCCTTAGGATCGTAGGGACGGTGATTGGGGCGGTACAGATCGTGAAACCATTTGGTAAAGTCTACGTTTGGAAGCTCGCCGTCGTAGTATTTGGTCCAGGTTCCCTCGTAAGGCTCGTAGGTCTGATATTTTCCTGCCACAAAGCCCCAGTTATATGTTGATGATGGGCCGTTCGTATTCCTTCAGCTTTTTGATGATCTTTACGTGGGAATTATAATCCTTGTAGCAATGATAGGTGATAATATCGGAATTTTCCAGGATGAATTCATTAATGCGTTCCACGTTGGGACTGAAGCTGAAAATTCCTGCAGTCAGGGGCTGGATGGGATCGATTTCCCGAACCAGCGCAAACAGCTCCTTCAGGATCGGAAGAGAAAGATCTCTTCTGCGGCTGTTGCCCGCTTCGTTGTAAATATCCCAGATGCAAATGCGCTCGTCGTTTTTGTATTTGCTCACGATCTCCCGAACCATCTCGTAATACTTTTCTCGGGTATCAGGCTCGTCCAGATAAAAATGGGGTGCGGGACCGCTGTGCATAGCACTGTGCTGAGAATGCTTTTTTCCGCCGTGGTAGCCCCAATCGTAATGCTGCTCACCTACGTCGGGCAGCTTCCAAAGCTCGGTTTTGGGCGGCATACAGTCGTTTGCCAAAACGATCATACAGGAGATGCCGTACTTTGCACAGAGTGAAATATACCGCTCGAACCGCTCCATAAAGGAATCGTGCTCCTTTTCCCAGGCCACGTATTCTAAAATCAGACGGACGGAATTAAATCTCGTTTCCTGCATCAATTTCAGTTCTGATTCGGTAGTGGCGAAACGCTCCTCAAAGCCAAGCTCCTGCCATTGATCCACGCGATTGGCGCAGTCCGCGCTCATATAGTTGCATCCGCGGATCCAGGGGCGGGCATGATACCAATTCCAAATTTTTTCCTTACTCCATCTCATATAGGAATCTCTCCTTTTTCAGCGTTCAATCAATTAGGGAAGGGGACTACTCCTCTTCTTCCATTGCTTTTTTCTTCAGCTCGTTGAGTACGCGTGGGTAAAGTTGGCAGGTCATACCGCCGTCTACCACCAGCTCCGTACCCGTAATGTTCTTGGACAGATCCGTGCCGAAAAACCAGCAGGCGTTGGCAATATCCTCAAAATCGGAAATATCCCCGATGGGGGTCAGCTGACCGTTGACGATCTGTTTGTTCCCCATCTGTACCCAGCGCTCGGTCTTGATGGTACCGGGAAGCACCACGTTGCAGCGGATGCCGTAGGGTCCCAGATCCACTGCCAGGGCGCGCACCAGGGAATTGATGCCGCCCTTGGATGCGGAATACGCCGCCCGATTGGGGATGGCGCGGTAAGCGGTGTTGGAGCTGATGAAGACCACCGAGCCTTTTTTCTGCTCCCGCATACGGATCGCCGCTTGACGGACGATGGAGAAATTCCAAACCAAATTGGTTTCAAATACCTCAGCAAAATCTGCCAGAGGTACGGTCCAGAAATCCTGTCCCGCCGCGGGATCCTGAGGATAAAAGCCCATATTGGCGGCGTTTAATACCACCGTTTCCACAAATCTGCCGCAAGCGTCAATATCCGCGAAAATATCAATGACCTGTTGCTCGTTGCGGATGTTGCATTCATAGCCTTTTGCAAATACGCCGTAATCTTCGGCAATTTTTTTTGCCGCTTTTTCCGCATCGGGTCCTCTGCGGCTGGTGATGAATACGTCCCACCCCTTTTCCGCAAAGGTCTCTGCGATTCTGTATCCCGTGCCGGAATGGGCGCCGGTGATAAATACTGCTTGTTTCATTTAATCCTCCACACGGTCGAATACGCGAACAAAGTCGCAGATGAAGGCGTCGTCCACGAACTGATCCTTGATTTTGAACGGGGGTTCATCCACCAGACCTCCACCGCCCAAAAGCTTATATTTGCCTTCTTCATTTCCCTTTAGTCCGGAGCGGTAGCCCTGCACCTCCGTGGTCAATAGGATGAATTGGGGAACGTGGGATACGTGGTCCGTGCATTGCATGACCTCTTTTCCGTCACAATAGAAGGTATATCCGTCTTCACGCCAATCCATACCGAAATAATGCCAGCCGTCCTCGGTTTCCTCCAGATTGTACTTTACCTTTCCGCCTCTGGCAAACTGTCTGCCGTAGCCACCGTAAATGTTGGTGGTATGGGCTCTGCCCTCGTGGAAATATTCCATAATGTCCGATTCGATTCCCGCCCACTCCGGCTCAAAGCGTGCGCCGATGGTGGGGGATTGGGTCCAGAATGCCGCCCACATGGTTTCAGGGTCCTTCTGGAATTTACAGCGGCATTCAAAATAGCCGTAGCGATGGACGAATTTCGGCTCCTCCAGCTCTCCCAAGGGCCAGATCCCCGCCTGTCCCCAGGGATTTTCCCGCTGATCGGGATCCAGAAGGTAGTCGAAGGAATTTGCGCCCGTCTGAAGCTGAGGAGAGACGTATCTGCCGTCGATCTCCGTGCGGTGAAGCTCTACGTGGCTGTTTCCGTCCAGAACCACACCCTGATCGGTGTAGGCGGGAAAGCGCTTTCCCCAATAATTCAGGCGGAAGCTCCACTTACTGCGATCCAGCTGTGTTCCGTCAAATTCGTCTGCCCATACCAGCTTCCAATTTCCGTCGGGCAAAAGGCTGGGTTCGTGATCTTTTACTTCAAATTTTTGCATAGCTTTCTCCTAAAAATAAAATTCGGTTTTTGCAGGTCTGATATCCGTCAAAGCACCGGTATAGTGGCGCAGGGTGTGAGGCTGATAGGGATGGGCAAGACACGCTTCCTCATCAATTTCAATGCCCAGACCCGGCTTGTCGGGAATGGTGATATAGCCGTCCTCGTAGTTCAGGCTTTCGTTGGTTACGTCCTTGCGCCATTCCACGTCGCTGTACATAATTTCGAGAATGGAGAAGTTGGCACAGCAGGCGGCAAGCTGGAGCGTTGCCGCATTGGCAACGGGACCTGAGGGATTGTGAGGCGCAAAGGGAATGTAATAGGTATCGGCAACCGCGGCGATCTTTTTCAGCTCCATGATTCCGCCCGCGTGGGAAATATCGGGCTGAATATAGTCTGCGGCGCGCATTTCAAACAGATCCTTGAAGTCCTTCATCGTATACAGTCTTTCTCCTGCGGAAATGGGAACGGGGGATTTATCCCGTACCGCCTTCAAGGCCTCCAGATTGTCGGGAGGCGTGGGTTCTTCAAAAAGCATGGGCTTGAATTGGGCGATCTCTTTTGCAATTTCGATTCCCGTGGGAACGTTGAATCTGCCGTGACCCTCGATGAGAAGATCCACGTCGGGACCTACCGCATCCCGCACAGCCCCGATGCATTCCAGCGCCGTGTTCAGATCCTTGCTTGAGATCTCCAAATAGCTTTTTCCGAAGGGATCCCACTTCATAGCGGTCACCCCTCTTTGTACGGCGATTCTTGCTTTTTCACCGAATTCCGCGGGGGTTTTTGCGCCTGCGAACCAGCCGTTGACGTAGATGCGGCATTTGTCGTGGATCTTGCCGCCCAAAAGCTGATATACGGGAACGTTCAGGTATTTGCCCAGAATATCCCACAGTGCCATTTCCACGGCAGAAAGGGCGGACATCAGTACGGCACCGCCTCTCCAATATGCATCGCGGTAAATATCGTGAAAATGTTTTTCGATGGTGAGAGGATTCTTTCCTACCAGATATTCCTTAATATGCTCTACCGCGCCGATGAGCGCTTTTTCCTTGTACTCCAGAGTGGCTTCGCCAACGCCGGTGATGCCCTCGTCGGTGTAGATCTTGACGAAGACCCAGTTGGTGCGGAAGCAGTCAACCGCAAAGGTTTTAATATCCGTTACTTTCATATTGTCCTCCTATAGCTTGAATGGTTTGTAAACTTCGGGGATGAATTTATTCTCACAGAGAAAATCCTCGGGAGAAAGGGAATCGAAAAGTCCGATGTGAAGGGGAACGACTCTTTTTGCTCCCGTTCTTTTTGCAAAGCGTGCCGCGTCAGTCATATTCATATTGTTTCCCACACCGTTGACGGGCAAAAATACCGTGTCAATGTCTTGCGGCAGATCTTCGAAAACCTCTTCGTTGTAAAGGGTATCACCCGTGACGTAGTATTTCTTGTCACCGTCCTCAAGAATGACACCGATGGGGCTGGGATCGCTGTGAGCCGCCGTGACTGCGGTAAAGCGGATGCCGTTTTCCGTCCAGGAGGTATGAGGGTTGAATAATACGTAATTGTTGTCACCGCCGATCCTTCTCACCTCGTCCCAGACGGATCTCGGTGCCAGAACCAGAACGCGGCTCTCAGAATTCAGAAAATGAGGAACCGTTTCGGGGTCGTAATGATCCAGATGATTGTGAGTGAAGATCATCACGTCAGGGCGGAGCTTGAAGACCTCCTGTGATACGGGCATTCTTCGGTAATTTTTCGGATTGATTTTTTCTACGCTGTCGGAAAAATACGGGTCGATCAGAATCTGAAAGCCGTCCTTTTCAAAGAGAAGCCCGGCTTGACCCAGCCAAGTGCATTTCATATTTTGCCTCCTATTGACTTATCGCTGATTCTATTGTATTATAAAAATTACTATAAATCTATCGATATTTTACTATGTTTATTCAAAATCTTACTGTTTTGGAGGAAAAGATGGAGCTTCCGAGCATCGTTTCCGCAGGGATCTTTGATTCCCGCGTGGCAAGGAAAAATGCAGTCATCAGCAAAAATCGAAAAACCACTATGTTTGAGATCGAGCTTTCCATAGAGGAGGGCGGCGTTTCCTATATAGATTCTGGCGCTACCCCCATTCACCGCGGAACGGTGATCTCCGCAAAGCCGGATCAAACGCGTCATACAAAATTTCCTTATCGGTGCTATTTCGTTCATATGAGCGTACCCCAAGGCGCCTTGTACGATGCATTGATGAATACACCGGATTTTTTCAAAACGGAGCAATACGATCGTTACGAGGGGATTTTCAAAAAACTGATCAAGGCCTATAATTCCCTTTCCGCCAAAGAGGAGATCTTGTTGCAAAGCCTGGTTTTGGAGCTGATCTATACCACCTCCAAGGACTGTGCCGCTGAATTTGCGGGCAGAAAAACGGTGGAAAACGGATTCTTGATCGAAGGCGCGCTTGCCTATATCAAGGAGCATCTGACGGAGCCCTTGAACCTGGAAAGGGTGGCGGGAGCAATGTCCTTAAGCCCCATCTATTTTCACAATACCTTTAAGTTTGCCGTGGGAAAGACCCTGCGGGAATATATCGAGGAGCAAAGGCTCCGCCGCGCCATTACGCTTTTGCAGACGACGGATTTTTCCCTTGCCAAGATCGCTTACGAATGCGGATTTTCCTCTCAAAGCTATTTTAGCTGCGTTTTCAAGCGGAGAATGAAAATAACCCCTCGCGCCTACGTTCAGGAGCTTTATACCAAATACCAATTATAAAAAACGACCGCAAGATCTCTCTTGCGGTCATTTCTTTATGCTTCGTTTTCCTTTGTGTCAAAATCACGGAAGAAATTCAAAAGCTTTCGTTCGTATTCGCTTTTGTCGTAGTAATAGCACATACCGTGGTCGGCACCGGGAATTACCAAAAGGCGCTTGGGTGCGGCGCAGGCCTTGTAGTTTTCATAGGTCATTTCTACGGGAACGAAGTGATCGTCCGTTCCGTGAACGAAGAGAACGGGGATCTTGTTTTCTTTCAGGGCGTCTACGGTGGAAAAATCCCGACTTCCGATCTGAATGGTCTTGCGGCACATATCGTCTGCAATGCGCCCGATGATGCCGTAGGACATTCTCAGATTACTTTCTACCACGTGCTTCCAGATGGCGTGGGGTGAGGTAAAGGCGCAATCTGCAATGATGCCGTGTACCGCGTCATCAATTCCCAGATTTGCCGCCATCAGAACCGTTGCGGCACCCATGGAAACGCCTGCCAAATAAATGGGAAGCTCCGGCTCCCTTTGATGCATCAGGCGCACCCATTCCACGCAGTCGTGCCGCTCGGTAAGACCGAAGCCCATATATTCACCGCCACTGAGTCCTTGCCCTCTTTGGTCACAGAAAAGAACGCTGCAGTCCGCTTCGTGCCAGAATTTTGCAATGGGACCGAAATCCTGTCCCCAGGAAGAACGCCAGCCGTGCATGGCAATAATGAGGCGCTTCGGATGCTCCACGGGGAAGTAATGACCGGTAAGCGGCGTTCCGTCGTAGCTTTCAAGGGTGACCATTTCCGTTTCCGCTTCTTCCAGATAGGTCTTTCCGTCACGAACTGCTTGGATGTATTCGGCAGGCTCGGCGTATCCCCGAAGCTGATTCTTTTTCTTTTCGTTTTCGGGCGTGTCCTTCACCACGTCCCGCTCCAATGCAATTTGCACCATCTTCTTGGTCAAAATATAGGAGGATGCGGCAAAGCCCAAAGCGCCGACGGTAACGATCCCTGCGGCAATGAGCAGTCTTTTTTCGCTTTTTTTCATAATGACTCCTTTCCGGGAGATAAAGTTAGTATAGTCCGACTCATCCTAAGAATACGTCGAAAAAGAGCATCAGGCAGAAGCCTGCCAAAAGAGACCAGGTCGCGCCACGCTGGCTTCCGTGGGCGTGGGTCTCGGGAATCATCTCGTCACTGATCACGTACAGCATCGTGCCTCCCGCAAATGCCAGAGCAAAGGGGAGGATCCCATTTGAAATACTGACGGCAAAATAGCCCAGGAAGGTTCCTACCACCTCCACAACGCCCGTCAAAGCGGCGATGAGGAAGGTTTTTCCCGGCTTCATTCCCGCGGCAAGCATCGGACCGATGATGACCATACCCTCGGGAATGTTTTGCAGAGCAATGCCCAGCGCAATGGTGACGGCTTCTGCATCGTTGCCCGTACCGAAGCCTACGCCCGCCGCAATGCCCTCGGGCAGATTGTGGATCCCGATGGCAAATACGAAGAGAAGCACCTTGTTCAAGCGTGCCTGAGAAGCGGGGTGGCACTCCTCACCGTCACACATGGCCGTTCCGTGCAGGTGGGGAACCAGCTTATCCACCAGATTCAAGCACAGTGCGCCCGTGAAAATCCCAAGGACGGTTACGAGAAGATTGTTGTTCCCGTGCTCCAAAGAAGGGAGGATCAGACCGATCACCGCCGCCGCAAGCATAACACCCGCCGCAAAGGAAAGGGTAATATCGCTGAAGCGGTGGGTAGTCTTTTTAAAAATAAATCCTAAAATTGCACCGATCAAGGTGGCACCGCCGACTCCGAGGGCGGTTAAAAATACGACTTCCATAATTTTAACTCCTTTGTCTGATTGTATCACAAAAAAGGGAAAGGCACAAGAACGAAAGGTCTCGTTTTTCTGTAGGATCAAAGAGGAAAGCTTCAAGCCATGGTTTCCAGCATTTTGAGACTCACGGCGTATCGGGTAGGCTTTCCCGCGAGAAAGGCTTCCGCTTCTTCAATGATGTAGTCGGTCATTCTGCGAACCTCGTTCCCAATGCTTCCTGCAACGTGAGGAGTGAGGATCACGTTGGGAAGGGTATAAAAAGGACTGTTTTCTTCGGGAGGCTCGGGATCGGTCACGTCCAGAACGGCAGTAAGATCGGGACGCCGGGTTAAAACACAGATCAGATCCTCTTCCACGATCTGCGCCCCTCTTCCCGTGTTCAGGAAGGTGGCGTAGGGAAGCATTGCGGAAAAATGCTCTTTTTTCAGCATCCCTTTGGTTGCGTCATTATTTGCAAGGTGATTGGAAACCACCGAGCACGAGGAAAAGAGGGTATTAAGATCTGCCTTTTCCACCCCAAGCTCCGCGGCTTTTTCGTCGGGCAGGAAGGGATCAAAGACCAGTATTTTCACGTTCAGATCCTTTAATTTTTCAATTACAAGCTTTCCGATCATTCCCGCACCGATCAGTCCTACCTTGCAGTCGTAGTTGCCGGGAAAGTGCTTCAGCGCCTTCTTTGCCGCCGAATGCCCTTCTTCCTTGAATATGCGGGCGGTCTGATAAAAGCCCTTCAAGCCCAGAATGATCTGCGCAAAGGTATATTCCGCCACGGGAATTCCGTTTGCCGCCCACGCGCTGAATACGGGAATTCCAAGCTCCAAAAAGGGACGGGCAAATCGTTGTACCGAGCCTGCGGCGTAAAAAACGGCCTCCAGATTGGGAAAGATCTTCCGGATCTCATCTTTTTCAAAGATCGGCATTCCCCAGGTGGAGAACAGGTACCGAACCTTGCCGAAGGACTCCCGCTGGGAAAGGATCTCTTCCTTTTTGTAGACCCGATCGGGGAGATCTACAAGCTCATTTAAGCGAAGAAGGTGTTTTTCGGTATAGACCTGTCTTACTTTTTCTTCGTTTTTTTCTGACAGTAGAATTGCGTTCATAAAAGCTCCTTTAAAATCTCTCTTGCGGCATCTGCTTCCCGTTTCAGGGTATCAAGCTTGCCGTCGGGCATAAATTCCAAAAGCAGGGCTTCCTTCCCCGAAAAACAGCTTAAATACCTTTTCCAAATCTCTTTTCCTTCAAGAAGGGGATATTTTTCTTTCCCTTGCCAATGAAAGAGGTGGATGTTTTCCGTGAAGGGGGAAAGGGCTTTTGCAGAGAGGATATTTTCTTCTTCTGAGCGGAATTGATTGGGCTGCCAATAGGTTCGGAAATGGGGGGAAGAGACCTCACGGATCAATTCCGATGCACTTTCAAAGCGGTTGGTATAGGTCTTATTGTGGCATTCCGTACAAAGGATCACACCCTCGTCCTTCGCAATTTCTGCCAAGTTGCGACATTCCTTGAAAAAGGCTTCTTTTTCTTTCGGAGAAAAATCCTCGGAATTCTTTTCTCCCGCCCATAGGCGCAGAGTCTTCGTTCCCAGAATCCTTGCGGCGCGAATATACGGATAGATCTCCCGTGAGGGATGAACGCCAATACGGAAATACGTGCCGTAGGAATGGCAGGTAACTCCGTATTCCCTTTGCAGCTCTACGATCTCGGAAAGGACCTCGGGGGAATTTGCGGGGGCGTGGAGATCACTGCCCCATTCAATGATATTCAGCGATGCTTTTTCCATTTCCTCCAGGATCTCCCTCGGAGTATGCCCTCGGAAGGAAACGGAGCAAAGACCCAAGGGGAATCGTTTCATCGTTTTTCTCCCATTGTGATCGTTACCTTGTCACAAGGTACACGGAAAAAGCGGTAAATTCCGTTGCGATTCTGATAAAACTCCGCTTCTTCCGCTCGTCCCAAAAATTGATAACGCGCGTAAAAGCCCTGATAGAAAACGGAAAGCCCATCCTTTTCCGAAAACAGAGTGCCGACGTTCTCGCCGTCCGTTACGATGGCGGCAAGTAAAAATCCGTCGCCGCCCTCCTGAGTCAAGGTAATTCCGCTTTCAGTGACAGAGATGTGTTCACGGATCCGGCTTCCGTCGGAAAGGGTAACGCAAAGCTCGGCTGTGGCTTCTTTTTCCGAAGCTTCACACTTTTCCAAAACGGCGGTGCTTTCTTCGTCACATTCCGAAAGAACTTTTCCGTTGGATCGCTTCCATACGCCAATGGCGGCGTTGCCGGGATTTTTTTCGGTTGCGATGATGTATTTCGGTTCGGCAGGGCAGGGAAAGGAAAGGAGCAAGGGAGAGGGACAGCCTTTTTTGTGAATGCGTCCGATTCCCGTAGCGTCCTGTCCCGCTTGCCCTGCCAGATCTCCTTGCAGAGAATATTTACCCGCCTTCAAAAAGTAGCGGTGAAAGTGGCTTGAGGTGGCACAGGCTAAAGGCGCTTCGGGAAGGGTACCTACGGGAATGGAAAAGTCTCCGTACAGAACGGGAGAGATCAGCCACGTATTGATGGTGATCATATATTTGTTAAAGTATCCGTATTTTTCGCAGCCCAGCAGGGAGGAGGCGGGAAAGCGGTTTTTGATGTGCGAAACGGGTGTTTTTTCGATCCAGTACCGCAGAGCGTCCAAAGCAAGCTTTGCTCCTGCTCGGAAATGGGACGCCTTTTCGGAATCACCCCGATTTTTACTGCGAACAGCGGCACCCTCCAGCATGGCACATAGAAGTGCCTCGTTATGCAAAAAGCCTTGGCTTCTGCCGCCGTAGGGGAATTCTCCGGTAGATGAAATGATATTTAATGCCAGAGCATCTGCTTGATCCAGCTTTTCACAGATCGACTCGTAGTATTTTCCGCGGTAGCCTGCAAACACCATTTGCTGAAGATTCAGCCTTGTTGCAAAGTCGTATACCATAGGACACCCGGGATCCATAAACATTCCGTTTTCGTCAAAGGTATCCAAAAGCTTGGGCATTTGCCGATCAAGAAAAGGCTCCGCATCCAGTCCCAGCAGTTTGCACCGCAAAAATTCCGAAAGACAGTTGTAGGAAACGATGTTGTGGCAATGCCAGTCAGGGTCCTTTTTCCAAACCAGCATACCGTAGTTTTCTTCCGGATCAAAGCTTCTGAGAAGCTCTGCCCAGGATTTTAGCTTTTCTTTGGGGAAAACGTCGCTTTTTTCCAGAGCAAAAAGGGCGGTACACATTTCTCTGACGGAAAAATCGTGATCTGCTTTCGGTGTGACCGAAACCATTTGAAAGGAAAGCTCCAGCATGGCTTCAATGCGATCCTTCATAGAGGTGCATTTTCCGTTTGCCAGCAAAACTCCAAGGCAAGAGGCAAGGCGGGGAAATCCGTGGTCGGGAAGACCGTTTTTACGGATCTGATCCATATATTCGTCGATTTGTTCTTCTGTATAGGCGCGAGCTGCCATTTCCATTACGTCAAGATAAATCTGTTTCATCATATCCCTCCCGAATTCTACCTACAGTGTACCGCAAAAGAATGAAAATGTCTATAAAAAAAGAAAAAGTGCGGAAAATTTTCCGCACTTTTCGTTTTTTATTTTACACTCAGACAGATCTTGCCTGCGCTTTTTCCGGACTGCATCAAAGCCTG
>JAZPZL010000200.1:0-3448 GCA_045544655.1 Eubacteriales bacterium
CCCCGTCAAGACCTCGTTCATATCGTGAAAGAGAGCCGCCGACAGAATGCGGGTCGCATCGTAATTCTTCCCGAATTCACGGTTCCCGATCAAAGCAAGGGCGTGGGCAATCACGGCGCATTCCATGGAATGCTCACTCAGATTTTCCTGACGGGTATTATACATCAAGCCCCAACGGGCAATATTTTTCATTTGGAACAAAAGGGCATAAAAATCGCCGTTATTTTTCATTCTAAGACTCCTTATCTTTTTTGAGCTGATCGGCAAGAAGTACAAGCTTTTGCAGACGGTGATTCAATCCGGATTTTGTGATCTTTTCCTCAGACAAGCGACAAAGCTCTGCCAAAGAGACCTCCGGTCTTGCCAAGCGGAGCCTCGCGGCTTTCTGCAAGGGCTCAGGCAGAGTTTCCAACACGCCTGCATCCTTCAGGGATTGAATGGCGACGATGGTGCTTTGTGCTCCGTTGATCGCCCGCGCCATATTGGCATTATCAAAATTCTGTCTGCGGCTGATATCCGCGCGAATGCTCTTCTCTACCCGCTTTTCCATCAATTCCAAAGAAAATTTTTGAGCGCCGATGGCGGAAAGCAGATCCTCGATCTTTTCGCTTTCCTTCAGGTAAAGGGCGGGGCCACCTTGCTCCGTGTGCTTTTTGGCTTCAATTCCGAAGCTTCCAAGCACCGCACAAAGCTCATCCGCACCGGACTCCGTTTGGGTACGAATGGATGCGTGATACCCTTTTTCCGGATCCATAACGGTTCCGTGGGAAAGAAGGGCGGCACGAACGTACAAAATGCGGCAGCGGTCGCACCCCTCGTTCAAAAAGTTCTTGGAAGCGGTGAGAACTCTTTTTCTCGTTCCTCTCGGTAAAGAAAGGATCGCACCGCGACGATTGCCGCGGTCTCGCTTTAAAACACGGGCTTCAATCTCAAAGGATCGGATCAGAAGAAAGGCGCAAAGCTCCAAAAACTCTTCGCGGTCGGAGGATAAGATCTCATTTTCTCCCTCATTCTGTGCAAGGAAGAGAAAAACGGCACGAAGAAACGCCTTGCCGCAGCATTCCTTCCACTTGACTCGCTCATTCTTGCCAAAGCCCAATTCCTCAAAGCTCTTATCGCAAAGATAGGACTTGACCAGAGATGAAAAGCTTTCCATATTGCGCCTCCGATCACAATTTATTCAATAATACGAACCTCGCGCTGAATGCGGATCCCTTCCCTCTCGTAGATGGTATCCTGCACTTTTCGGATCACGGCAAAGATATCTGCGCTGGTGGCGTGATCGTAATTGATGACGAAGCCTGCGTGCTTCTCACTGACCATGGCACCGCCCGCGCGATACCCCTTCAAGCCCGCTTCGTCGATCAGCCGGGCGGTAAAACGTCCTTCGTAGCGCTTAAAGGTGCTTCCTGCACTGGGATACTCAAGGGGCTGCTTCTCCAGGCGGCGTGACATATAATCGTCCATTGCGGCGCGAATGGAAGCTCCGTCACCGCTCTTGAGGGCGAAGGTTGCGGAAAGGATCAGATCGTCACTTTCCTCGAAACGGCTGGTACGGTACCCCAGAGCAAGCTCTTCCACGGGATAGGTTTTCACCTCCCCTTTTGCAGTAACGCAGGTCGCGGAAACGATCACGTCGCGACACTCCGAGCCGTAGGCGCCCGCATTCATAAACACGGCTCCGCCGACGGTGCCGGGAATGCCGTACAAGGCTTCCATACCCGTCAGAGAATTTTTTTGGGCAAGGGTGGCAACGGTGGTCAGGAGAGCACCGCACTCTGCAGTGATCCGTTCCCCCTCCACCTCCGTTTTTTTCAATCCCACCAAAGAAAGGATCAATCCGGGATAACCTTCGTCCCTGGCAATCACGTTAGAGCCGTTTCCGAGAATAAAGGTGGGAATGCGATTCTGTTTCAAAACGGGATAGATCAAAGACACCGCAGAAACCGTTTTCGGAAAGAGAACGGTAGCATCACCTCCGGTTTTAAAGGAGGTCAGACGGGAAAGAGGATACGCTTCGCAAAGCTCGTATTCCTCGGATTGGATCTTCCCCTCTTTTTCAAGAGCTTCAAGAATTCCGCAAAGAGTTTGGTATACGGACATATTTACCTCCAAAGAAGCGCGGCACCGATGATGCCTGCGTCATTTCCCAGCTCAGCCTTTTTCAAAACGGTCTTTTTCTCACAGTTGCGGGAATACTGCTCCCTCTCAAGGATCTCACGAACAGGCGCCAGAAGCGTCTCTCCTTCTGCGGAAATTCCACCGCCCACGGAAAGGATCTCAGGCTGGAAAATATTCACCATATTGGTAATGCCAACGGCAAGATAACGGGTGAATTTCTCCAGAACCTTTTTCGCACTTTCATCACCGAGACGCATTGCATCAAAAACGGTTCTTCCGTTTACGTACCCCTTATTCTCCTTCATAACCTTCCACATCAAGGAATCCGGATTTTTCTTCATTTCTTCTTCAGTCATTCTGCACAGAGCGGTTGCAGAGCTGTAGGTCTCCCAGCATCCCTTTCTTCCGCAGGAGCAAGGCTCACCGTCCACATCAATGACCACGTGACCCAATTCCGCACCTGCAAAATTAAAGCCGTGGAACACTTTGCCGTCCAGGATCACTCCACCGCCCACACCGGTACCCAGAGTGATAAAAACAGAGTTCTTACAGCCCTTGGCGGCGCCGGCTTCTGCCTCACCCTTGGCGGCGCAGTTGGCATCGTTATCCAGACCGATCTTAGCAATTCCCGTGCGCCGCTTCAAATCCTCAACGATATTAAAATTCAGAAAAGACGGCAGGTTACAGGAATACTCGATCACACCCGTATCGGAATTGGCAATACCCGGTGCGGCAACGCCCAAAAATGCGAACTTCTCCTTGCCAAAGCCGGATTCCGTAACGGTATCTTCCACAAGTTTTGCCATATCCGTCATAATCTCGTCTACAGGGCGATCCGCGCCGGTTTTACAGCTTTTCTTCAGCAAAAGCTTTCCGTTTACGTCTACGATACCGCAGGCAATATTGGTGCCGCCCAAATCAATTCCGATATAATACATTATTCTTGCTCTCCTTCAAACTGCTTCATCAAGCGCTCTTCCAATTCCTGAGCGGTATTAAAGCCCATTAATCTTTGTCTCATATTCATCGTCGCAATTTCTATAATCAGAGCCAAATTACGACCGGGACGCACGGGGATAGTCACGGAAGGGATCTTGATTCCCATCAATTCCGTATACTCCATATCCATACCCAGGCGCTCGTAGAATTTGCCCTGCTCCCATTGCTCCAGATGAATGATCAATTCAATCTTTTCCGTATCCTTTACCGCGCCCATGCCGTAGAGTCTGCGGATATCCACGACTCCGATTCCGCGAAGACCACGTAGTGGCGAATGGTCTCAGGGGCAGAGCCGACCAGGGTAATATCGGAAACCTTTTTGATCTCC
>JAZPZL010000201.1:0-14376 GCA_045544655.1 Eubacteriales bacterium
TAAAAAAACTGTAGCAAATGCTACAGTTTTTTTGATCCCGCAAAGCTCTGCGGTGTGAGTTATTCTACTTCCTTCTTTTTGTCGATGCGTTTGATCAGGGTGCGAATACAACGCATGGGCATCTCCGTCACCTTAATGACCAGCCATTCTCCATCCTCGTCGATGGCGTCGTAGTCGTTCAGAAACGCCTTTTTCGTATTCTCCTCCACGTCTTCGGTTTTGATCTCCAGGAACAGACCGTTGACCGTCCTCTTAAAGCGGACCGCGGGTTCTCGCACGCCATTTCTTACCGTTCCCACCTCCACCTGTGTAGAGTGATTGATCTCATCACGGATGGTATCGTCGGAGATCCATTGACCGTCCGCCATACGAACGCGGCAGTCCTTTCCCTTCAAAGCATAGGCAAAGCCGCTTATATTGCAGTTACAAGGAAGACAATCCTGAGAGCCGTTTTTCTTTTGATAGCCGATGATGCGGTAAATCGTATTCTCTCCAAAGGCGGAAAGTACCTCGCATACCATTTCGTCAAAGGTGATCGTATCGCTCAGATTGCCGATCCATTTGATCACGCGGACGATCACGTTCAGAGCTACGCCCACCACAAAGCCCAGACCCATCCCCTTCAGCTCCACAAAGCCCAGGTTGATGGAAAGTCCACTGATACCGGAGATCAATACGGCGGCGGTAATGATCTGATTGGATATTTTTTTGTAATCCACACGCTGTTCAACCAAAAGCTGGATACCGGGTGCGGAAATGATACCGAACAAAAACAGCTCCATTCCGCCGATCACTGCCTTGGGAATTCCAAGAAGGAAAGCCTGCAGGTGACCGGAGAAGGCAAAGACCATGGCAAAAAAAGCAGCAAGCAGGTAAGGGGCAACGGAAACGGGGAAGGTAAGCTTTTTGATCTCCTGATCGGGTTCATCCCGCTTTACGTCTCTGCGGTGAATGCTCATAACCGCAATATTCTCGGCGTAAATGGTATTGGGTACGGAGCCAACGAGACCGGAAACAAGGGTAGCAATGCCGTGCGCCCATACGGAGGAGCGCATTTCCTTTACCGACTTTTCGGTAAAAATATCATTCTCTCCGGTATCGTCGTCGATCACCTCGGAAGAGGGATCCTTTTCCGCCTCACTCTTCTCTGTCTCGGAAGAGTCGGCTGCCTTCTTGCTTTCCTGAAATTTCGCTTCGATCTCAGCCTCGTCACGGGTCATACGGCTGATGACCGTAAATCGCCCGATATTTTCGGTAAATACGATAAAGGTTGCCGGAAGCACCGCTACGAACAGACCTGCCAGGGTCTTCCAGCCGGGAAAGCTGAATACGGGAAACTGCCAATCGGGTACGGTAACCCATTCCACGTTTGCAAAAAACTGATCGGGAAAACCGTTGATGGCAAAGGAAACGATACAGCCCACCGCCATACCAACGATGATCGCGGCATTCTTCAAAAATTTGTGTCGGAACAGAGAGAACAAAACGATCACTGCAAGGGTGGTAAGCGCTACGATCGCCGCCTTTCCGTCCACCAAGCCGTCCTCAATATCAAAGCCGGAATCCACCACGGCGGTATCGGCAAGCTCAAGACCGATCAGGGAAATGGCAGGACCGATTACCGTAGCGGGCATCAGAAAGGACAAAATATGCTCGATTCCCTTTTTCATATACAAAAGGGACAGCAAAATCAGAACGACTCCGCTAAAAATATACGCCCAGCAAACGTAGGTATAGGCAAGGGCGTGGGATGCTCCTCCGTTCATCTGCTCCTGGATCAGATAGATGGTCAGACCGATGTAGGCGAAGCTGGAGCCTAAATACGCAGGGATCTTTCTTTTCGTAAAAACGACAAACAAAATGGTTCCCACGCCGCTTGTAAAGAGCACCAGCGACATATCAATGATCATCACGTCGTAGGCGTTGTTGACCAGGACGGGAACGAGGATCGTGGCGGGGATCATCGCCAAAAAATGCTCAAATGCCAGAGAAATAATTCCGCTTTTTACAAAGACCCAGCGAAGAACACGCAAAATGCGTTCCCATTTGGAGCTATACATCTCAGCCGGGCATGACGCGCGTTTTTCCACAAAGTAATCCTCCTTTTTCGTTAAACTTCGACTTTTTCATTTTAATGGAATTCTCTTCTTTTGTCAATAAAAGAAGAAATAGGTTTTACAATCATAACGGTTGGGTCAATCTTTTTTTCGCAACTTCAGCAAAAAAATCCCTTTTGTCGGTTGACAAAAGAGAGACTCGCGTTTTTCTTTTAGATTTTACAAAACGATTGCCAACTATATCAGAACCGCTGCCAAATTCAAGTTCATTTTCATAAACGATAATAAATACTTTTTTCATCCTACCCCTCCTGCAGTTTTCCTTTCAACGTTTTACAACTTGAAATAAGCATTCTCCTAATACGACCGCAAAGGTTTCTATGACTTTTATAGGTATCTTCGTCTATTACTTTTGTATTATATAACAGCTTTAGCCACCCCTCAGTTTCGCTACATTCCTTAAGAGCAATTTCAAATTTTGAAAGCATATCTGCTTTGCTCTGCCCGTAATTTGCTTCGCGAATATTGGCATAAACACTGCTTGAACTTTTGCGAAGCTGAAAAAGAGTGTTGGAATGTGCTTTTATATTTTGACAAAGCACTTCGACATCAGTTGCAAGCTGTTCTGCATAGGTCAACAAGTAATTTCTTGCCATATAAACACTCCTTTCAAACGTATTCAATCACGCTTTCGCAAATCAATCAAGGCGTAAGCCTTGTATATCATCCGTAACTTGTTGCGGTATATCACCAATGCGTAGCATTGTATATCATCAAGCCGCAGGAGGATACACGCTGACGCGTGATGATATACAGCCCCAAAGGGGCTGATGATATACACCGCACTTCGCGCGGTGATGATATACCAAGCCTGCGGCTTGGATAAAAAAAGAAGTAACTTTTGGTAGACAAAAGTTACTTCTTTTTTGGTGACCCATACGGGAATCGAACCCATGATTCCACCTTGAGAGGGTGGCGTGTTAGCCGCTTGACCAATGGGCCATCTGCAGATTGAAATTATAGCAGAACAATTCCCGTTTGTCAAGGACTTTTTCAATTTTTTCTTTTTTTATTCTTCCCAGAGGGCAAAGCCGTAGGAATCCAGGATCAGAGCTTCTCCCTCTTTTCTCGCACCTTCCAAGATCAAAAGCTTTTCGGAAGCGGGAAGAGTGGCTTCGCCGCTTGTATTCACGAAGGCAAAGATCCTCTTGCCGTCCTTTTCCCTACGGATCAGAAGGGCGCGTTCGCCGAAAGGCTCGACCCAAAGATCTCCCAGACGAAGGGCATCATTTTCGTTTTTCAGGTGCATCAGCGTACGGAAATACGCCCGCAAGTCATTTCCCTCTACCCGATCCCAAGCAAAATACGACCGGCAGAAGGGATCCTCAAAGCCCTCGGTGCCAAGCTCATCCCCGTAGAACACACAGGGCATTCCGGGCAGAACGAATTGCAAAAGCGTCGCGGCACGGAATCTTGCCATCGCCACCGACCGATCCTCCCGACTCATCCGATACCCTGCCCGATCCCGCTTTTCCTGAGGCGGGGCTGTGGGAGACAAAAGGGACAAAAGACGGGGCGTATCGTGGGTGGAGAGCATATTCATCAGGCTGTGAACCACCCCTTCGGGGTAATGCTCCACAAGATCCATCACGCTTCGTTGAAAGGCGCTTGCATCCGTGCGACCCAGGGTAAAATCCAAAATGGCGGTGCGGAAGGGATAATTCATCTCCGAATCCAACTCCCCGCCGGTAAAATATTTTCTGCGTTTTCCGTAGCTGCTCTTGTTGGAAGCATCCTCCCAAACCTCACCGATGAGAATGGCATCCGGGCGAAGTCCCTTCAGCCGCTTCCGCAAGCGGGCGATAAATTCATCGGGCAGCTCATCCGCCACGTCCAGACGCCAACCGTCCGCGCCTGCACGCATCCAGCGGGCAATGACGGAATCTTCATTTTCTATAATATAGTCCAGAAAGCCCTCGTCCATTTCACGGGTGCAGGGCAAGGTGGTGATCCCCCACCAGGAGGTATAGGTATGGGGATAGGACTGGAATTCATACCAGGAGCGGTAAGGGGAATCGGGATCGGACACCGCACCTCCGCCGAATACTCCCTTGGCATCAAAATAGCGGCTGTTATTTCCCGTGTGGGAAAATACACCGTCTAAAACGATCTTCATCCCCCGCTCGTGGGCGGCGCGGCACAGTGAGGTAAAATCTTCCTCGGTCCCCAGCATTTCGTCGATCATTTTATAATCTGCGGTATCGTAGCGATGATTGGACCAGGCCTTGAAAATGGGATTGAGATAGATCACACCCACGCCAAGATCCGCAAGATAGTCCAGTTTTTCTTCAATTCCCCGAAGATTCCCGCCGAAAAAGTCGCAGTTGCGTACCTCTCCCTTTTCATCGGGAAGAAATTCGGGTACGTCGGAAAGACGGGAATGGACGGTGTAGGGCAAAAGCTTCCCTTCCAAATTGCATTCTCCCGCCTTGTAAAAGCGGTCGGGGAAGATCTGATACATCACCTTGCCGCGGAAATCCTCGGGAGGTGAAAAATCCTTCGGCACGCAGGAAAGCTGCCACAATTCCCCTGCCTCCATATTGGTATCACGCAGACCCTGACGGTACAGAGAAAATTTTTCATGTTCCGTTTTGATGTGAAAACGGTAGAACCAAAGCCCCTCGCAGGGCAAGGCAAACAGAGTGCGATAGGTTTCGTATTCCTTTCCCCGCTCCTCCAAGGGCATACGGAAGGAAGCGTATTCCTCCCCCTTTTCCGTGAGAAGCACCAGGCTGACCTGCTCGGTCCTGCAGCTTACGGGAATACGGATCAAAACGGAACAAGCCTCCCCCGGCACAAGGGTGCCGAAGGGAGACTTATATTCAAGTGAAAACGGATCAAATAAAATACGCATATTACATCTTCCAGATGCGGTCAGTGTATTCCAAAACTGCTCTGTCTGCAGAGAAGATACCTGCCTTTGCAATGTTTACAAGGCTCATCTGCGCCCACTTGGTGCGATCCAGGAAGGTCTTGCCCGCTTCCGTCTGGGCTCTGCGGTAATCCGCAAAATCGGCGATCGCCATATAGCGATCCGCCACACCGAAGCGGTCGGTAAGCAGAGATGCGGCAATATCGGGGAAGGTCTTGCCGAGAACGCCGGAGGTGAGCATATCCACCACGGCGGAAAGCTCGGGATCGGCGGCAATGAATTCCTGAGGATGGTAGCCCTTCGCCCAAAGAGCGTTGACCTCCTCCACGGTCATACCGAAGAGGAACATATTCTCCTTGCCTACCTGCTGACAGATCTCTACGTTGGCACCGTCCAGGGTACCCATGGTGATAGCACCGTTGATCATCAGCTTCATATTACCCGTACCGGAGGCTTCCTTACCCGCAATGGAGATCTGCTGGCTGATATCTGCGGCGGGGATGATGATCTCTGCCAGAGAAACGCGGTAATCCTCCAGGAATACCACCTTCAGCTTGTCGTTCACCCCGGGATCGGAGGCGAGGAATTGGGATACGGCACAGATCAGGCTGATGATCTGCTTTGCCATATCGTAGCCTGCGCTTGCCTTGGCACCGAATACGAAGGTGCGTGGAACGAAATCCTCGGCGGGATGGGTCTTAATATAGCGGTACATTGCCAGGATCTGAAGCACGTTCAGAAGCTGACGCTTGTACTCGTGGAGTCTCTTGATCTGAATGTCAAAGAGGGAGTCGGGAGAAACGGCAACGCCGTTTTTCTCCGCGATCAGAGCGGCAAGCCTCCGCTTGTTTTCCCGCTTGATCCGCATCAATTCGGAAAGCACTGCAGAATCCTCCTTGAATTCCAGAAGCTTCTCCAGCGCGTTGGCATCCTTGAGGAAATCCGTGCCGATGGTATCGCAAAGGAATTCGGTCAGGGCGGGATTTGCCTGACAGAGCCAGCGGCGGTATGCAATGCCGTTGGTCACGTTGGTAAAGCGATCGGGCTGCAGCACGTAATAATCGTGGAACAGAGTATCCTTCAGAATTTCGGAGTGAAGGGCGGAAACGCCGTTGATCGTATGACAGCAGGCAAGGCAAAGATTTGCCATTCTCACCTCTCCGTCTCCAATGACCGCCATATAGTTCACCTTGCCGAAATCACCGGGATAAGCGGCGTAGAGAACCTCCTTCAGTCTGCGGTCGATCTCCCGGGTGATGGCGTAAATACGGGGCAGCTGCTCCTCGTAGAGCCACTCGCTCCAACGCTCCAGCGCCTCGCTCATAACCGTATGGTTGGTATAGGAAAGAGTGCGCTGGCAGATGCTCCAAGCCTCGTCCCAGCCAAAGCCGTGATCGTCCATAAGAAGGCGCATCAGCTCCGGCACGCAAAGAGCGGGGTGGGTATCGTTGATGTGAATGGAAACGTGATCGGGAAGGGTTGCAAGATCACCGTGCTTACGAATGTGCTTTGCCAGAATGCTCTGCAGAGAAGCACTGACCAGAAGATACTGCTGCTTCAAACGCAGACGCTTACCCTCCACGTGGTTATCCGCAGGATAAAGCACCTTGGAAATGACCTCCGCCATGGTATTCTGCTCCAAAGAGCGAACGTACTCACCACGGGAGAAGGCGGACATATCAAAGCCGGGGAGCTTGGCGCTCCAAAGCACCAATTTATTGACGGCTTTGGAGTTGTAGCCGGAAATATACATATCGTAGGGAACGGCGATCACGCTCTGATAATCGGTCTGCGCCACGCGGAACTGCTCTCCGTCATACCATTCGCTGACCTTACCGCCGAAGCGGATCTCGTAGCTTTCGTCGTTTCTGGGCTGCAGCCATACCTCGCCACGCTCCAGCCAGTTATCGGGGAATTCCGTCTGCCAACCGTCGATGATCTTCTGACGGAAAATACCGAATTCGTAACGGATGGAAAAGCCGGTGGCAGGCTTCTCACAGCCGGTCAGGCTATCCAGATAGCAGGAGGCGAGTCTGCCCAGACCGCCGTTGCCCAGACCCGCATCGGGATCCAGCTCGTAAAGACGGTCGGCATCAAAGCCCTGCTCCTTCAGTACCGCACGAACGTCCTTTTCGATTCCCAGATTGTAAAGGTTGTTCCGCAGGCTGGTACCCACCAGAAATTCCATGGACATATAATAAACCTCTTTGCTGTCCGCGGGAAGCTGAGCGGTATACGCCTTTCTCTTGGAGGAAAGAATATCCCTGAGCAAGGTACACACCACCTTGTACGCCTGCTTTTCGGTCAGCTCGGAAAGGTTCTGAGCGTACAGACGGACGGAGGTTTCGTTGAGTTTTTGCAAGATTTCGCTTTTGTTCATAATGGCTCCTTAACTATTGGTTATTGCAAATTCCCGGTAAGGTCACGGTAGAGGTCAAGATAAGCCTCCGCTCCCTTTTTCCAGGATAGATCACAGGTCATCCCGCGGCGCATCAATTCGTGCCAGGCCTTACGGTCGGTTCCGTAAAGGGTTAGGGCGCGGCGGAAGGCGTCGTAAAGTGCTTCGTGGGTAAAATCACGGAAGGTGAAGCCCAGTCCCGCACCCCCTTCGGGATCGTAGGGGGGCACGGTATCCCGAAGACCGCCCGTTTCGTGCACCAGCGGCACGGAGCCGTAGCGCATAGCGATCATCTGAGATAAGCCGCAGGGCTCACTCTTGGAGGGCATCAGATAAATATCACTGCCCGCGTAAATACGGGAGGCAAGCTCGGTGGAAAACCGCTTCACGAAGGCGATGCGGTCGGGAAAGCGCTGTGCAAGGGAGGTGAGCATCTCCTCGTACACGCCGTCTCCCGTACCCAGGATCACGAACTGAGCGTCCCACTTCATCCATTCCTCGAGAGCGCCGCGAAGCAGCTCCAGTCCCTTGTGGGAAACCAGACGGGAAACCATTCCCACCAAGGGTACGTTGGGATCTTTGGGAAGTCCTACCTCTTTTTGCAACGCCCGCTTGCAGGCGGCCTTGCCCTCTTCAAAATCTTCCGCTCCGTAATGGGCGGGAAGGGCGGGATCGGTTTCGGGGCAGGCATCCTTGGGATCAATACCGTTGACGATGCCACGGGTCTTGAATGCGTGATCGGAAAGGATCTCGTGGAGACCGTGGGCAAACTCGGGGCGACAAAGCTCCTTGGCATAGCTTTCGGAAACGGTGGTCAGCGCATCAGTAGACAAAATCGCGCCCTTGAGAAAATTCACACTGCCTCCGAAGGCAAAGGTATTTTCATATTCCGAGGAAAGACCCAGCACGTCCCCCAAAAAGTAGGGATGCGCCCAGCCCTGATATTCAATATTATGTATGGTAAAGACGGTTTTTGCATTTCCCAGCTCCTCGTGATAATACGCGTGGAGGAAGGTGGGGATAAAGGCGGTCTGCCAATCGTTGGCGTGGATGATATCCGGGCGGATCCCAAGGCGCACCAAGGATTCCAGAATTGCCATGGAAAAGAAGGCGAAGCGCTCGCCGTCGTCTATTTCTCCGTAAATACGGTCACGGCAAAAATAATATTCGTTGTCAATCAGATAGGTTACCAGCTTTTTCTTTCTGCTTTTAACGCGGTACAGACCGCAATACTGCTTTCTCCAGGAAAGCTTTACGGTGAAGTCCATCAGCTTTTCCGCGCGAATGGCTTCATTCTCCTTCATTTTCCCGTAATAGGGTAAAAACAAAGAGACCTCCTGCCCACGCTGACCGCTGAGGGCAAGAGGAAGTGCCCGGGCAACGTCGCCCAGGCCTCCTGTCTTGAGCAGCCCGGCTGCTTCGCTGGCTGCATAAACGATCTTCATACGGTTTCTCCTTTGCAAACGATCAGGGGATGCTCGGGCGTACCCGTAAGCACCGTCCCCTCTCGAACGGTTACGTTTTTATCCAGGATCACGCAGGTAAGCTGCGCATTTTTCCCGATCTTGGTTCCCTGCATAATAATAGAATTTTTCACCATCGCGCCTTTTCCCACCTTTACGCCGCGGAAGTAAATGGTATTTTCCGATTCACCCTCCATCACACAGCCGTCGGCAACGATGCAGTTTTTCACCGAAGAACCCTTGCAGTAATAAGTAGGCGCTTCGTCACGGGTCTTGGTATAAATGGGATTCTCCCCGCCGAACAGACCGTCCCGAACCTTTTTATTCAGAAGAGCCATATTGTTGGCAAAGAAGCTGGGCACGCCCTCATTGCGAAGGACCACGCCCTCCACGGGGTATACGGAGATCTTCAGAGTTCCCTCGTTAAAGCATCTCTGCAGATAATCCCGCTCCAGATGCACCTGTCCCTTGGAATTCTGCTCCTCCAGAGCCGCTACCAGCTTTTCTTTGGTGAATACGAACATACCCATACCCTCGTAATCACCCGTCTCCGCGGCGGAATTGATGCGAAGCTCGGTGGCACGGTGATTTCTGCCCGTCTTCAGGATCAGGGGATGCTTCTTTTCGGAAGGCTTTTTGCACTTGGTTGCAAGGCAAGTCACGTCGCTTCCGCTTTCAATGTGCTTCATGATCACGGGACGGAAATTCAGATTGCAAAGCACGGTGGAATCACAAACCACCACGTACTCGTAATCAGGATTGTCAATAAACTGCTTTGCGGAATAGAGCGCCTCCAGCTTTCCCTTATAAATGCCCGTATTGCCGCTGGCAAAGGGAGGAAGGAATACCACACCCTCGTTCTTTCGGTTCAGATCCCAATCGGCGCAGGAGCCCAGATGGTCCATCAGAGAGCGGTAGTTGTACTTGGTAATAATACCGATCTTGAAAATACCGGAATTGGAAAAATTGGAAAGGACGAAATCCACCTGACGGTATCTTCCGCCGAAGGGCAAGGAAGCGACGGTGCGTTCACCGGTAAGCTGTCCCAGGCTGCTGTCGTAAATATTGGAGAAAATAATACCCATTGCCTTTTTCATTGCCTTGTCCTCCTTAGTAAACCTGCTTGGGAAGCAGGATGGTATTTTGCGCTACTTCCTTATCCTTGCCTACCACGGCAATATCCCATTTACTCTTTTCGTAAAATTCGGGATCGTCACCGATGCGGGCGTTGGCGCAGACCTTGGCATCCTCACCGATGATGGCGTAGCGGATCACGCTCCGCTTTTCAATGACCGCCCCTGGCATCACCAGACTGTTCTCGATGATCGCGCCCTTCTCCACCACGCAGCCCGTGGAAATAATGGAGTTTTTCACGATGCCGTAGACCGTGGAGCCTTCCGCAATATAGGAATTCTCCACCTTTGCCTCGGGCGCTACGTAGCTGCAGGGATGGGAGTAGTTTCTGGCGTAGATGCGATCCTTGGGATCCCGCATATCCAGAAGGGGCTTATCTCCCAGAATATCCATATTGGACTGCCACAAGCTGTTGATGGTTCCCACATCCTTCCAATAGCCCCGGAAGTCGTAAGCAAACAAGCGCTTGCCGTCCTCAATGAGGGCGGGAATGATGTTTTTACCGAAGTCGTTGGAGGATTCGGGATCGTCGTTGTCGCGAATGAGATACTCCCTCAAAACGTCCCAGCGGAACACGTAAATACCCATGGAGGCCTTGGTGCTTTTCGGCTCCTTGGGCTTTTCCTGAAATTCGGTAATGCGGTTTGCATCGTCGGTACTCATAATACCGAAGCGGCTCGCCTCCTCCAGAGGTACCTCCAGAACTGCAATGGTGCAATCCGCCTTATTCTTCACGTGTTCCCGAAGCATCTTTGCGTAATTCATCTTGTAGATATGGTCACCGGAGAGGATCAGCACGTTGGTGGGCTGATAACGCTCCAGAAAGGAAAGGTTCTGATAAATGGCGTTGGCAGTTCCCTTATACCATTCCGAGGACGCCGCCTTGGAATAGGGAGAAAGCACGTGGATCCCGCCGCTGGCACTGTTCAGTCCCCAGGGAAGACCGTTACCGATGTATTCATTCAGCTGCAGAGGCTGATACTGGGTCAGGATTCCCACCGTATCAATGCCGGAGTTTACACAGTTGGAGAGGGGAAAATCAATGAGACGGTACTTACCGCCGAAGGGAACGGCAGGCTTTGCCGTATTTTCCGTCAATACCATCAGTCTGCTTCCCTGACCGCCTGCCAGGATCATTGCCACACATTCTTTTTTGCGAAAAATCATAACTTGCCTCCTGAATTTTGATTCGTTCTAGTCGTTTTGCAATTTGTAAAAGCTTGCAGATAGAGGGGGGACCGTAAATTCGTGGGAATAGTCACAACCGTGCAGGGGTATTTTTTCGGGGGTAAATCTTCTTAAGATCCTTCCGAAGCCGCCGTAGCGACTGCGGTCGGAATGAAAAGCGGGTACGTACACTCCCCGGTCGGGAACGCCGATGCGGTAGCCCTTGCGCTCCACGGGGCAGAAATTGAAAATACAGAGCATCTTTTCTCCCGAGCCGCTTTGACGGAGAAAGGCGATCACGCCGTTGTCCCGATCGTCCGCCGAGATCCAGCGGAAGCTTTCGGAGGAAAACCCGTTTTCCCAAAGAGCCTTTTCCTTGCGGTAAAAGCGGTTCAGCTCCTTCAGGTAATTGCGAAGCCCAATGTGAGAGGGGTACTTGAGAAGGATCCAGTCCAGCTCCTTTTTCTCGTTCCATTCCAGAAACTGCCCCAATTCACTGCCCATAAAGTTCAGCTTACCGCCGGGGTGGGCGAACATATAGCCGTACAGGAGCCTCAGCCCCGCAAATTTTTCTTCGTAGGAGCCGGGCATCTTTTCCATCATGGACTTTTTCAGATGCACCACCTCGTCGTGAGAGAGGGGAAGAACGTAATTTTCGGAAAAGGCGTACATCGTGGAAAAGGTCAGGGTATTGTGCTTGCCCTTGCGGAACAGAGGATCCGTTTCCACGTAATCGAGAATATCGTTCATCCAGCCCATATTCCACTTCAGATTAAAGCCAAGACCGCCCATCTCCGGAGGCTTGGTCACCATAGGAAAGGCGGTGGATTCCTCCGCCACCATCAAAGCCGAAGGATCGTAGCGAAAGGCGGCAAGATTCAGAGCCTTGAAGAATTCAATGGCGTCCAGATCGTAATTCCCGCCATGAATATTGGGGGTATAATCGTCGCGGCAATAGTCCAGATAAAGCATGGACGCCACCGCATCCACCCTCAGCCCGTCCACGTGATACTCCCGCATCCAGAACAGAGCGGAGGAGATGAGAAAGCTCCGCACCTCGTATCTGCCCCAATCGAAAATCCGCGTTCCCCAATCCTTATGCTCGTTCATTTTGGGATCGCTCTTCTCGTAGCAGAAGGAGCCGTCGAATTCGTAAAGACCCGATTCATCCTTGGGAAAATGACCGGGGACCCAGTCCAGGATCACGCTGATCCCCGCGCGGTGAAAGGCATCGATCAAGCCCTTCAGCTCCTCGGGAGAGCCGTAGCGATGGGTGGGTGCAAAATACCCCGTCACCTGATACCCCCAGGAGCCCTCGAAGGGATATTCGGTCAGGGGAAGGAACTCCACGTGGGTATAACCCATTTCCTTCACGTAAGGAACCAGCGTCTCCTTCAGCTGGGTGTAGGTGTAAAAGGAGCCGTCCGGATGCCTTCTCCAGGAGCCAAGATGCACCTCGTAAATGCTCGTGGGTGCGTTCAGAGGATTCTTCTTATTTTTGCGAAACGCTTCGTCCCGCCAGCGGTAAGGCTTTTGAGCCTGCAAAATACCTGCGGTATCGGGCAAAGGTGCCACCGCACGGGCGTAAGGGTCGGTTTTGTAGATCTCTTTTCCGTTCTCCCCCGTCACCAGGTACTGATACCGCTGACCCGGGCGGGCGTTGGGTGCTTCCGCATACCAGGAGCCGTGGGCATCCTTGACCATGGCGATCTCACGGGGATTCCAGAAATTGAAATCTCCCACCACGTAAATGCTCCTTGCGCGGGGAGCCCAGACGCGGAAGGAAAAACCTTTTTTTCCCTCCAAGGGATGAGCGCCCATAAAGGTATAGGCATCGTCGCTTTCACCGCGGTAAAAGCGTTCCATCTGTTGACGAATCAAAGCTCTCCCTCCCTTTTCGCCCCTCACCGGGGTAAAATGTGTACTTTATATGAACATTATAATACGTGTCTTTTATTTTGTAAAGTGGTAAACTGCCGTATATTGGAAAAATACGCTCTTTTTTCCTCTAATATTTTCCTTTTTTCACTCTTGCGTTTTTCTTCCCTTCGGTGTATGATAAAAAAAGCTTATGATCGAGGTATGTTTTATGACAAAAAGACAAAGCGGAGTTCTGCTCCCCATCTTTTCCCTCCCGGGAGAATTCGGCTGCGGCACCTTTTCCCGCAGTGCGGGGGATTTTGTAAAAAAGATCGGGGAAAGCGGTTTTTCCTTGTGGCAGGTCTTGCCCTTCGGCATCACCGATTCCTATCATTCCCCTTATATGTCCCTTTCCTCCTTTGGCGGAAATCCATATTTTATCGATCCTCAGTCCCTTTACGAGCAGGGACTGGTGACCCGCGAGGAGCTGGAGGAGCAAAAGGTCTCCGATCCTTATCTCTGCGACTACGCTTTTTTGGAAGAAAAACGGCTTCCCTTTCTGAAAAAAGCGGCTTTGCGCTTCAAGGACAAAAACGCGATTTTCGCTTTCTTGGAAGAAAATCCGGAGATTGCGGGTACCTGCCGCTTTCTCGCCCTGCGGGAGAAAAACGGTCTGCTCCCCTGGACGGAGTGGACGGAAACGGAGCCTGAGGAAGAGACCCTTTTCGCCCACGGCTTTATTCAGTACGAATTTCACCGTCAGTGGGAGATCCTGCACCGCTTATGCAAGGATCACGGAGTGGAGATCATCGGCGATCTTCCCTTTTACGTTTCCCGTGACAGCTACGACGTGTGGTCCCGTCCCGAAGCCTTTTGGCTGGACAAGGATTTTGCTCCCGTAAAGGTTGCGGGCGTGCCTCCCGATTATTTCTCTCCCTTAGGACAAAAATGGGGCAATCCCCTCTACGATTGGAAAAGAATGGAGCAGGACGGATTCTCCTACTGGAAAGCCCGCCTTGCCTATCAGCTTCGTCTGTTTGACGGAGTTCGCTTTGACCATTTCCGTGCGGCAAGCGGCTATTACGCCATTCCCGCCGAAGCGGAAAACGCCTTGGAGGGAGAGTGGCTCCCCGGTCCGGGAGAAGCGCTTATTGACGCTTTTGCCTCCGTTTCCAAAGGAAAATTCCTTCTGGCAGAGGATCTGGGAACCATTGACCAAAAGACCCGCGATCTCCTTTCCTACGCAAAGTATCCCGGTATGGCGGTCTTCCAATTCGGCTTTGATGGGAATCCCCTGTCACCGCACCTGCCTCACAATTACCCCGAAAATCTGGTTGCCTATTCCGGCACCCACGACAACAATAC
>JAZPZL010000202.1:0-5109 GCA_045544655.1 Eubacteriales bacterium
AATAGGTTTTCCGTTTCGGAAAACCTATTTTTTTTATTATATTCGTTCCTTTTTTGAAAAAAAGGAACCGAAAAAACTTTCATGCAAAGCAGAAAAATAAAATTGCTTTTTGCTTTGGGATAAGTTTTCGGAGGTTTGGAACCCTTTTTCAAAAGGGTTCCAAAAATCGCAGTCGCAGCCAAATTTACGAATCAGATTCGGGGGTGTATTCGTCCAGCGTCACACTCAGTTCCACCTTCTCGCCGTCGCGGTATACCTCCAGCTTGACGGTATCGCCTGCTTTGTACTTGTTCTTGGCGTTGATCAGGTCGTTGGCAGTTTCAATCTTGATATCCTCGAGCTTAGTCACCACGTCACCGGGCTTCAAACCTGCCTTTTCAGCGCAGGAATCCTTGCCAACTTGCTCAATGCGGGCGCCGGGCATCGTCTCCACGATCACGCGTCTGCCCCATTCGTCGGTGGTATATTCATAACCGGAGGAATCGGATACGGTAATGCCGAAATTGGGACGACCGGTCACGTAGCCGTGAAGCACCAGATCCTTTGCGATCTCCATCGCATCGTTGATGGGAATACAGAAGCCGATTCCCTCTACGCCCGTCGCGGCGTATTTTGCAGATGCAATACCGATCACGGCACCGGTAGCGTCAAAGGCGGGACCGCCGGAGTTACCGGAGTTGATGGCGGCATCGGTCTGGAAGGTATCAATGTTGTATTCACCCGTGCTGATGGTACGGTCGGTACCGGATACGATCCCCTTGGTAAGGGTAAAGGTCAGGTCACCCAGGGGATTTCCGATCACCAGTACGTCATCACCGATCTTAATATTGTCGGAATTACCGATGGTTACGTTTTTCAGATCCTTCGCGGTCACCTTGAGAACCGCCACGTCGTTGATGGTATCACCGCCCAGAAGGGTCGCGGTGTAGCTATCGGAATTGGAGAAGGTAACGGCAATGTCCTCACTGCCCTCTACCACGTGGAAATTGGTAAGGATATAACCGTTTTCCGCATCGATCACAAAGCCGGAACCGGTAGACTTGCCTCTGGGGTAATTCGCCTCTACGAATACCACGCTCTCCACGTTCTTTTCGTAAAGCTCGGAGGCGGAAAGGGCTTTGCCCGTATAATCCTCCGCTACGATAGAATTTTTTCCGTCCTCGGAGGGATTCTCATTGATCGCGGGATTCTTGGGCTTGTCATCCTCGTCCTTTTTCTCTTCCTCGGTTGCCACCTCGGAGGTCTCCGCAGAATCGGGATCGGCAGTGTAGTTCAAGGCACCGTTCACGATCAAAGCGAAGAGTCCCAGCACCAGAAGCAGATACAGCGCGCTGAGTCCGATGATCCAAGGGATCAGCTTATTCTTCGGCTTTTTGGGGGGCTTGGGCGCAGAAGGCTCCCCGCCGAAGGAATTGCCCTGATACTCCCCGTAAAAGGAGGTCTTCTCAGGCTCTTTCTGCTCCGGGGGACGGTTGTCCTCTGCAGGGGAATTTTCGTTTACAGGGTTCTTTACTTCCTCGGTGTTCCGTTCTTCACCGGGGAACTGATTGTTATCAAACATAAAACTGTCTCCTTTCCTGTTTTTACAAATTCATTCTAACGAAGAAAAATGAATTCTATGTGAAGGTATGCCGAATATTTCATCCAAAAAAGGCTCTGCCGTTATAAAAGCGCAGGGCTTTCTCCGCCTTTTCGGTTACCTCGAAGAAAAGCAGGGTCTTTTCTCCGTTTTCCTCTTTTACAATGGCGTACCAGGTCTTGGGATTGTTCATTTTCGCCGCGCAAAATACCTCGCGGGTCACACCCCGGAACTGCTCCTTGCTCACAGTCTGTCCGTTCACGGGAGCAAGCTTCTCAATATTTTTCAAGGCGGTGGCGTAATACTTTTTTCTCTGCCGTCTGCCGTAGACCGCCTCAAAGGTGATCTCACCGCTGAGAATGGTATATTCGTATTCAATGGATACGAAACGCCACAAATACCACATCAGGATCATAATTCCCAAAAGCAAAAGGAAGATCGCGCCGCCAAAATACTGCAAAGAGGGAATGGCAAAGGTGGCAAGGGCAAGCCCCAGAACCAAAGCGATCCCGAGTCCGACCAGCCCCAGCTTTTTGGGAAGGATCAAGCGCTTCTCCTGCAAGGGAACCAGATGCTCCACGTAATTGGGTAAAAATTCATTTCCGCCGGTAGACATAAATCCTCCAGATCATCATTGTATATTTTCAATTCATTGTACCACAAAACAATGAGAATTTCAAGAAATTTCCAGTTTTTTCCCGATCCTTTTGCTTTGGAAGAAACTCTTTGCAAAACCGATTTTATTACAACATATTTTCTCTCGTTTTGCGCAAATTAAACCTGTCTGAAAAGACAAAAATAATCGGGAGCAAATCATGACAAGAAAAATCGCAAAAGCAGTTCTGTCCTTTGTGATGATTCTTTATCTATTATTCTTAAATCTTTTCGGCTTGGGGGATTATCTTTATCCCGACAACGCCAGCCTTTTCGAGGGAGAAAAGCTGGAAAGCGTCCTTTGCTTTTCCTGCGAAGCTTCGTCGGATCAGGAAAAACGGGTTCTCGCCTTCGGAGTCATTCCCATCAAGGAAGTAAACGTTACCTTTTATGAAAATCGGGAGGTTCTGTGCGGAGGAGATCTGTTCGGGATCCGTATGGAAAGCCGAGGGCTTCTCGTAACGGGGATCGACAGCATCGAAGCGGATGGCAAAAGTGTCTCACCCGGAAAGGATGCGGGACTGAAAAAGGGAGACGTTCTCTGCAAGGGAAACGGTATGGAGCTGAAAAGCGCCGCCGCATTTTCAAAACTCATAGCCAAAAGCGAGGGCAATCCCATCCGTTTGGATCTGGAGCGGGATGGCAAGGCAATGACCCTCTTTCTCACCCCTGCAAAGGGGGAGGAAGGCTACCGCGCAGGACTTTGGGTACGGGACGGTGCGGCGGGCATCGGCACCGTGACCTTCATTGATCCCAAAAACGGCACCTTTGCAGGACTGGGTCATCCCGTCTGCGATTCGGATACGGGCATCGCCTTCCCCTTTGGATCGGGAACGGTGTGCCACGCCAAGGTGGAAAGCATCACCAAGGGAGGCGAAGGCTCCCCCGGTGAGCTTCGGGGAACCCTGGACCAAACCCGCATCGGGGTCCTGGAGGCAAATTCTCCCAGCGGCGTGTTCGGAAAGCTGGATGAAAACACGCCGAAAAGCGGGAAAAGCGTTCCCATCGGACTGAAAAACGAGGTGAAAACGGGAAAAGCCTCCATTTTCTGTACGCTGGAATCAGGAAAAAAGCAAGAATATGAAATTGAAATCGAAGAAATCATCGGAAAGGATCGGGACAGCAAAAACTTCGTTCTGCACATTACCGATCCCACACTTCTGAGTCAAACGGGGGGCATCGTCCAGGGAATGAGCGGGTCTCCCATTCTCCAAAACGGCAAGCTCATCGGCGCGGTGACCCACGTCCTGGTGGGCGATCCCACCCGCGGCTACGGCATCTTCATCGAAAATATGCTGAGCCGCATCCCGGAATAGAAAAAGACGCCTTCGGGCGTCTTCAGTCTGAGGCGGGAGCTTGCTCCCGCCTTTCTATGCTTCAATTAATAATCATTTTTCGTTGGGTCCAGAAGATACTGCTTCATACTCTTTCCTATTTTCTTCCTGAACATCGTTCTGAAATAACCTACATCCCAAAAGCCGCATCGTGCGGCGATTTCTTTTTGGGAAAAATAGCCTGTTTCCAAAAGGGACTTTGCATAATTGATCCGCAATGTATCCAGATACTCCTTCGGCGATGTACCGTAAAGTCGGCGGAACTCCCGACGGTAATAAGCAGGAGAAACGCAGGCTTGTTTTGCCAAAGCCTCGATGGAAAGCTCGGGATCCGCAAAATGCTGGCGCATATATTCCGCAGACGTGATGATCCGATTGTCCTTTGGGTCAGTAGCAAAGCCTACGTCTCGGACAAGCTCTGCCAGGATCTCATAGAAAACCGCAGTTACAAGATATGTACTTCCTGTATTGTTTTCATTCTTCAGCCGGAGCGCTTTGGTAAACAGAGCTTCGTATTTTTCCGGATCAGACACCGGGAACACCCGGATCTCTTCCATAGCATAGTTCAGAAAATGAAAATGGATCACCAGGATATCCTCTGCCCAAGTACTGCGCTCATAAGCAACACCCTCAGGAACGATGCAAATGCAAGCCGGTTCAAAGAGGATCGGCTTCCCGTTACAAATGTATTTACCTGCGGTTTTTTGCCGGAGGGTAAGCGCAGAAAAGCTCCGTGCATGCGTAAATATTTTTTCCTTTTTTTGATGAAAATTCAAAACATCCGTTACCATAACGGCAAGATTGTCGGGCAGCATAAAATCACCTCTTCCTATACTATAGTCCAAATTGTATCGAAAATCAACTCTTTTATTGCGATTGTTAACTTGTTTTATAGCGAATCCTTCTATAAAATTGAATCTACAATCTATAATAGAGGTGATTGATATGAATACTTTTTCTAACCCGTCGGAGCTGAAAATAACCGATATGCGCTTTGTGGATATCGACGGCGCACCCAAACGCTGCACCATTTTACGGATCGACACCAATCAGGGTATCAGTGGCTTTGGTGAAGTGCGGGATGCCTCCAGCAAAACCTATGCCCTGATGCTCAAGAGCCGCATTCTGGGTGAGAATCCCTGCAATGTGGATAAGATCTTCCGGAAGATCAAGCAGTTTGGCGGTCCGTCCCGTCAGGGCGGCGGTGTTTCCGGCATTGAGATCGCTTTGTGGGATCTGGCAGGTAAGGCCTACGGCGTACCCCTTTATCAGCTGCTGGGCGGCAAATTCCGGGACGAGGTCCGGGTGTACTGCGATACCGATGTGGACGGCAAGCATACCGGCCACGATATGGGCCTGGCCCTGAAGAAGCGGATGGATATGGGCTTTACCTTCCTGAAAATGGACCTTGGCATCGGCCTGCTGCTGGACGAGCCCGGCACCATCAATGCACCTTTGGGCTTCATTGAGGATATGAAGAAGTACGCCGGTCACATTCTGAATGTACAGGGCGGCTCCGAAGTCGGGGGCCAAGCGGTCTTA
>JAZPZL010000203.1:0-2887 GCA_045544655.1 Eubacteriales bacterium
TTTTATTAAGGAGTTCCGCCGAGCCTACGGAATGTCACCTGCGAAATACAGAAAAGCCTTTCAGGATTCCTGAAAGGCTTTTCCTTTGGATCATTTTTCTCCGGTCAGAGATACGCGGAGCAACCGCATTAAAAAAGAGGGGAAGGTGATGGCGGGTATTTCTTCCCCCGCCAGAATTGGGAGGGTAAAGGCGACTTTTCCGTCTTTTTGATACTCTACGGTGCCAAGCTGTTGTCCCTTTTTGATCGGGGCTTGTACTTCCTCGTCAAGCTTGGTGCAAGGCGTTAAGCCGACGGAATCGTTTTTATGCAGGAGAATACCGTCCGCGGGGCAGACGGGAGTCAGAGCATCACGGGTACCGCCTCGCACGCGTATTTGTGGCAGTTCGATTTTTTCGGGCATAAAATAGCTGTAGCTTGCAAATCCAAAATCCAGAAGGGCTTTTGCCGCAGAAAAACGCTCGGCGCTGGTTTCACCTGCCAGTACAACGGCGCAAAGCTTGAGTCCGTGCCGTTCGGCAGAGGCAGAGAGGCAGTATTTCGCCTTTCCGGTAGATCCTGTTTTCAGACCCGTCGCGCCGGGGTAAAAGCGGATGAGCTTATTGGTGTTGGAAAGACCGAAGGCACCGCCGCGAATGGAATCAATCCAGATGGTGGAATAAGGATAAATCTCCTCGTACGCCAAAAGCTCCTTGGACATAATGGCTACGTCCCGCGCGCTGGAGTGACCCGTATCTCCGTCGTCCAGCCCCGTAGGATTGCAAAAAAGAGTATTGGTCATTCCAAGAGATGCCGCCTTATCGTTCATTGCGGCAACGAAGGCATCCTCGCTTCCGCTGATCAGCTCTGCAAGAGCAACTGCGCCGTCGTTGGCGCTGGAAACGAAGACCGCTTTCAAAATCTCATCCAGAGTGATCGCTTCTCCCGGTTCAAGATACGCCTGACTTCCCCCCATAGAAGCCGCGTGCTCACTGATGGGGACGAGATCCTCCTTCTTGATGATCCCGCGATCCATTGCCTCCATCGTCAAAAGCAAGGTCATAATCTTGGTTACGCTGGCAATGGGGAGGGGTTCGTCCGGATTTTGAGAATACAGCACCTGACCCGTGGTCTGTTCAATGAGAATTGCGCTTTTGCAAGGAAGATTCAGCTTGATTTCCGTGTTTTCCTGAACCATGGAAACGCCTTCGGCAAAGCCGCTGACGGGAAGCGCGGCAATAATCAGCAAGATCGACAAAAATGCGGTAAAAAACTGTTTCATGATCGTCCCTTTCCAATATGCAAAAAATATACACAAATGAACCGTTTGCTGTATATCCTATGAATAAATTCGGATTTTTAGAACGAATTTTCGAAAAAACTTGACGGAACTGCAAAAGAGGTGTATGATAACAGTAAGCAATTTTATTTATTACGAAAAGGAGAATGATTATGAAGAAGATAATTGCTTTGTTGCTTGCTATGATGATGCTGGCAAGCGCAACCGTTCTTTTCACTTCTTGCGGTGAAAAGGCTGATACACTGGATATGGCTACCAACGCCGCATTTCCTCCCTACGAGTTCAAGGATGGCGAAACCTTCAAGGGTATCGACATTGAGATCGCAGGTCTGATCGCTGAGAAGCTTGGTATGGAGCTGAAGATTCACGACGTTGAATTCGGTTCTATCGTTGCAGGTGTTCAGAGCGGCAAGTTCGATATGGGTATTGCCGGTATGACCGTTACCGACGAGCGTAAGGAAAAGGTAAACTTCTCTGATACCTACGCAAAGGGTGTTCAGGTCGTTATCGTTAAGGAAGACTGTGAATACGCTTCCTTCGAGGATTTCTACACCGAGATCAAGGATGATGCTCCCCAAGGCGTAAAGGAAGGCATCAAGATCGGCGTTCAGCAGGATACCACCGGTGACATCTACTCCTCCGACGAACCCAAGAACTGGGGCTTCGGTGAGGACAACGTGATCCGTTACAAGACCGGTGCAGACGCTGTTCAGGCACTTATCAGCGGCAAGGTTACCGCCGTGATCATCGACAACGAGCCTGCAAAGAGCTTCGTTGAAGGCAACAAGGGCCTGAAGATCATGGACGCTACTTACGTTGAAGAGGATTACGCAATCGCAATTGCAAAGGAAAACACCGAGCTGCTCGAAAAGATCAACAAGGCACTTGATGAGCTGGAGCAGGAAGGCAAGCTTGCTGAGATTATCGAAAAGTATATCCCCAGCAAATAAGAAGATTCAAATGATGAGAAACGGGTAACCTGCGGGTTATCCGTTTCTTGCGGTATTCTGCCGCATTCAGAAAGGAAATTACTATGTTTCAGCTCAGTTCCTTGACCGCCTTCCTGAGTCCGCTTTTATGCGGTTCCTTCGGGTCTTGGTGGCAGAATCAGGTTGATACCTTTGATTTGGAAAATTCAAGCTGGTTTCAGGAATTTATATACGAATTTGATCGGAACTTCGTTCGCGAAGACCGCTGGTTGTCCTTGCTTAAGGGACTTTTAAATACGCTGCATATTACGCTTTTTGCGGTTCTTTTGGGGATTGCCATCGGTATCGTCATTGCGCTGGTTCGTTCTACTTATGATAAAAATTACAGTGAAATGAAGCAGAAGGGCGGCATCGGAAGCTATGTTCTTGCTTTCTTCAACGCCATTTGCAATGTGTATCTTGCGGTGATCCGCGGTACGCCTGTGGTCGTGCAGCTGCTCATTATGTACTTTATCATTTTCGAATCGTCAACCAACGGCATTATGGTTGCGATCATTGCCTTTGGTGTGAACTCCGGTGCCTACGTTGCGGAAATCTTCCGTGGCGGTATTATGTCTATTGATAACGGACAGTTTGAGGCAGGCAGATCCATCGGTTTTAATTATTGGCAGACTATGATA
>JAZPZL010000204.1:0-2931 GCA_045544655.1 Eubacteriales bacterium
TTCGGACGTTCCGTCCTCAACGGGCTAAAGCCACTAAAAAGAAAAGAGGGTTTCCTTGCGGGAACTCTCTTTTTGTATATCAGGAGCCGGGGAAGGGGCGGGTTGTCCTGCCGTCGCCTGCGATGAGGATTTCTTGAGTGGCGGTGGCTTTTTCCAGGTCGCTTCGCATAGGCTTGTTGGCACCCAGCTCGTAAAATCTTGTTGAGCAGGGATACCAAAGGGTGGCGGCGTTGACCTTTTCATAGAAGGAAAGGGGACCGTTGAGACCGTGATGGGACATTTGCACCATATCGGAGGCAAGGTCGTCGCCGTAAAGCCGTACGGAAAGCCTTGCGCCCACGGTGTCAATATCACCGGTAAAGAGCATAGAGCCATTTTCATCCTTCAATCGGGTAAGAATGGAGCAGTTGTTAAAGGGCTCGGGCGTACGGAGGTTCTTGTAGAGGGATTCGGGGGCGTAGAGGATCTCCATCTCCAGATTGCAAAAGGTGAGCTTCATTCCCGTGTGGGCGTAGACCGTCCGCGTTTCAGGAAAGCGCGCGACGGCGCGTTGCAAGCTCTTGATCCGCCCTTCCCTTTCTTCCAATGCAATTCCGGGATTGCTCTCCGAGACGGGGGAATAGATCAAATATTCCAGGGAGAAAAGCTCCGTCGCCTTTTCCCGCGCGGCAAGCCTTTTGAAGGCGCCTGTGTGGTCGCCGTGAAGGTGGGTCATCACCCAGGCGCGGATCAGGGGCTTTTTCCCTTCGGAGAGGCTTTGCAAGGTGTCGAGAAGCTCGTCGGCGGATTCGGGATAGCCTCCGTCGTAAACGATGAAGGAGCCGTCGGTCAGCTGTATGACGTAGCCCATTCCGTTGAACTCGACGGGGTGCTGATTCAGCTGGGTCACGGTGCAGGGAAAGCTCCCGCCCGTTATCGCGGGTGTGGCGGGGGGCAGGGTGTCCGCCGCCGTTTCGGACCGTACCAGATTCAGCTCCTTATTGACGGGGTGATAATACAGATGGGCAAGGGCAGAGCCCTTGGTATAGGTTTTTGCGGAAACGCCTCCGTTTTCCAGAGAGGAATACAGGGCGTAGCCCTCCTCTTCAAAGTGGGCGCAGGCAAGGTCAAAATCCTCCTGCGTTCTTTTTTTGTAGGTGGACAGGACGGAGTCGTCGGCGCAGTGGTATTCCTGATCCGGTGCGATCTCCTCGGTCTCGGGGACCTTGGTTTCCGCCATCGCTTGGGTGGACGGTGCTGCTTCGGTGGCTTCGGGCGCGGTCAGCTGTGAGCCGCAGGAGCAGAGTGAATAAAGAAGAATCAGCAGCAGAAGAAGTACGGAGAAGCGGCTTAAAAATCGGCTCATTGAAAATCCTCCCGAACGGTTTTTTTCACGTCGTTGCGTAAAATGGCGTACAGGGTAGAAACGAAGATCACCACGTGTAAAACCAAATTGCCGTAGGCTCGGGTGAAAAGATCGTAGATCAGCCAGCAAAGGGGATTGAACAGATACCAAAGGCGGGAAAGGGAGGACTTGGTCTGTACCACGCTGAAGGCGTAGCAGATCGCCGCCATAGCGGAAAAAAGATCTACGGGAGAACGGTAATAAAAGGCGGAGCAGGCAAGATAAAGAAGGACGAAAACGGCGATGATAGCCCGATGGGGCGGACGCTGTTTCAGATTGTAGAGAAACATGGTGACGGTTTGTACGATGGCAATGAGGCAGATGCCCGCGCCGGAAAAGCCTCCCAGTAAAAAATAGGTGGACGCCGTGAGAAGATTTGCCAGGATCTGCCCGACGAGGATCTTTCTCATATCCTTGAACTGCATCATAACCACAGCCACGATGCCCGTCAGAACGCTGATCCCCTGGGCGATGTAAAATTCCATTCTCTACGCTCTCCTTTTTCGGAATCGTTTTTTTCTATTATAGAGACACCGAGAGAAAAATGCAATAAAAAAACTGCCGCAAAACCGATTTTTCGACTTTGCGGCAGAGTTCAAAGCGTGTTACGCTTCCTTGTAGCATTCGAAGATCTCTTCGACGCGCTGAGCTTCTTCTTTTTTGTTGCGGGTCAATGCGCTGACCAGGGGTACCACGATCATGGAAACTGCCATGGCGGCAACACCCATTTCGGGAGATTTTGCCGCGGCGGCGGAGAAGCCGGATTGCAGGGAGATCACCAGAGTTGCACCGCCCACGGTGAGAAGTCCGGAAAGGATGCCGGCGTACGCGCCGATCTTGGTGATCTTCTTAGAGAACAGACCCCAGATGTAGGGACCGATGAAGCAGCCGGAGACCAGACCCCAGGAGAAGGACATCAAGCTGACGATGATGGGAATATTCTGAGTTGCGAAAATGAAGGAGCAAGCAACGAATACCAGACAAAGAACGCGGGTGAGGATCATCTGATGCTCGGGCTTGGTTTCTTTCTTTCTGACCGAGGGAATCAGGTCTACCGCTACTGCGGAAGCGGAAGTGAGGACTACTGCCTCCAGGGTGGACATGGAAGCGGAGAGCAAAAGGATCATAATGATGGCAAGGAGAATGACTCCCAGGGTGCCGCCGCCCAGTACCTCCATCAAAACGGCGGGGATGATGGCGTCGATGCCGCCTTCGGGAAGCTGACCGTCCAGGATCAGTCGGGAGGTAGAGCCGATCAGGTATGCGCCGCAGCCGATCACCAGACAGAAGACGGTGGAAATGACGGTGCCGCGCTTGATGGCGCCCGTATCCTTGATGGCGTAGAATTTGCCGATCATCTGGGGAAGACCCCAGGTACCGAAGCTGGTCAGCATAATGTTAAAGCAAAGGAACTTGAAGGAGGATCCGCCGAAAATATTGGTCAGCTGGCTTCCGGTCACGGGATTGGGATCCTCGGGAAGGGACCGGAAATTGCCCAGATTTTCAATCAGACCGCCGATACCGCCGACGTTTTCGTGACCCAACAC
>JAZPZL010000205.1:0-5179 GCA_045544655.1 Eubacteriales bacterium
CGTTCAGCGCGTACCCGAAACCGAATCCCAGGGAAGTATCCAGACCTCAACCGTAACGGTTGCCGTTTTGCCCGTGGCTGAAGAGGTTGAGGTTTCCATCAATCCTCAGGATCTGGAGATTGATACCCATCGCGCCAGCGGCGCCGGTGGTCAGCACGTCAATAAAACCGACTCTGCCATCCGCATTCTTCACAAGCCCACGGGCATCGTTGTGGAATGCCAGGATGAAAGAAGTCAGTTGAAAAATCGCGAGAAAGCGATGAAGGTGCTTCGCTCCAAGATTCATAAAATGGAGCTGGAAAAGCAAGCTGCTGAAATTTCCAGCGCAAGAAAAAGTCAGATCGGTACGGGTGACAGAAGTGAACGCATTCGTACTTACAACTATCCCCAAGGACGTGTCAGCGACCACAGAATTTCTTTGACGCTTCATTCTATCGACAGCATTCTCAACGGCAGACTGGATGAATTGGTAGAAGCACTGACAACCGCAGAACGGATGAAACAGCTTGAAAGCGGTGAAATTTCATGAGAACGAAAACTTTACGAATCGATCCGAATTCCTTCCTCGATGAATCCCTTGCAGAAGCAGGCGCTTTGATCAGAGAAGGAAAACTTGTTGCCTTTCCAACGGAAACCGTATACGGCTTGGGCGCAAACGCCCTGGACGCTGTTGCCTGCGACTCCGTATTTGAAGCAAAAATGCGTCCTCACGATAATCCCTTGATCGTTCACGTTTTGTCACCAGCAGATTTTTCACAATTTGCAATAACGGAGAATCAACCTCTTCTTGCTGAGCTCGCAAGTCGTTTTATGCCCGGTCCCTTGACCGTTGTTCTGCCAAAGAAGGACCTGATCCCGGATTCTGTAACGGTTGGACTTTCAACGGTTGCCTTGCGTTGCCCCTCGCATCCCGTTGCTCGCGCTTTGATTCGGGTTGCAGGCTGTCCCATTGCGGCTCCTTCCGCAAATTTATCCGGCCGTCCCAGCCCGACCTCCGCGGCCCACGTGGAGGAGGATATGGCTGGAAGAATTCCTATGATTCTGGATGGCGGTGAAGCCGAGGTGGGGCTTGAGTCTACGGTTATCTCTCTGAAGGGGGATGTGATTCATTTGCTTCGCCCCGGGTTTGTCACAGCAGAAGATCTTCGCACGGTTACGGATAAAGTGGTTATCTCTCCCGCGGTTTTGTCTGCTTTGGAGCAAGGTGCGCGTCCCGAATCTCCGGGAATGAAATATCGCCATTATGCGCCGAAATCTCCTGTGACTATGGTTTTTGGCGATGAGGATAAGGTGCTTGATTTCTTTCGAAAAAAGCTGGCTGAGGGGTGTGGAATTCTTTGCTTTGATGAAGATGCTCCGAGCTTGATGCTTCGCGGCTTCGAGGAAAACGTGATTTCCTTCGGCTCAAGGTTTGATCTTTTGTCTCAAGCCGCAGGACTTTTTGATGCTTTGCGAAGGTTTGATTCCGTTTCTGTTCCACACATTTACACAAGGGAAACCTCACGTGATGAGCTTGGTCTTGCCATTTCCAACCGTTTGCTCCGTGCCTGTGCATTTAATTGTATAGAGGTATAAAGTGATGATAGTTATCGGAATATGCGGTTCCAGTGGATCCGGAAAAAGCACGGTCAGCGATTATTTTCGAGAGAATGGGATTCCCGTTTTGGATTGCGATGAAATTTATCACGAGCTCGTTGAGGCTCCTTCCGCCTGTTTGACGGAGATCGGAAAACAATTTGGTATGGACCTGATCCGAAACAACCGTCTTGACCGCGGAAAGCTCGGAGAAATTGTTTTTCAGGATCAAGAAAAGCTTTTACTATTAAATGAAATCTCTCATCGACACGTGATTTGTGAGCTTGAGAAAAGAATAACGGAATATGCTCAAAATCATCACAAGGCTTGCGTGATTGATGCACCTATGCTTTTTGAGTCGGGTCTTGATCGCAGATGCGACGCGGTTATAGCCGTTATTTGCGATGAAGCAAAACAAATCGAGCGAATTTGCGCCAGAGACGATATTGACGAGGAAAAAGCGAGAAAGAGAATTATCAATCAAAAAAGCGCAGATGAGCTGAAAGAGCTTGCAGATTATGTAATTATCAATAATGGAACTTACGAGGAGCTGATCGATCAGTGTGACCGACTGCAAAATTTGATTTTTACTGTAAAAGGAGAATAATATGAGCGAAAAAAATGAACTTCGAGAAAAGCTTTGCTTTTCCACCAAGAGCGCTGCTAAGGAATTTGATATCAAAAAGAGGGAAGAGGCTTTTTCCTTTGCAGAAGGCTATAAGGCGTTTCTCAATGCAGCGAAAACGGAACGGGAAGCTGTTGCGTTTACGAAAGCTTTGGCTGAAAAAAACGGTTTTTCTCCGTTGGAATACGGAAAGAAATACGCTTCAGGTGACCGAGTATATTACGTCAACCGTGATAAAGCGATCATTCTTGCAATTCTGGGTGAAAAAGACGTTACCGAAGGCTTTGGTATCGTCGCATCTCATATTGATGCTCCCAGAATCGATCTGAAGCCAAATCCTCTTTGCGAAAAGGAATCTATCGCATATTTTAAGACTCACTATTACGGTGGAATCAAAAAGTATCAGTGGCCCACGGTTCCTCTTGCTTTGCACGGTGCTGTTATTCTTGCGGACGGTAAGAAGATCGACGTTTGCATCGGTGAAGACGAAGCGGATCCTATCTTTTATATTACCGACCTTTTGCCTCACCTTGCTCAGGATCAGATGAAGCGCGTTGCCGCAGATCTTACTCCGGGTGAAAATCTTGCGGTAATTGCAGGCTCTCTGCCCATCGACAGTGATGAAGACGTGAAAGAGGCTGTAAAGGTAAACGTACTTCGCTTTTTGAATGAAAAGTACGGTATGACCGAGGAAGATTTCATTTCCGCTGAATTGATGCTCGTTCCCGCATTAAAGGCTCGTGACGTTGGTTTTGACAGAAATCTGATCGCTTCTTACGCTCACGATGACAGAGTATGCGCTTATCCTTCAATGATGGCGTTCTTTGATGTGAAAAAGCCTGAATATACTTCCGTTTTGGTTCTTGCGGATAAAGAAGAAATCGGTAGCAGCGGCAATACCGGCTTGAATACCAATTATTTGTACGATTTTCTTTTGGAACTTTGCGGAGAGAAGAATTCTCGTCTCGCTCTTGCGAATTCCTGGTGCCTTTCTGCTGACGTAAATGCTTGCTACGATCCGATTTTTCCCGAGGTTTATGAAAAGCAGAACAGCTCTCTTTTGAATCACGGAGCAATTATCACCAAATATACCGGTGCCCGCGGTAAGAGCGGTACCTCCGATGCTTCTGCGGAATTTATGGGCAAGATCCGCAGACTTTTGAATGAAAACGGTGTGGTATGGCAGATCGGAGAGCTTGGTAAAGTGGATCAGGGCGGCGGTGGTACCGTTGCTCAGTATATCGCAAAGCTGAATATTGACGTGGTTGATCTTGGCGTACCCGTTCTTTCCATGCACGCTCCCTACGAGGTGGTTTCCAAACTGGACGTTTACAGCACTTACGAAGCTTGTCTTGCTTTCTTTGGCAGAAAATGAATAACACTGCTTCCTTTCCCGTGCCGGAGCTTCTTTCTCCGGCAGGGAATTTTGAAAAGATGGAGTCTGCCTTCCGATTTGGAGCCGATGCAGTTTATTTGGCCGGTACGCAATTCGGTATGCGCGCGGCTGCGGATAATTTTTCCATCAATGAGATGAAAAACGCAGTTGAATATGCGCATAAGCTGGGAAAGAAGGTATACGTAACGCTGAACGTTATGCCAAGGCAGTATGAATTGAAAAATCTCGAACTGTATTTGGACGAATTGAAAGAGGTTCAGCCGGATGCCGTCATCGTTGCAGATCTTGGCGTTTTTACCCTTTGCAAAAAGCGTATTCCCGAAATTCCCATTCACATTTCTACCCAAGCGGCAACGGTAAATGCAGAAAGCTGCAAGACTTGGTACGAATTGGGCGCAAGTCGCGTTGTTCTGGCACGGGAATTGTCGCTGTCTGAGATCGTTGCGATTCGTGAATGCATCCCGACTGATCTGGAAATCGAGGCTTTTGTACACGGATCGATGTGCGTATCCTTTTCCGGAAGATGTATGCTTTCTGAGTATTATACCGGTAGAGATGCCAATAGGGGAGAGTGTACTCAGCCTTGTCGATGGCAATATCAGTTTCACGAGGAAAAGCGTCCGGAAGAAATTCTGACCTGTGAAATCCATCCTGAAGGCAGTTATATTTTCGGTTCCAAGGATCTTTGTATGATTGAGCATATAAAAGAATTAACGCAGGCAGGAATCAATAGCCTTAAAATTGAAGGCAGAATGAAAAGCGCGTATTATACCGCACTGGTTACCAATGCTTATCGCATTGCCATTGACGGTATGCACGACATCATTGAAGTTCAACCGCTTTTGAGAGAGCTTGATTCGGTATCTCATCGGGAATACTGTACCGGCTATTATTTTGATCGGGATATGAAAAATCCTCAGTTGGCGGCGGACAGTGGTTATATCGGTGAGAAATCATATCTTTGTACAGTTTTGGACTATGACTCCGCGTCAGGTCTTGCAAAATGTAAACAAAAGAATAAATTTTCCATAGGAGAAGCGTGTGAGTTTATAACTCCCGGAAAATGCGGACAAGCCTTTGAATTTGATGCAATGTTTGACGAAAAAATGAATCCGATCGAATCTTGTCCGCATCCTCAGCAGATTTTTTACATAAAAACAAAAAATGAGCTTCGACCGGGTGATTTGATTCGCAAATTAATTTTGTATAATTGGGTGGCGTAGTATTTATGGATGAGATCAAACATCTGCAAAGGGCAGAATTTGACACCGTGATGAAAAGTGGGAAAGATATGATCCTATTTTTTTACCAAAAAGAAGATGCTGCATCCACACTTGGTATACAAACGATGAATGAGGTGGATTCTTTGATCGGCAAATCCTTTGATCTGTATTTCGTCGATGCTGCTGCAGAACCTGATATCGTACAAGCATTCTCTGTAAATTCGATCCCTGAATACATCTCAATGAAGCAATCAAAAATTCACAAGAGAAGTTCTGATCTGTTGTATGCCAATGAAGTATTGGCATTGTTAAAATAATAAAGAATAAAATTAAAAAGTACAAAGAAGCTCGGAATGATCC
>JAZPZL010000206.1:0-6482 GCA_045544655.1 Eubacteriales bacterium
CCCAGTAGCGCTTTGCCGATGGGAGATTCGTCACTGATCTTATTTTCCATGGGATCGGATTCGGTAGAGCCTACGATGGTGTAGGTCACCTCTTCGTCAAATTCAACGTCATAAACCTTCACGGAAGAACCGACCTGAACCGTGTTCTTCTTTCCGGTAGATTTGATGATCTCGATATTCTCCAAAATATCCTCGAGCTCGGCGATATGACGCTCAACCTCTGCCTGTTCGTTCTTCGCTTCGTCGTATTCGCTGTTTTCGGAAAGGTCACCAAATGCTTTTGCCTGCTTCAGGGCTTCTGCAACCTCCTTGCGCTTGACCACTTTCAAGTGTTCCAGCTCGTCTTTCAACTTCTGAAGTCCCTCTTCAGTAACAAAAGTAGGTTTTGCTGCCATAATGTTTCTCCTCTTCTTATATGATCAAATTATTTTTATCTGGGGTAAGAAATGTACTTCAAGGGGTCAACTCGGATAGAGTTGCCATTTTCGCCCTCAGGCGCATAAAAACAAAGATGAAGGTGCGGTCCGGTGCTTCGACCGGTAGAACCGATCTTACCAACCTGCTGTCCCTGAGTAACCTTTTGTCCCACGGAGACTGCAAAGGAATCCAAATGGGCGTAGTAGGTAAGGTATCCGCCGCCGTGGTCCACCACGATCAGGTTACCCCAGTCGGAATAATAGCCTCTGCGGACTACTTCACCTGCCGCAACGGCAAGAGCAGGGATCTTACCGTTATTCGCCCAGCCGTATACGTGAATATCCACGCCGGAGTGGGTAACTGTATCGCCTTTCTTGATCCAGCCACGGGAAATGGCGCCGGGGAAGGACAAAGGAAGAGGCCAAATAAACGCGCCGCCGTTATAGGTACCCTTGGACTCGGCAGCAATCTTTTCTATGACCTTATCCAGATCTTTTTCGATCTGAGCCTTCATTGCGTCGGATCTCTCCAGCGCTGTTTTTGCTTCCTGAGAATCCTTTTTCAGCTTTGAAAGCTTTTCCTCTGCCTCAGCCTGCTTTGCCTTAAGCTCTACGACAATGGCATCGTATTCACTTTGCTTCTCGCGGCAATTCTGAAGGGCGAGGTTGATCGCTTCTTTGGCGTTTTCAATGGATTCACGGTCCGAAAGAAGACTCTCAATGATCTTTCGGTCATACTCCAGCATATCGTTGATTACCTCGGAACGTGAAATGATATCCGACAGGTCGGAAGATCCGAGAATAAAATCAATGTAGCTCATATTTCCGCTTTCCTGAGCAAATACGAGACGCTCCTTGAAAAGCTCAAAGTTTTTATTCATTTGCTCGTTGAGAGCGTCGATTTCTTTTTCTTTGGCGGTGGCAAGCGCGGTGTATTCCTCCATCAAAGAGTTGATGGTATCAAGCTCCTTTTGATAGGTTTCGATCTGGTCGTAAAGCAGATTCACCGCAGTCTGCTGATCGCTCAGATCCTTCGTCGCTGCATCATACTGATCCTTCAGTTTTTCTGACTGATCCTTGAGTGCTTTCAGCTGACTTTCCAATTCATTTTTCTGTTGACCCAGAGACGCCGCACTACCGCCTGTAAAAAGCATGCAGGACATAGCCAGCATAACGAATGCCAATACGAAAGATATGATTCGGATTCTTTTTTTCATCTGGTTCTCCTTAAAATTCTTTCACTTTTCAAAAATTTGATTCCGCTTCGGTCAATTACCCGTTAAAACGCGACGCGCTTCTGCAAGCTGCGTATCGTCGTCGTGCTCCAAAAGGTAAAGATTCTCACTGCCGAGCTTGACGGAAATATCAGGCTCCACGCCTACAGATTCAAAGGACGGGGAAATCGGAGGTTGGTATGCCATAACGGACAAAAGAAGCGCCGATCCGTTATCCAGCTCAAACACCTTTTGATCCAGGCTTTTTCCGTGGGTAGTCTCACCGATCAGAGTCGCCTTTCCAAAATCCTTTAAAACCGCGGCAAAGATCTCACCGCTGAAGGAGGTAGATGCGTTGATCAGCACCGTCATGGGAAGATCAAGGCAGGTCTCATCGCTCAAAAGCTCCTTCTTCTCGCCTTTATGATCAACGGTTTTAGCCAGGACACCTTGGGGAAGAAGCCGATCAAGAACGGAGCAAGCAACAAGCGGATCACCGCCCGAGGTGTTCCTCACGTCCCATACGATTCCGCAGACCTGAGCGGATACCAAAGCGTTGATTGTATTCTCCAATTCGTCACGGACGCTTTCATCAAATGCAAAAAGCTGAACGTAACCGATGTTTCCATCCAATACGGAATACATAACAGAATTGGATTTGATTTTTTCGCGGATCAGGGTGAAATTCATATCCAGAACCTGCATCGCAATTTCGCGGCGGACGGATAATTCCACCTTGGTTCCCTTTTCACCGGAAAGTGCTTCCAAAACCGCGTAAAAACCCATATCCTCGGTTTTCTTGCCGTCTACGGAGGTAATCACGTCGCCGGGAAGAATCCCCTCGGTTTGAGCGGGAGAGCCGCCGAACACGCTGTAAACGACGACGCGGTCATTCTTGGAATCGTAAGTCAGACGAACGCCGACTGCACTTCCAAGAACCTCCCTCTCCTTTTTGTAGCGAGTATATTCCTCTTCACTCAAAAAGGCTGAATAAGGATCTGCAAGAGATGCTACGTAGCCTTGGATCAGACCGTCTTCCACCTTTTCATCGTCCAGCTCACCAAAAAAGTTTTCCCGTATGACGGGATCTGCCTCGGCAAGGAGGGAAAAATCCGATTGCGTCTTCGTCAAGGTATCCACCTTTGCCTGATACTGCAAACCGACGAAATGGTAAGTCAACTGAAAAACAAGCAAGGCGGCAAGTAAAATCAAAACAACGGTTGTACCGACGGTGATCTTTTTTTTCAAGATAAACACCTCCGTGGAGCTTTTAGTCTTTGTTGTACTTTCTCAAAGAGAACAAACTACCGACAATACCGAGTCCGATACCGATAACTGCAAAGGCAATGATAATTTCATAAAGAATGGATGCAAAGGGCAAAATGGTGATCAAGCCGCTTCCACCCAGGATATTTACGGCAAAGATCTTGTAGATATAGTAAAGCAGACCAAATGCAATACCGGAAGCAAAAACACCCAGTACCATACCCTCCAACACAAAGGGGAACGCAACGTAAGAGCCGGAAGCACCTACGTAACGCATAATCGAGATCTCTTCCCTACGGGAGTGGACCGCAAGCTTGATGGTATTCATAATGATGAATACGCTCACTACCAGAAGCAGGATCATAAGCCAAGTGAAAATCAGACCTGCAACGTCCTTGATCTCGTCGATCTTCAAGGCAACCTCGCGACGGTCATTGATCTTATCCACAGAGCCCATGGTCTCCTCTTCCTCGTTCATATGATTGATCTGATAGGTAATATCGTTGACTCGGGAGGAATCGGAATAGGTGATGACAAGCTCGTCCTTGCAAGGGTTATCATCGTCATACATTTGCAGGATATCACCGTAATCTCCGTAGGAATCGAAAAGGGAGCGAAGCACTTCATCCTTCGTAATATGCTCCACGGACTCTACCGAGGGAATATTTTCGATTTTTTCCTTTAAGAGGGCAACGGTATGATCCTCGGTTTCCTTGGAAACGAAAACGACGATCTTATTATAGGAGTTGATCTCCTTCAGATTGTGGTCCAGATTTACCTTCAAAGCCCAGGTGCAACCGGTCACCAGGAGCGCAGAGGTCAAAACGATAATGGTAGCAAGGCTCATCAGTCCGTTTCTGAAAATTCCCTGGAATGCCAGACGGATGACGTAGCTTACGTTATAAAATCTAAACTTCATCGAACATACCTCCCTGCTTATCGCTGACGATCTGACCGTCCTTCATGGTAATGACCCGCTTCTTGTAATAGTTTACAAGATTTACGTTGTGGGTAATTACGATAACGGTCTTGCCAAGCTTATTGATCTTCAGAAGCAGTTCCATGATCTCGATTGCCATATAGGGGTCTACGTTTGCCGTAGGCTCGTCGGCAATGATGATATCCGGATTATTAACCAGAGCGCGAGCAAGGGCAACGCGCTGCTGCTCGCCGCCGGAAAGCTCCGCGGGCTTGCTGTTTCCTTTATCCTCCAGTCCGACGAGCTTCAAAAAGTTTGCAACGCGGGACTTGATGGTCTTTTTCTTCTCTCCGATCACGTGCATAGCGAAGGCAATGTTCTCCGCAGCAGTCATATTGGGAAGCAGGCGGAAATCCTGAAATACGATGCCCAGCGTACGGCGAAGCTTAGGGACACGCCATTTCGGCATACGGGTCAAGTTGAATTTACCGATGGTAATTTTACCGCCTGAAGCCTTCTCCTCGCAGAGAAGCAATTTGGTCAGGGTCGTTTTACCTGCACCGCTGGCACCGACGATAAAAACAAATTCACCGTCAGCAATTTCAAGATCTACGTTGCTGAGGGCGCGAGTGCCGTTCTTATAGACCTTGGATACGTTATTGAATACAATCATACAATCTCCTTTTACCGCAGCAGATCCTCTGCCCGATTAAAATTTGCCCGGCTTAGAGCTCAGGTACTTTTTGACCATCAGGGCAACCTTGAAGGTGATCGCGTGTTCAAATTCACGCAGATCAAGCCCTGTGATCTTTCGGATTTTCTCCAGACGGTAAACGAGGGTGTTTCTATGTACAAAAAGCTTTCTGGAGGTTTCGGATACGTTGAGATTATTCTCAAAGAAGCACTGAATGGTAAGAAGCGTTTCACGGTCAAGACTCTCAAGAGCGCCCTTCTTGAATACCTCGTTGAGGAACATATCGCAAAGAGTGGAGGGCAACTGATAGATCAAGCGACCAATGCCCAGATTCTCGTAGTTGACAACGTTCTTCTCAGTATCGAACACCTTGCCTACTTCAATGGCAACCTGCGCTTCCTTATAAGAACGGGCAAGTTCCTTGAGTGTAGAAGCAACGGTACCCATACCCACCACGACCTTGAGATAAAACTCGCTCTGGACGGTATCAACGATGCTCTTTGCAAGCTTGGTGATCTGCGCCTTGTCCTGAGGGGAATGAAGCTCGTGAATCAGAACCACGTCGTTCTCACCAACGCTGATCACGTAGTCCCGATTGCGATCGGGGAACATATTCTGGATCACGTCAACGGGGACGATATCCATCTTCTGTCCAAATTTGATCAAATAAGCAACGCGCTCCAGCTCGTTAGCAAGATGAAGTTCCTTGGACTTTACGTAAATATCGCTGGGCAGAATATTGTCCAGAACGATATTTTTAATAAAGCTGGTCTTATCGTACTTCTCATCGTAGAGTGCTTTGATCTGACCGAGGGAAATGCAAAGAAGATTGGATGCAAAATTTGCATTCTGCCCTTCTCCCTGAACAAAAACATAGTATTCGGTTTTACCGAATGCTCCAATGGGGCGGAACAAATAGCCGGCGGCAGAAAAAGCCTCGCCGGTATAAAACAGTTCTTCTTTGACGCCACCGATCACCTCGCCAATGCGAACCAGATCGCTGCAAGCAATGATAACCCCCTCCGTATCAACGACACCGATGGTGTTTTCTACTGCATCCTTCATTTGATGAACTATGCTTTGGAACAGTCTGTTAGACATACAATACTCCTTTTTCTCGGTCCTTTCGGAAAGCCTTGTCATTTTTCACAAAACAACGTGCAAACCATAAGCATTATACACAACATTGACGATTTTTTCAATAGAAAATCATAAATTTTAACAAATTATCATTATTTTTATTGTCTTTTTTGACTAATCACGAAAAAATCCCATTTTTTTCTGTATAGAAGCAAGCAAAAAAAAGAAAAAGAAGCCTTGAAAATTCAAAGCTCTTTTTCATAAATCAGCATAGAAAGAACGGTGCTTCCCGCAGTTTCGGTGCGCAGGATCCGCTTCCCCAGGGTAACGGTGGGGATCCCCGCATTTTGAAGCAGCTGAACCTCACGCTGTGAGATCCCTCCTTCGGGACCAACGAAAAAGGAAACGGACTTTCCCTCACGGCGAAGCAAGGCCTTGATTCCGCCCTCTTCCTCCAATTCATAGCAAGCAAAGACAAGGTCAGCGCGTTTCATTTCTGAGATCGCCTCATCCAGATCGGGCAAAATATCCACCTTCACCAACTTTCCTCTGCCGCTTTGCTTACATGCTTCATCTGCGATTCTGCGGAAGCGGATCAGCTTTTTCTCTTCATCGGAAAGCTCTGGGACCGCGTGATCGGTATAAACGAATACGATGCGGGAAACGCCAAGCTCAGTGCATTTTTGAATGATCAGATCCGTTTTCTTGCCCTTGGGCATCCCTTGAAAAAGAGTAACCTCAACGGGCATCTCCACTTCGCTTTCCTTAGCGGAAAAAGGGGAAAGGACTACCCGCGGATCCTTTTTGCCGCCCGAGATAGATTCAATACGGCAGCAAAGCTCGACACCGTCTGCGGTACAGACGGTGACCTCGTCACCGATCCTTGCACGAAG
>JAZPZL010000207.1:0-9212 GCA_045544655.1 Eubacteriales bacterium
CCCAAGGAACAGTACGACCGCCTTTGCCGCTACGGGCGAAAAAAAAGGCAACAGACCGAAAGATCTGCTGCTTGGATAGGTCGATTGAATAAAAATAAGACAGTCAATTGACTGTCTTATTTTTTGGCTGCCGAAGAAGGATTTGAACCCTCACAAACAGAGTCAGAGTCTGTCGTGCTAACCGTTACACTATTCGGCAATGTTTTTCGAACGCGTATTATATTAACAGATTTTATTGGATTTGTCAAGGGGAAAATGAAGTTTTTTTCTACTTTTTTCTACTTCTTGCAAATTTTGCAAAAACAGTTGAAAAGAGGCTCTTTTTGTGGTAAAATAGTACAAATCCAACTACGAAAGGAAGAAAATATGAAAAAGTTTTTCGAGGATTTCAAAAAATTTGCCCTGCGCGGTAACGTGCTGGATATGGCGATCGGTATTATCATCGGCGGCGCATTCACTGCCATCGTCACAGCTTTGACGACCAATTTCATCCAGCCTCTTCTGACCGCATTCTTTACCTGGGAATGGAAAGCCTGGCTCTACACCCTCGGTCCCTCTGCCGCCGCATTCATCACCGCAGTCATCAACTTCGTTCTCACCGCATTTATCCTCTTCATTCTCCTGAAGGGTATAAACACTTTGATGGAGATCGGCAAGAAAAAGCCTGCTCCCGCAGCACCCACTACCAAGAAGTGCCCCTTCTGCAAGAGCGACATTGCCATTGATGCAACCCGTTGCCCCCATTGCACTTCTCAGATCGAAGAATAAGCCAAAAGGACCTTGCACCTGCAAGGTCCTTTTTCTTCGGAAAAATGCAGAAATTCCCCGAAAAGGATTGATTTTTCCTTAGGGCGTGTTATACTTTTGATAAAGAATCTTGAAGGGACGAGGTTGTACGATGACGCAAAACCAAAAACCGCTGTTTTCCAATCGGAGACTGGCAAAGATCTTTATTCCCCTGCTTTTTGAACAGTACCTTGCAATCATGGTAGGTCTGGCAGATACGGTCATGGTTTCCTCCGTAGGAGAAGACGCCGTTTCGGGGGTATCCCTGGTCAACAATCTCAGCGCCGTAATGCTGAACCTATTTACTGCCCTCGCCGCGGGCGGCGGAATCGTCACCAGTCAATTTATCGGGGCAAAGCGATCCGACGATGCACAGCATTCCACCGGACAGGTCATTACCATGTCCACGATCGTTTCTTTGATCATTATGTCCCTTTGTCTCCTTTTCTCTACTCCTCTATTGCGTCTCTTTTTCGGAGATATCACGCCCGACGTAATGAAAGCCGCTTCCACTTACTTTCTTTATAATGCACTTTCCTTTCCCTTTATTGCATTGTACAATGCTTTTTCCGCCATTTTAAGAGCAGACGGAAATACCAAGACTGCCTTTTACGTCAGCTTGATCCGAAATGCGGTAAACATCGGCGGAAACGCCCTTTGCGTTTACGGCCTTCATATGGGGGTTGAGGGTGTCGCCATTCCCACCGCATTTTCCAGACTGGTCGGCGCGGCTTGTATGGGAATTGCCGTTTCCAAAAACCGTTATCCCCTCCATCCGAGAAAAGAAGATATTTTCCAAATTCAACCGAAGCTGATGCTCCGTATGCTGAAGGTAGGTCTTCCCACCGCCATTGAGAACAGCATTTTCCAATTGGGGCGCGTCATTACCCTTTCTATGATCTCAGGCTTCGGCACCTATCAGATCGCGGCAAATTCCACCGCCAACAATCTGACCAATCTATCCGTTGCCACCATTACCGCCCTCTCCGTTACGGGTATGACCGTAGTAGGTCAATGCATCGGCGCTCAGGATTTCAAGCAGACCAACCAAAACGTGCTGAAGCTTTTGGGGATCGGTTATATCGGGCAAATCGTTTTCAACTCGGTTCTTTTGATCTGGCGCTATCCTTTCATCGGTATTTTCCAGAATCTTTCCCCCGAAACCGTGGAGCTTACCGCCCAGCTTTTGTGCATCCACCTGCCTTGCGCAATGGCAATTTATCCCCTGTCATTTTTGCTTCCTTCATTTTTACGCGCCGCAAGCGACAGTGCCTTCCCTATGTATACCAGTATCTCCTCTATGGCAATTTTCCGCTTGGGTCTTGCCTTGGTATTCTGCGTCAATATGGGATGGGGCGCAAAGGGCGTCTGGTGGGCGATGATCGTTGACTGGGTGTTCCGCTCCGTTATGTTTTCCACCCGATGGTTGTCCGGTGCCTGGAAGAAAAAATTCACCTTAGATGAAAAAACAGCTTAATAAAAAAGTGAGATAATAATGAAGATCAGCTTTACGAAAGAATTGGAATCCTACGGGGAATACGACGTGGTGGTAATCGGTGGCGGTCCCGCCGGTGTCTGTGCCGCGGTATCGGCAGCACGCAAGGGAATGAAAACCGTTGTGGTAGAAGCCGCTCCCTCCCTCGGGGGTATGGCTACCTCCGCTTTGGTAGGACCTTTTATGACCAACTACGATCGGGACGGAGAGGAAATGACCGTCAATGGGATCTTTTCCGAAATCGTAGATAGGCTGAAGGTGTATTCTGCCGCCTATCCCTCCGAAAACATTGAAAACAATTCCGTTTATACCTCCTTTATTAAGAGATACCACCGTCACGTCACGCCTTTTGATTCCTTTTATCTGGAAATCGTTCTGGATGAAATGCTTCGGGAAGCGGGGGTGGAGATCCTTTGCTACACAAAATTTGCCGACGTGATCACAAAAGACGGCAAAATTACCCACGCCGTTCTCGTGGCTCCCGAAGGAATGCTTTGTTTGTCGGGAAAAATCTTTATCGACGCCACGGGAAATGCTTCCGTAGCGGAAAAAGCGGGGGTTCCCACCTATAAAGGGGATGAAACAAGCGGGATCCCTCAGCCCGGAACCTTGATGTTTGAGGTAGACGGTGTGGACGACGAGCGCGTGATGGAGCACGGAGCACGCCCCGAGCGTCCCGTCAAGATCTACCGCACCCCAAAAGGCAAATACAAGGTCAATCACTACCACGTTTACAACGTAGATGCAACCAATGCAAAAAGCCTGACGGAGGCCCACAGCGTTGCCCGTCATCAGGTACTGGATGCATTCCGTGTTCTCCACGACAAAACGCCCGGCTTTGAAGGGGCAAAAATATCCGCAGTTGCCTCCGTTTTAGGGGTCAGAGAAAGCCGCCACATCGAGGGTGATTACAAGATCACCGTTCAGGACGTAGCGGAAGGAACAAAATTTGAGGACCGAATTGCGGTTTACGGCTTTGGAATGGACGTTCATAACAGAAATGAATCCGAAAAAGGCAACTTCAAAATCGAAATTGCCAAACGATACTACATTCCCTATTCCGCGATGCTTCCGAAGAATTGCGAAAATCTGCTGGTTGCCGGTAAAACCATATCCTGCCAATCTCAGGCGGTTGGTGGAATGCGCTGTATGCCTGCGGCAATGGCGATGGGTCAGGCGGCAGGAATTGCCTCTGCCTTGGCCCTTCGGGACGGAGTGGACGTGCGCGGCATCAGCGTAAGTGAATTGCAAAAGGAATTAAAGGCAAACGGTGCCATCATCGATTAAAAGAAAAAATCCCGTTCGGTAGAACGGGATTTTTTGTTATACGTCAAATTTTGTCAGATCTTCAAAAGTCTCACGGCGAACCGCCACGTAATCCTCTTCACCGCGGAGCATAACCACGGGAGGCTTGGGAATACGGTTGTAATGGGATGCCATAGAATAGTTGTAAGCACCGGTGGTCAGCACCGCCAAAAGGTCTCCCCGCTTTACGGAGGAAGGAAGGCTTGCCCCCTCGCAAAGGATGTCACCGCTTTCACAGCACCGACCGACGACGGAGCAGATCATATCCGCTTTCTCCCCCATTTTTTCGGGCAAAAGGGGAAGATGCACCGCACCGTAAAGGGCGAAGCGGGGATTATCCGTCATACCGCCGTCTACGGAAACGTAGGTTTTATAACCGGGGATGCGCTTTACCGTTCCCACGGTATAAAGAGTAAGCCCTGCATCGGCAACGATGCTTCTGCCCGGCTCCAGGATCATCTTCGGCTGAGGATAAGCAAAGCGCTTGCAAAGGGAGGCGACCTCTTTCCCCACGGAAAGAATATTGGCGCGAAGATCCAGCTCAGGATCCGCTTCGGTATAGCGTACGCCGTAACCGCCGCCGAGAGAAAGCTCCTTTGCCACGAAGCCCGTTTCCTCCCGAACCTCATTCATAAAGGCAAACATAATTGCCGCACTGCGGAGGAAGGTATCGGAATCAAACACCAGACTTCCCACGTGGCAATGGAAGCCAACCAGTTCCACGCCCGCCGTGCCAAGGCTTTTTTTGGTGATCGCCATTGCCTGACCCGTCTCAATGGCAGATCCGAATTTGGAATCCACCTGACCGGTCCGGATCGCTTCATAGGTATGGGTATCAATGCCGGGCGTAATACGAAGGAGAACCTTCTGAACCTTGCCGCGCTCGGTTGCGATCCGCCCGATGGCTTCGATCTCCTCTTCACTGTCCACGACGAAGTAGCCAACGCCGCAATCCATTGCGTAAGCAATGTCCCCGTCCGTTTTATTGTTTCCGTTAAAATAACCTTCCGCAAGATCTGCTCCCGCGCTTTTTGCGGTGTGGATCTCACCGGGAGAAACCACCTCAATGCCCATTTTTTCTTCCCCCATAATGGCGTACATTCTGCGGAAAGAAAGGGCCTTGCTTGCATACACGGGCATCGCGTTTTCTCCGAACGCCTCCTGCATCGCCTCGCGGTAAATGCGGCACTTTTCACGGATCCGTTCCTCGTCCATCAGATACAGAGGAGTTCCGTATTTGTCTGCAAGCTCGCGCAGATCCCTGCCCGCAAACAGAAGTCGATCGGAAACGACTGTCAAATTTTTACAAATCATAGAAATCCTTTATCAATCGTTAAAGGCTGCGTAGATCGCACAAATACCTCTTTCAAAATCCTTCTCTTCCAGAGCCACGATAATATTCAGCTCACTGGAGCCCTGATCGATCATACGAATATTGATATTCTCCTTGGCAAGTCCGCCGAAGAGTCTTGCGGCAGTACCGGGAGAGCCTGCCATTCCGCGTCCTACCACGGCGATGAGACAAAGATCCTCCACCAAGTGAACGTGGTCGGGCTGGACTGCCTTCTGCAAGGCGTGGATCAATTCATTTTCCCGTCCGAAGAGAGCCGCACGGTCCACCACGACGGTCATAGTATCAATACCGCTGGGGAAATGCTCAAAGCTGATCCCTCTCTCCTCCAATACGGAAAGAACTCTTCTGCCAAAGCCCAGCTCGTTGTTCATCATACCCTTTTCGATATAGATAGCGCCGAAGCCCTTCTTACCTGCGATACCGGTCACGATGCCCACGCTCTTATCCGCGCGCTCTACGATCATCGTACCGGGGTGATCGGGTTCATCGGTATTGCGGATGTTAATGGGAATCCCCTCTCTGCGAACGGGGAAAATGGCATCCTCGTGAAGCACGCTGGCACCCATATAAGAAAGCTCGCGAAGCTCACGGTAGGTCACCACCTCGATGGAGCGGGGATCCTTTACGATGCGGGGATCCGCCATCAAAAGACCGGAAACGTCGGTCCAGTTTTCATAAAGATCCGCCTTCAAGCCGCGGGCAACCAAGGAACCGGTAATATCCGAGCCTCCACGGGAGAAAATACGAATATCTCCGAATTCGGTCGCGCCGTAAAAGCCGGGAAGCACTGCGCAGGGATACTGGCTCAGCTTTGCGGCGATCCGCTCGTTGGTCTCCTCTTCCAAAAGACGACCCTTTTCATCAAATACGACCACCTCTGCGCTTTCCACGAAGGGGAAGCCCAGATAAGCGGCGAGAATTTTGGAATTGAAATGCTCTCCGCGGGAAGCAATATACGCTTCACTTGCGCCCTTGCGGACTCTTTCGTGGAAGGCTTTGAAATCCTCCTCCAGAGAAAAATCGATCTCAAGGGTCTTGATGATCTCGCGGAAGCGGTCACAGATCTGAGCGAAGGGCTCTTCAAAGCTCTCCTCCTGGCGTACCAGACGGTAGCAGGAAAGGAGCAGATCCGTTACCTTGATATCCGCGCCAAAGCGTTTGCCCGGAGCGGAAGCCACTACGTAGCGGCGATCCTTATCCGCACGTATAATATCGCGCACTTTGCGGAACTGCTCTGCAGAAGCAAGGCTGGTTCCGCCGAATTTAACAACTTTCAGCATTCTGTTTCACCTCAAGACAAAATATTCAGCTTTCTCATTTCCTCCAGCAGACACGCTTTGTTTTTCTCCTCCATGGGAGTCAAGGGCAGACGGAGCGCATTCTCACCGAAGCCCATTGCACACATAGCGGCTTTTGCAGGAATAGGATTCACCTCACAGAACAGGAGATGTACCAGAGGCAGATAACGAAGCTGAAGCTCCTTTGCCCCCTCGGTATCGCCTTCAAAGAATTTTTGGCAGATCGCCTCGGTTTCTGCGGGCAAGGGATTGGACAAAACGGAAATAACACCGGCGCCGCCCAGGGAAAGAACGGGCAGAATCTGATCGTCGTTGCCGGAATAAATATCGATCTTATCACCGCAAAGCGCGGCAATGGTGGCAACCTGAGAAAGATCGCCGCTGGCTTCCTTCACACCGACGATCATAGGATGCTCGGCAAGACGGGCAACGGTTTCGGGCTTCAGATTGCAACCGGTTCTGGAAGGAACGTTGTACAGAATAATGGGCTTCTCCGTCGCATCCGCCATACGCTTGAAATGCTCGTAAAGTCCGTTCTGCGTCGCCTTGTTATAGTAGGGGGTCACCATCAAAAGAGCATCTGCCCCCGCCTTGCAGGCCAGACGGTTCAACTCGATTCCGTAAGCAGTATCATTGGAACCGGTACCTGCGATCACGGGCACTCTGCCCGCTACGGTCTTAACACAAAACTCAATTACGGAAATATGCTCTTCGGTGGAAAGCGTAGCCGCCTCACCCGTGGTACCGCAAACAACGATGGCACTGATGCCGCCCTTGATCTGAAACTCAATGAGTCTGGCAAAGTTCTCGTAATCTACGGAACCGTCCTGCTTCATAGGAGTGATGATCGCCGTGGCCGCGCCGCGGAAAATGGTATTTTTCATAGCATATCCTTTCTCTAAAAAAATCGGCAGCTGCAAAACAGCTACCGTCTCCGAATACAAAACAATTTACCTTCAGGAAATCGGATAGCGCTCCGCATTACTGCGACAGCAGACGAGATCTTATTCTCAGCTGCCAGCAAGCTCCCCGTCCGAATGGAAGCCACTTCGGCACCCACCCCTTTCATTTCCTGAGCTTCGGCAGCTCACACAACAAGAAAACTACTCTTGATCAAGTGCACCTCTATCACTTGTTTAGAGTAGCACAAAAACCCCTTATTGTCAAGGATTTCCCCGAAAATGGCGGGGAAAAAACGATAGATTTCGGCAAATATCCAAAAAATTATTTTCACCTTTCCCCCGCCCTTTGTAAAATGTGCTTATTTGGAATCGGAAAAGCGTAAAAAAACGGCTTTCCGCTGTCAATATATGCCCGTTTTTCCATCCTGCTCCCAAGGGGGAAACGAGCTGATTTTTTCATATTCCGAAAAAATTCGAAAAAAGGGCGCAAATCCCGAAGGAATTGCGGAAAGTTTTTTCAAAACCCACTTTTTCTTTTTGCCAAAAGTCGGTATAATAATTGCAGTATTTTTTACGATGGGAGTCTTTATGGATCAGATTCAGCAAAACAGCCTGATTTCTCTACTGTTGGATTTCGGAGAGGCAATGATGTCCGCAGGCGCCGAGATCAGTCGTGTCGAGGATTCTTTGAACCGGATCGGCGCGTCCTTCGGTGCGGTGCGTACCGAGGTGTTTGCCATTACCGCAAGCCTCGTTTTAACCCTCCGCTTTGAAAACGAAGAATTTACCGGTTCCAGACGCATCACCTCCTCGGGGGAAAACGATTTCAACAAGCTGAGAAAGCTCAACGAGCTAAGCCGCGACTGCGTGGAAAAGCATCTGTCTCCGGCTCAGCTGGAAACGCGCCTCAATGAAATTCGGAAAATGAAGCCGAAGGCGATCAAAGCGTATTTGGGCTCTGCCGTGGCGGCAGGCTCCTTTGCCCTCTTTTTCGGCGGTGGGATCTGGGACGGTGTCCTCGCCGCTTGCGTGGGATTGCTGGTCTGTCTGCTGCAACGGAGGGCGGCAAGCCGTTTCCCCAACAAAGCCTTTTTCCTGTTTTCTATCTCACTTTTGACGGGATGCGGCGTGTGTCTTCTGGCAAAGGCACTTCCCCTTTTGTCCTTGCAGATCGACAAGATCATTATGGGCGATATTATGCTCACCATTCCCGGGATCGCTACCACTATGGCGGTGCGGGATATGCTCATCGGAGATACCATCACCGGTGTCACCAAGCTTTTGGAATGCTTGCTTTGGGCAGGCTGTCTTGCGGCAGGGTTCATTCTCGCCCTGATGCTTTGCGGGAGGTGAAAAATGGGAATGCTTCAACTCATCACCTCTTTTTTCGGCTCTCTTGGCTTTGCCATGGTATTTCAAGTGCGGAAACGCAATCTTCTTCCCTGCGCCGTCGGCGGCTTTTTTTGCTGCGGAACCTACCTCCTTCTTCACGACGTGCTGGGCGTACATCTGTTTCTCGCTTCTTTGGCGGCGGGGGCGGTTTGCCAGATCTATTCCGAGATCCTGGCAAGGCTTGTAAAAACACCGGCTACCGTTTTTTATATCACGGCGCTCGTCCCCCTCATCCCCGGCGGACTTCTGTACCGAACCATGGAAGCGGCAGTTTCCCGAGAATGGGAAAACTTTGTTTTGCGGGGAGCAGAGACCCTTTATACGACCCTGGGGCTTGCCATCGGGATCAGCTTGATCTCGGGAATTCTCCATATGATCCTGCACAAAAACAAAAAAATCTGAAAACTTATCAAAAAACCATTGCTTTTTCCCCATATCCGTGTTATAATTGAAAAACACTGAATATCCGGGGCATTAGCGCAGTTGGGAGCGCACAACACTGGCAGTGTTGGGGTCAGGGGTTCAAGTCCCCTATGCTCCACCAAAAATCGACAGGTTTCGACCTGTCGATTTTTTATCCATTGCGAAAGCAATGGTATATCATCACGCGCAAGCGTGCATCTCATCACCGAAGGTGTATATCATCAGCCGCAGGCTGCATTTCTTTTCGCAATGATGAT
>JAZPZL010000208.1:0-4544 GCA_045544655.1 Eubacteriales bacterium
ATTTGTCCCGACTTCTGAAAAAAGAAAAAATTCCCCACAACGTACTCAACGCCAAGCATCATATGCGTGAGGCGGAGATCGTTGCCCAGGCAGGTGCCTTCGGTGCCGTGACCATTTCCACCAATATGGCGGGACGAGGAACCGATATCAAGCTTGGCGGTAATACGGAATTTTTGGCAAAGGCGCAAATGCGCAAGGAGGAGTTCTCTGAGGAGCTGATCGCCGATGCAGACGCCTTTTTCGACACGAGTGACGAAGAGATCCTCGCCGCCCGTGCAAGATACAACGCTCTTTTGAAGGAATTCGAGGAAAAGATAGCCCCTGAAGCGGAAAAGGTGAGAGCGGCAGGCGGTCTTTACATCATCGGTACCGAGCGTCACGAATCCCGCCGTATTGACAACCAGCTTCGCGGACGAAGCGGTCGTCAGGGCGATCCCGGTGCCTCTACCTTCTATCTTGCTTTGGAGGACGATCTTTTCCGCCTCTTCGGCAGTGAAAGGATTATGGGAATCGTTGAAAAGCTGGGGCTTCCCGAGGATCAGGCAATTGATGCAAAGATCCTTTCCTCCTCCATTGAAAATGCGCAGAAGCGCCTGGAGGGTGATTTCTTTGCCCGCAGAAAGAACGTTTTGATGTACGACGATATTATGAACCAGCAGAGAAAGCTGATCTATCAGCAACGTCAGGAGGTTCTGGACGGCAAGGATCTGGAAGAGGATCTCCGCCGTATGGTAGCGGGTCTTGTGGAAAGCTCCGTCCTGGAGCTTGCTCCCGCGGATCGGGATGAAGAATACCCTTACGAGGAATTGAAAAAGAAATTTATGGGTGTTCTTTTGACTCCCGAAGATTTCATCTTTGAAGAGGGTGAAGAAAGACCCGATACGGACGATCTGATCGCAATGCTCACCGAGCGTGCCAAGGCTTGCTACGATCAAAAGGAAAAAGAATTCGGTGAAGATGTTTTCCGCGAGGTAGAGCGCACCGCGCTTCTTCGCAACGTTGACCGTTTGTGGATGGATCATCTGGATGCTATGACCGAGCTGAAAAACAGCATCGGACTGAATGCATACGCCCAGCGTGATCCCGTGATGCAGTATAAGATCCAGGGCTCCGTGATGTTTGATGAAATGGGCGAAGCTATCCGAAACGATACTGCAATGTATATTCTCCGTGTAATGCCTCGCCGTAAGGAAGAGGAGATGAAGCGTAAGGCGGTGGCAAAGATTACCGCAACCTCTTCCGGCGGAGACGGTACGGTGAAAAAAGCACCCGTGGTCAAGAAAAAGGAAGTGGGACCCAATGAGCCCTGTCCTTGCGGTAGCGGCAAGAAATACAAAAAGTGCTGCGGATTGAAGGAGACGAACTGATGGGCTTTGGCGCGATCTTTCTCGGAATTATGTTCCTCTACGATTTTTCCATCCCCGTGGGAAAAGGCGGAGCTGCTTATATGGCGCCGGATATTTTTCCCGACGTGATCGGCTGGATCCTTCTCTTTTTCGGCGTATCTGCCCTTGCAAAAAAAGCATCGGGGCTTGATAAGATCCGTATTATTCCGTTGCCGATGGCGATGCTTTCCGTATTGTCTCTTCTGAAGGAAACTCTGTGGTTTTCCGCCTTTTATACCTACGCGGAGAATCGGATTACCCAAAATTTTGCAGGTGTTTCCATTGACGTTTGTATACGACTGATGGAGATGGCGTTTCTCATCCTGCTGTTTGGACGCTCCGCCGTATTTTGCCGCAAAAAAGGGGAGGACAGACTGTCGAATTCCCATCAGACGGTGCCCAGGATCGCTTTGGTGGAAGGAGTGCTTTTTGCTCTTTCCCGTATCGGTCTCGTGTTGCCCCTTACGAAGGAAATGGAGGGCGTTTTTAACGTACTCTCCCAACTGGATAATCTCTTTATGATCTTTTTGGTATGGTATGCTGCCATTGCGATGGTTCGTGCCTTGATCCGTATTACCGATTGAGAAAGGATTGATATGGGTACCGGCCTGATTTTTATTGGATTTTTGTTTCTGATCAATCCGGAGCTGATCACCTTGGATCCCATTCCGGATTTTATCGGATTTTTTCTCATAGCCCGCGGTCTTTCCCGCCTTGCCCTTTTGGAGGAGCGGATTGCAACCGCCAGAAAATGGGCATTGTTTTTGTCCTTGACAAGTGTGCTGAAACTTCTTTCCTGCACCCTCACCTTTGCCACGCGCATTGAAAGCACGAGACTGACGGTCTGCTTTTTCTTCCTCGTTGCGGAGCTTTGGATGTATTGGCTGTTTTGCGACAATGCCTTTAAGGGACTCCATTACCTTGCCATTCGCAAAAACGGTGATCTGGTTCTGAAGTCTTACGACCTGGTTCGCAATTTTACCTTGGTATTTTTCATGGCGAAAGCCGTGGTCAATTTTCTGCCTCAGCTTCCCGTTATTTTTTATACTAATATTGATGCGGAAGGGGATCAGGTGGAAAATTACACCGCAATGGTTCGTTCCTTCCGTTCCGTCCGCAGCATTCTCTTCATTTTCGGCGTGTTCATCCTCGTTTTTCTCGGCGTTTACACCGCAAGGATCCTCAAGGCTTATCTGAAGCGCTGTAAGGAGGATACGGAATTCTGCCGGAATATTTTGGAAGCCTATCGGGAAAACGTAGCGGAAAACGAATCTCTTCAGACCCGTCTTGCCATTAAGGGAGCCTTTTTCTGGTTTTTCCTTGCTTTTATCTGTATGGCGGATCTGTATCTGGATTTTATCAATATGATCCCCAAGCCTCTTTTTGCACTATTTATCTTTTTTGGCTTAAAGCGCCTTTCTTCCGTGGTGAAGATCCCCGCGACCCATTTGATCTTGACTCTCCTTTCCTTCGGAGTGCAGCTTGCTGCTTTTGCATTCCGCCTGGTGCGACTCGGGATTACCACCGGGAATTTCCCGTACTTGTTTCCTTACGAGCCCTTGGCTTGGGCGGCAACGCTCCTTCAGCTGATCTTTACGGTCCTTCCGCTGGTATTGACCTTCCAAGCCGTCTCAAAATGCGCGTCTGAATTTACTACTCAGGTATATGGCAAAAGGGGAGCTTGGGTTTTGGTTTCAGCCCTGCTTGTGACGGCGCTGAGCGCCTGTCAGTACCTGTTTGTGGGCAGAAGCGATCTGGTGGTGTTTCTGCAATGGGGACTGTACGCCGTCCTTCTTTACCTTCACAAGAGCAGTTTGGACGATATTTTTTCGGAAGCGGAATACAAATTAATGTAGAAAGAGGCGGAAAGCCTTGCTGAGAAGAAAAAATCTTGACAAGTGGCACAGCTTTGTGTAAAATATGCGTGTCCTCGGACACTCGAAAGAAAAGTCATCTCAGAACTGAGAGGTAGATAAGGAGATATTATGATTGAAAAAGTAAAAGACCTGTTGGCAAAGCAGCTTCGTCTGGATGTAGCAAACATCGACGACGATGCAAGCATTCTGGATGATCTGGGTGCAGATAGCCTGGAAGTTGTGGAAATGCTTATGACTCTGGAAAGCGAATTCGGCATTATCGTTCCCGATGAGGACGTAATGGAGCTGAAGACCGTTCGCTTGGTTGCAGAGTACATCGAAAGCCACACCTGAGAAAAAAGCCCCGATTCGGGGCTTTTTTTCTTGTATAGTTGCTTGAATTTGAACAAATTGAAAATTTTGGCTGAGCGTGAAAAAGAAAGCAAAAAAGACTTGACACAAGGTGTCTGCTATGCTAGAATAGTTTGCCGCATGTAAAAGGCTCCCAAAAAGCTTCGGCTTGCCTCTATCAGCGAGACATAAAAGAAAGAGAGGTGCTTTTCGTGTTTGCTATTTTTGAAATTGGCGGAAAGCAGTACAAGGTTTCTGAGGGTGACGTCGTATACCTTGAGAAAATCAACGCACAGGAAGGCGAAACTGTAAAGTTTGATAAGGTTCTCGCTATCTCCGACGGTGAGAACTTTACTGTAGGAACTCCCGAAGTTTCCGGCGCATTCGTTGAAGCTACCGTTGCGAAGAACGGTAAGCAGAAGAAGATCGTTGTTCTGCGCTACAAGGCGAAGAAGAATGAGAAGAAGAAGCAGGGTCACAGACAGCCCTACACCAAGGTTCAGATCACCAAGATCGCAAAATAATGATCTGTGCGGAATTTGTTATCCGTGATAACAAAGTTCTTGCATTCTCCGTAGAGGGTCATTCCGGTCTCGCAGAGGCGGGTAGTGACGTTCTCTGTGCATCGGTCAGCGGGATGGCAAGTCTTGTCATCAATACGCTTTCCGAGGTCTTTTCCGCAGAGCTTGATTTGAAGATCGACGAGGCGCGTCCTTTGATCTCCTGTAAGCTGGTGTCCGTTTCTCAAGAGGCGGAGGTCGGTGCGGAAGGAATCCTGCGCGGCTTTTATATTCAGCTGCAGGATCTTGCCCAGGTATATCCGGAGAATCTTTCGATCAGAACGAAAAAGTAAAAGAAAGGGTATTACGATGATTAGAATTAGTTTGCAATTTTTTGCACACAAAAAAGGTGTCGGCTCTACCAAAAACGGCAGAGATTCTGAGTCCAAGAG
>JAZPZL010000209.1:0-8918 GCA_045544655.1 Eubacteriales bacterium
TCATTGCAAATCCCAATGCACCTACCGGCATCGCTCTTACACTTACTCAAATTGAAGACCTTTTGCAATCAGATCCTGACAGAGTCGTCGTAATTGATGAGGCATACGTGGATTTTGGCGCTGAGAGTTGTATTCCTTTGATTCATAAGTATGAGAATCTTTTGGTGACCCAGACCTTTTCCAAGTCTCGATCGATGGCGGGCGCGCGTCTCGGTTTTGCTGTTGGCTCAAGGGAATTGATTGCGGATCTGCATACCATTCGATATGCAACCAATCCCTATAACATCAATTCTATGACGATGGCTGCGGGAATCGGTGTTTTGCGTGATGAAGCTTATACCCGAAAAAATTGTACGAGTATTATGGAGAATCGTGCATATATTTCCGAACAGCTGAAAATGCTCGGGTTTGATATGACGTCTTCTATGGCGAATTTTGTTTTTGTAAAGCATCCGCGCATCTCCGGTGAAGCGATTTATACCGCTTTGAAAGAAAAGGGAATTTTGGTTCGTTATTTCAACAAGCCGCGTATTTCGGATTATTGTAGAATTACCATCGGTTCCCGAGATGAAATGAACGAGCTTTTGAGACAGATCCAAATTGTTTTGGAGGAATTATTATGAGAGAATATTCGATTGAACGAAAAACCAATGAGACCCAGATCTCACTCTCGCTTACTCTTGACGGAAGCGGAAAGGCTGAAATTGATACAGGCTGCGGTTTTTTAGATCATATGCTGACTCTGTTTGCCTCGCATGGCAAATTTGATCTTGCGATCACCTGCAAAGGCGATACCAACGTAGATGATCATCACAGTGTTGAGGACATAGGTATTTGCTTGGGAAAGGCATTTGATAAGGCTTTGGGAGACAAGAGAGGAATCCTTCGTTACGGCTCAATGATGTTGCCGATGGACGAGGCTTTGATTTTGTCTGCTGTGGATCTTTCAGGCAGAAGCTGTCTTTGCTATGATTTGCCGATTCGTGCAAAGAAGATCGGTACCTTTGATACGGAGCTTTTGGAGGAGTTTTGGATTTCCTTTGTGCGGAATTGTCCGATGGCACTCCATATTCGTATGCTTGCGGGGAAAAACTCTCACCACATTGCCGAAGGATCTTTTAAATCTGTTGCCAGAGCGCTCAGACAGGCAAGTACCATTGATTCTGCAAACGCAGATGTCATTCCTTCCACGAAAGGAGTTTTGTAATGGTAGCCATTATTGATTACGGTGTTGGAAATTTGTTTTCTTTATCCAGCTCTTTTTCCGCAATTGGATTTGATGCTACCGTTACAAGAGATCCTGAGGTGATTCGGAATGCAGATCGCATTTTGCTTCCCGGTGTCGGCGCTTTTTCCGATGCGATTGCAAAACTGCGAGAAACAGGCTTGATCCCCGTTTTGATGGAGGAGGTTTCCCGCGGAAAACCCTTGTTGGGAATCTGCTTGGGTATGCAGCTTCTGTTTGAAAAAAGCTTTGAATACGGAGAATATGAAGGTCTCGGTTTGATCCCCGGTGAGATCCGACCGATTTCCGACGTTATTACGTCCGGCTTGAAAATTCCTCATATTGGTTGGAATGCGTTGCATTTTTCCGAGAATCGGTCTGAGATTTTTAAATATCTGAATGAGCAGGATTACGTATACTTCGTTCACTCCTACTACGGTACGGGCTGTGACGAATACGTAACGGCAACGACGGAATACAGTGCGCCCTTGACTGCGGCTGTCCAGAACAAAAACGTTTACGGCTGTCAGTTTCATCCTGAAAAAAGCGGGGATGTTGGCTTGAAGATCTTGCGCGCTTTTTGTGAATTGGAGGCTTAATATGCTGATTTTTCCCGCAATTGATATTGTTGACGGAAAGGCAGTCAGACTGTTTAAGGGCGATTATGCGCAAATGACGGTCTACCACAATGACCCTGTTTCCGTTGCGAAGGATTTTGAAAATGCAGGTGCCGAGTGGGTGCATCTTGTAGATCTGGAAGGCGCGAAATCCGGTACGACGCCGAATTTGGATACGATTTGCAGAATTGTATCCGAAACTTCCTTATCCGTAGAGGTTGGCGGCGGAATCCGTTCTCTTGATACGGTAGAAACGTATTTAAATGCCGGTGTAAGTCGCGTTATTCTTGGTACTGCTGCGGTAAAGGATCCCGAATTTTTGAAGGAAGCTTTGCGCTTGTACGGAGAGCGCATTGCGGTTGGTGTGGATCTCAAGGACGGTATGGTTGCCATTAAAGGGTGGACTGAGGTCTCCGAGGAAAATGCTTTTGACTTTTGTAAAAAGATGCAGGAGCTTGGCGTAATAACGATCATTTGTACCGATATTTCCAAGGATGGTGCAATGCAGGGAACCAATCTTTCTTTGTATCAACAGCTTTCTGAAGCATTTGATCTGCAGATCATTGCCTCCGGCGGCGTTTCCTCGTTGGAAGATGTGAAGAATCTTGCAGGAATGCGTCTTTACGGTGCCATTATCGGTAAGGCGTATTATACCAAGGCGATCAATCTGAAAATTGCCATTGAGGTGTCGAAATGATTACGAAACGAATTATACCTTGTCTTGACGTTAAGGATGGACGTGTTGTCAAAGGAAAGAATTTTCTGGGATTGAATGACGTTTCTTCGCCTGTTGAACTTGCAAAGTTTTATAATGCATGCGGAGCAGATGAGCTTGTATTTTACGACATTACCGCTTCAGCGGAAGGACGTGCTTTGTTTACGGATATTCTCAAGGAGGTTGCATCTACGATCTTTATTCCTCTTACGGTTGGTGGTGGCATCAACACTCTGGATGATTTTGATCGTGTTCTGAAATGCGGTGCTGACAAGGTCAGTGTGAATTCCGGAGCCATCCGAAACCCCTCTTTGATCGGAGAGGCGGCAAAGCGTTACGGCGATCAATGCGTGGTTCTTTCTGCAGATATTAAGCGCGTTGACGGTTCGTTCCGTCTGTTTTCCAAGGGCGGAAGAGTTGATACGGGAATGGATGGTATCGAATGGATCCGCCGATGCGTTGAAAACGGAGCCGGTGAGGTCGTTGTAAATTCCATTGATACGGACGGAGTAAAGAACGGTTTTGATCTGGAAATGCTTGCGGCTGTATGTGATGCGGTGTCTGTCCCCGTGATCGCTTCGGGCGGCGCCGGCTGTAGCGATCATTTTACCAAGCTATTCAAGGCTCTGCCTAAAGTTGATGCCGGTCTTGCTGCATCGATTTTCCATTATCGAGAGCTTGAAATACTTGATTTGAAGAATGAATTGAAAGAAAACGGAATTCCCGTAAGAATTTGAGGTGTTATGTTATGATTCATATTGATACGTTGAAGTTTGATGAAAAAGGATTGATTCCCGCAATCGTTGTGGACGCGATCAGCAAGAAGGTTTTGACTCTTGCGTATATGAACCGAGAGAGCTTGAAGATTTCGATGGAAAAAGGCTTGACTTGTTTTTGGAGCCGTTCCAGAAACGAGCTTTGGCTGAAGGGAGAAACCAGTGGCAATTACCAGCATATCGTTTCTATAACTGCGGATTGCGATCAGGATGCTCTCGTCGTTATGGTAGAACCCGACGGACCTGCTTGTCATACCGGTTCTTTTTCCTGTTTTGAAAATCCCCTTTGGGAAAGCGAAGAATTGCACGAGTTTTCACTTGAAGCATTGATGAAATTGATCGAAGGAAGAAAAACCGAGAAAAAGGAAGGGTCGTATACCACTTACCTTTTTGAAAAGGGAATTGATAAGATCCTGAAAAAGGTCGGCGAGGAAAGCACCGAGGTGATCATTGCGGGTAAAGCTGACGATAAAGCGGAAACGATCTACGAAATTGCCGATCTGGCATATCACGTAATGGTTTTGATGATCCAAATGGGCATTTCCCTTGAAGATATTCATCGTGAATTGGCTTCCCGTCACGTGATCGATCACAAGGTAAAGCAGGAAAAAATGACAAAATAACCGATTTGATTTTATAATATGCAAATTCTGTGAATAATATCAACCGTTTTTGAATGGTTGATATTATTTTTTGCAAAAATGACAACTTATTTTTCTATATTTATTGACAATAAAGTTAAGAGTGTTTATAATATTTGAGTCGAATCAATCGTTGTGAATATTTATACAATTTTTCTGATAAATCAAGGAGAATATTAATGGCTAAAATGTGGGCCGGAAGAACAGACGGCAAGGTAGATCAGATTGCAGATGATTTTAATTCCTCGATTCATTTTGATTGCAGAATGTATCGTCAGGATATTCGCGGCAGTATGGCGCACGCCGCAATGCTTGCAAAGCAGGGGATCATTTCCGCTAAAGAGGGCGAAGAATTGATTTGCGGTCTTGCCGGAATTTTGGAGGATTTGGAAAACGGATCCTTACAATTCGATATGACTTGCGAAGATATTCATATGTTTGTTGAGCAGGTTTTGACGGAGCGTCTCGGTGATTTGGGTAAGAAGCTGCATACAGCGAGAAGCCGAAATGACCAGGTTGCATTGGACATCCGTATGTACCTTCGCGATGAGATTACTCAGTTTAAAGAAAAAGCAAAGACGCTTCTTTCTGTGATTTGCGAAAAAGCAGAGGCGTATCGTGACTATATCTTACCCGGATATACGCATCTTCAACGCGCCCAGCCGATTTCCTTCGGGCATCATTTAATGGCATACGCTATGATGCTTCTCAGAGACCTTGATCGTTTGGATGATTGTAAAAAACGGATGAACGTATCTCCCATCGGTGCTTGCGCTTTGGCAGGAACCACTTATTTGACCGATCGAAGATTTGAGGCAGAGGAGCTTTCTTTTGACGGTATTTGTCTCAATTCTCTGGATGCGGTGTCTGACCGTGATTTCTGTTTGGAATTGATGAGCACTCTTTCTGTTTTGATGATGCACCTTTCGCGTTTTTCCGAAGAGATCATTCTTTGGTCCAGCTGGGAATTTAAATTCATAGAGCTTTCTGATGATTATACGACCGGCTCTTCCATTATGCCTCAAAAGAAAAATCCCGATATTGCGGAGCTTGTTCGCGGAAAGACCGGTCGAGTTTACGGTGATCTGATGGCATTGCTCACGACCCTGAAGGGATTGCCGTTGGCTTATAACAAGGATATGCAAGAGGACAAAGAGAGCATCTTTGACGCTTGTGATACGGTTAAGATGTGCCTTGATGTTTTCACCGGAATGCTCAAGGGAATGAGAGCAAACAGAGAAAATATGAAGCGCGCCGCACAAAACGGCTTCATCAATGCAACGGATCTTGCGGATTATCTTGTGAAAAAAGGACTTCCGTTCCGCACCGCTTATAAGATTTCAGGATCCGCCGTTGCATACTGCATTCAAAACGGCAAGGTGCTTGAAAGTCTTACCTTGGAGGAATATAAGACATTCTCCGATTTAATTGAAGACGACGTTTACGGTGAGATCGATTTGGTAACTTGTGTTGAAAAGAGAATCAGCGAAGGCGGAACCTCCTTTGCTTCCGTTGATGCACAAATCGCCTACGTAAAAGAAAGGATTGCAGCAAAATGAAAAAAGTTTTTATTGACGGTAGTGCCGGTACCACCGGTCTTCGCATCCACGAGCGTTTGGCTGAACGCAAGGATCTGCAGGTGATCACCCTTTCCGATGAACTCAGAAAAGATCCTGCTGCCAGAAAAGATGCCTTGAATTCATCCGATATTGCCTTCTTATGTTTGCCCGATGATGCTGCAATTGAATCTGCATCGTTTTTGGAGAATCCCAATACGGTTTTAATCGATACTTCTACCGCTCACCGCGTTGATCCGAAGTGGACATACGGATTTCCCGAATTGAAGGGACAGCGTGAAAAGATCTTATCCTCCAAGAGGATCGCAAATCCCGGTTGCCACGCCAGCGGTTTCGTGGCTCTGGTCGCTCCTTTGATTCAAGAGGGTATTATGAAGAAGGATGCACGCCTTTCCTGTTTTTCTTTAACCGGCTATTCCGGTGGCGGAAAGAAAATGATTGCTGAATACGAAGGGGAAAATCGTGACGCGCTCTTGGATGCTCCCAGAGTTTACGGTCTGACCCAGCAGCACAAGCACTTAAAGGAGATTGTTGCTCTTTGCGCTTTGGAAAATGCTCCTGCTTTTTGTCCGATCGTTGCTCCTTTTTACAGCGGCATGGAGGTTTCCGTTCCGGTATTCTCGGGAGATATAAACTGCACGAAATCGGAATTGGAAGCGTTCTTTGAATCCTATTATCAGAGCGGATTGATCCGTTTTGTTAAGGATGCAGATGAAAACGGCTTCCTGTCAGCCGGTGCTTTCTCAGGCAGAGATGATCTGCAGATCACTGTTACCGGCAACGAGGACCGCATCCTTTTGACGGCAAGATTTGACAATCTCGGAAAAGGTGCCAGTGGTGCTGCGATCCAAAATATGAATTTGATTCTGGGTGTACCCGAAGAAACGGGTCTTACTCTTTGATGGAGGATATAAATATGAAACTTATTGATGGCGGCGTTTGCGCCGCAAAGGGATTTCGTGCTTCCGGAATCCACTGCGGTATCCGCAAAAACAAAACGAAGCTCGATCTTGCCTTGATCTGCAGTGATACTCCTTGCAGTGCAGCGGCGGTATATACGACGAATCTTGTAAAAGGCGCTCCCTTGACCGTTACCAAAAAGCATTTGGAAAACGGCGTTGCGCAGGCTGTGATCGTTAACAGCGGTAACGCCAATACCTGTAATGCCAACGGCGTTGAGGTTGCTGAGACGATGTGTTCTTTTGCAGCAAACGGACTTGGACTTTCTTCAAATGACGTACTGGTTGCTTCTACCGGCGTCATCGGGCAGCCTTTGCCTTTGGAACCCATTCAAAAGGGTATGCCGGAACTGCTTTCCAAGCTTTCCTACGACGGTTCGAATGCGGCTGCAAATGCGATTATGACGACTGACCTCTCCAAAAAAGAAATTGCAGTTGAATTTGAGCTTGGCGGAAAAATCTGTCACTTGGGCGGTATTGCCAAAGGAAGCGGTATGATTCATCCCAATATGGCAACGATGCTTGTTTTTATCACCACTGACGCTGCCATTTCTCCCGAAATGCTCCAAAAAGCACTTTCTCAAGACGTTCAGAAGACCTTTAACATGATCAGTGTTGACGGTGATACTTCCACCAATGACAATGTGATCGTAATGGCAAACGGAAGCGCGGGAAATACCTGTGTTGAAGAGGAAGATGAAAATTTTGCAATCTTTATGAAGGCGTTGAACACTGCGACTGTTGCTCTTTCCCGAATGATCGCAGCCGACGGTGAGGGCGCAACGAAGCTTCTTGAATGCTCCGTGAATGGCGCCGCTACGGATGCTGATGCAAAGATTATTGCAAAAAGCGTAATTTGTTCCAGCCTTTTGAAGGCTGCTATGTTCGGTGCTGATGCCAACTGGGGTAGAATCCTTTGCGCTATTGGTTACAGTGGAGCAAACGTTGACGTTCATAAGGTTTCCGTTTCCTTTGTTAACGGAAAAGGAGAGCTTCTCGTTTGTGAGAATGGCGCAGGAGTAGATTTTTCCGAAGAATTGGCGAAAGAGATCTTGCTTGAAAAAGAGATTGAGATCCGAATCGGTCTGGGTGACGGTGAAGGAAGTGCCGTTGCTTGGGGCTGTGATTTGACTTATGATTACGTGAAAATCAACGGTGACTACCGTACTTGAGGTGATAGATATGGATATGAATGTTTCAAATGCAGTTCGTGCAGAAATTTTGACACAGGCTTTGCCTTACATTAAACGCTATAATAATAAGATCGTCGTTGTGAAATACGGCGGCAACGCGATGGTCGACGAGCAGTTGAAAATGCAGGTGATGGAAGACGTTGCCCTTCTTTGGCTGATCGGTGTAAAGATCGTTTTGGTTCACGGAGGTGGACCCGAGATCAGTGAAATGATGGAAAAGCTGGGCAAGAAGACGGAGTTTATCGACGGTCTCCGTGTTACCGATAAGGAAACGGTTGATATTGCACAAATGGTTTTGGCAGGCAAGGTTAATAAAACTCTCGTCAATCTTCTTGAATCCAAAGGTGGCAAGGCAATGGGCATTTCCGGCATGGACGGTCGTTTGATTGAAGCCACCATTAAGGATGAAAGACTCGGCTACGTTGGTAAGATCACCAAGGTGAATATCGCGCCCGTTATGGACCTTCTGGAAAAGAATTATATTCCCGTTATTTCCACCATCGGTTGTGACCGCGAGGGCAATTCCTACAACATCAACGGAGATACTGCCGCAGCTTATATCGCCGGCGCACTCGGTGCAGAGAGACTGATCATGATGACGGATATTGCGGGTATCCTGCGCGATCGCGAGGATCCTTCTTCTTTGATCCAATCCGTCAGCATTGATGAAGCCGAAGAATTGAAAAAGCAGGGAATCGTTTCCGGAGGAATGATCCCCAAGGTTGAGTGCTGTGTGGAAGCGATTCGCGAGGGCGTGAAAAACGTTGTAATTATGGATGGCAGAGTGCCTCACTCCATTTTGATGGAGCTTTTGACGGACGAAGGCGCAGGAACGATGGTGACGGGTGATAAGTATGAGTAATTTGCAAAATTTGGATCAAAAATATATCGCAGGAACTTATGCACGTTTTCCCATTTCCATCGTTTCTGGAAAAGGCTCTGAGGTTTATGATGAGAACGGCAAACGCTATATTGATATGGGTTCCGGAATCGGTGTAACCTCCTTTGGTATTGCTGATGACGTTTGGGTCAAGGCAGTCACCGAACAGCTTCAGAAGATTCAGCATATGTCAAATCTTTATTACACCGAGCCTTGTGTTCGTCTTGCTGAATTGATTTGTCAAAAGACCGGTATGAAAAAAGTGTTTTTTGGCAATTCGGGAGCAGAGGCGAACGAATGCGTGATCAAGGCTGCCAGAAAGTACGGTGCAGAGC
>JAZPZL010000210.1:0-30402 GCA_045544655.1 Eubacteriales bacterium
ACATGGCTACGATCCGACTTGGTAAGCACCGATGTAAACCTCGCCGTCATCTGCAATGACAGCCGCTTTGTTGCTCTTGAAACTGGGAGAACGCAACCACCAAGCGGTATTGTTAAAGGGATCGGTGTATGCGTAATGAAGCTTTGCAATTTCGGTAGCAGAGGTCATACGAGCACGGTCGTTTTCAAAATAATCCTGCGCTTCCTTGATGGAAAGCAAGAATGCCTTATCGTAAGTATCATTTCCGCCGTCGGTACCGTACAAAGGATTATCATCGTTTTCAACGTAGCTGGTGGGAATGATCCACTGCTCTTCCTTGGTAAAGGAGTCATCGAGAAATCCCTTGTTCAACCAAGAACGAATAAAGCATTCTTCCCAAGTAATATCTTCTGCCTTCTTGTGATAAGAAACGCGTTCAATGCAGTATTTGGTCAACAAAACCAATCTGCCGTCTTTTTCAACGTCAAGAACGATCCATTCGATCGGTTCCTTTCCATTGCCCTCATTATCGTCCTGCTCAAAAGAACCAAACGAAATCACATCGCCCTTTTTCGCGTTGTGGATCTTATTGTAAAACTCTTCTCCGTAAAGAGAAATATAAAGCTCCTTGCGCTTTGCAGCAGCTTCCTTGTCATCACAATTCCTGAGAGCGAGAATTGCTTTTTCCTTATCACCGCTGTCAAGAAAAGCTTTGGCCTCTGTATAAGTATAAGATTTTTCACCGGACGGACCTTGGTCCTTCTTGCCTTCATCGGAAGCGGCACTTTCGCATCCAAGCAAGAGCAACGCCAAAAGAGAGGAAATTGCTAAAATCAGAATCTTCTTCATTCAAAACCTCCAAGTATTGTATTTTTTGTTATTATAAAGCATTTTGAAGCAAATTTCAAGTGAAATTTGTGAACAATTCAAGAAGCCCGCCAAATTCGGCGAGCTTCTTTCGTCTATTATGCACAATCAAACAACACCTTGGCTCATCATAGCCTCAGCAACCTTTTTAAATCCGGCAATGTTTGCTCCCGCAACCAGGTTGTATCCAAGACCGTACTGCTCTGCTGCTGCAGCGCTGGAATCGTGAATGCTCTTCATAATCTGCTTCAGTTTGGCATCCACCTCATCAGCAGTCCAGCTATAACGCTCGGAGTTCTGACACATTTCCAAACCGGAAACCGCAACACCGCCCGCGTTAACTGCCTTGGAAGGAGCAACTACCTTGATATTCTGCTGCAAATACTTCAAGGTTTCATTGGGAGTGGGCATATTGGAAACCTCAAAATAATACTTTGTACCGTTTGCAACGATCTTCTCGGCATCCTCCTGAGCAACCTCATTCTGGGTAGCGCAAGGCATTGCAATATCGCACTTAACGCCCCAAGGCTTTTCACCGGGGAAAAACGTTGCATTGGGGAATGCCTCTACGTAATCCTCAACCTGTCCATGACGGGAAGAACGAATCTCAAGCAGTTTATCCAGCTTTTCCTCGGTAGTAACACCGTCGGGATCGTACACGTAGCCGCTACGCCCGGAAATGGTTACTACCTTTGCACCAAGCTCAGCTGCCTTTTTACATACGCCCCAGGTAACGTTACCGTAGCCGGAGCAGCAAATGATCTTGCCCTTTATTTCGTCACCGAAACGGTTCAGAACCTCAAGTCCGTAATAAATAGCACCGTATCCGGTTGCTTCAGGACGGATCAAGCTGCCGCCGTAGCTTAGACCTTTACCGGTCAAAACGCCGTTTTCAAAGGAACCGCGAATTCTCTTATATTGACCGAAGAGATAACCGATTTCTCTGGCACCTACACCAATATCACCGGCAGGAACGTCTACGTCGGGACCGATATAACGGTAAAGCTCCGTCATATAGCTCTGGCAAAAACGCATGATCTCGTTATCACTTTTGCCTTTTGGGTCAAAATCAGAACCACCCTTACAGCCACCCAAGGGAAGGGTCGTAAGACTGTTTTTAAAGGTCTGCTCAAAGCCGAGAAACTTCATCATACCGATATAAACGGTAGGATGGAAGCGAAGACCTCCCTTATAGGGACCGATCGCAGAATTAAACTGAATACGATAGCCGCGATTTACACGGATTTTGCCTTCATCATCCAACCACGGAACACGGAAAATATACTGTCTTTCGGGTTCAACGAGGCGTTCCAGAAGTGCGAATTCTTCATATTCAGGATGCATATCAATCACCTTTTCCAAGGAGAGAAGTACTTCCTCAACTGTCTGCACGAACTCAGGTTCCGCGGGATTCTTTCTTTTGGTGTCAGCCAAAACTCTTTCAATATACGCGTTCATCTTATTTCCTCTTTTCTACAGGATTTATAAAAATTATGTTTTGTATTATATCAAAGCATTTGTCCCGTGTCAAGCACCTCTTCCATTCTTTGCAAAACAAAACTAACTATTTCAACAAAATAGTAAATTAATTTAATCATAGATGGCATTTATCTTAATTTTATTTACGCGAATAATGCGATTTTTATTGAAAAATTCTTAATTTAAATCAATATATCCCCATATTTTTCAAGGTTTTTTCATTATTTCCGCAAAACGCTTGAACACAAACGGACTTTAAGCTATAATATAATATATGAATGTAAAGAAAAGCAGGTTAATGAAATGGAAGAAATTTTTATTCGTTCGGAAGCAATGCTTGGAAAAGAGAATATGGAACGTCTTCGCGCTACGCACGTACTCGTTTTCGGCTTGGGCGGGGTTGGCGGTCACGCAGTAGAAACCCTTTGCCGAGGCGGTGTCGGTTCCATTTCCCTCGTAGACAGCGAAAAGTACGATTATTCCAATTGTAACCGCCAGATTTTTGCAACGCGGGATACCATCGGTCAAGCAAAAACCGAAGCAGCAAAAGAACGGATTAAATCCATCAACCCGGATTGCAACGTTCATACCTATTCGGTTTTTTACGGAAAAGATCCGACTCCCGCTTCTCTCTTTGATCACGTAGACTACATTTTAGATGCAATTGACACCGTATCCGCAAAAATGTCTTTGATCGAAGAAGCGAAGAAAAGAAATATTCCGATCATCTCCTGCATGGGAACCGGAAACAAATTGGATCCCACCCGTTTTCGCGTGGCTGATATCAAACAAACAAAGGTATGCCCGCTTGCAAGAGTCATACGAAGCGAATGTAAAAAAAGAGGTATTGAAAAATTAAAGGTCGTATATTCCGAAGAAGAACCTCTTTCCGGCATTATAAATTCTGAAAACGGAAGACATACGCCCGGCAGTGTCAGCTTCGTTCCCGGTGTTGCCGGAATGATCCTTGCCGGAGAAATCATAAAGGATATTATAAAATAATGTTTATTATCGGAACTGAAAAGCTGGGTGTAAGCTATGGCGAAAAAGTCTTGCTTGAAAACGTTTCTTTTTCTGTAAATCAAGGGGAAAAAGTGAGCATCGTAGGTGTAAACGGTGCAGGAAAAAGCACGTTGATGCGTTTGCTTTACAGCCGTTCACTACCTTATACCGGAAATATCTTCATCGCAAAAGGAAAAACGATCGGACATTTAGAGCAGCAGAATCAGTTGGATGGCGATCTGACTGTTTATGAAGCCGCCCTCAGCGTATTCAAAACCCTTTCCGAGGACGAAGCAAAATTAGAAGTCTTATCAGAGGAGCTGCAAACAGATTACAGTGAGGAGAAAATCAAACGCTTCTCTGCGATGCAGCAACGATTTGAACAGGCAGGCGGATACGAATACAAAAGCCGCGCAAAGGGAACTTTGATCAGTATGGGCTTTGACGAGGAAAAGTTAAATTTGAAGGTTTCTGCGCTTTCAGGAGGTCAAAAAACGATCCTTCAGCTTTCACTGCTGATTCTTGAGGAACCGGACATTCTTCTGTTGGATGAGCCTACCAACCATCTGGATATCCGTTCCCTGGAATGGCTGGAGGAAAAATTAAAGAAGATTCGTAGTACCTTATTGGTTATTTCCCATGACCGTTTATTTTTGGACAGAATTACAGAAAAAACTCTGGAAATAGAAAACACACACGCAAAGCTCTATTCCGTCCCCTACTCAAAATATCGGGAACAAAAGAAAATTGATCGTGAAATTCAGGAAAGACACTACAAGAACCAGCAAAAGGAAATAGCCAGGATTGAAGCTTTCATTGCACAGCAAAAGCGATGGAACCGTGAAAAAAACATCATTGCCGCAGAATCCAGACAAAAGGCTCTGGATCGTATGGTAAAGGTTGACAAGATTGAAACACTTCCCGATTCTCTCTCATTTCACTTTTCAGCGGCTCTTGAATCCGGTGACGACGTACTCAGTGTCAAAGAGCTTTCAAAGGCATACGGAGAGAACGTTCTCTTTGATAAACTCTCTTTTGAAATCAAAAAGAAGGATCGATTCTTGATCATCGGTGCAAACGGAAGCGGAAAATCCACGCTTCTGCAAATTCTGGCTGGAAATCTTTGCGCAGACAACGGAACTTACCGCTTCGGTTACAACGTTCGCATGGGATATTACGATCAGTATCAGCATCTGAACGAAGGTTCAACGGTACTGGAAGAACTTTGGAGTGAAAGCGATTTAAATCACACTCAAATTCGAAATCTCCTCGCGACCTTCTTATTCAAGGGGGATGACGTGTTCAAGGAAATCCGCGTTTTGTCCGGCGGTGAACGCGCCAGATTGGTTTTGGCAAAGCTAATGCAAAAGAAAGTGAACCTTTTGCTTTTAGACGAGCCGACGAACCATTTGGATATCGAATCCAGAGAAGCCCTGGAGGAAGCACTTTTAAGCTTCGACGGAACGATCATCGCTGTATCCCACGACCGATACTTCATTCATAAGATCGCAACGCGTATGCTTTCCTTTCAAGGAAACGGAAAAATCTTCGAATACAACGGAAGCTTTGCAGACTACAGCACCTATATCGCAAAATCAAACGCCGAGGAAACCAAAAGCGCAACTGCCACCGTATCCGTTTCCAAAAATGATTATGAATTAAAAAAGAAACAGAAGCAGGAGGAGCGCAAAAAGAAGTCTCGACTGGAAAAAATCGAAAAAGAAATCGAGTCCGCCGAAGAGCGAATTCGTCAGATCGATATGGAGGCAGGATCAATTTCAACCGATTACGTTGCTCTCCAAGCCCTGTATGAAGAAAAAGAAGCCCTTGAAGAAAAATGCAACACGCTCCTTGAGGAATGGAGCGCATTGGAAGACGATTAACATATATGATACCCTGCCCACATATACTTTAAATACGTATGATAGGAGGCAGGGTATGTTTATATATTCAATAAAAGCACAAAGCATTAAACTATATTTATCGATCGCTCTCTCGGTACTGACTGTTATAACCGTCATGGTGCTCGTGCCGCCGGACAGATTATCAGACTCAGCTTCCCTTGAGGCTTCAGGCACCGTAACGGAAAGGAATTTCAAAAATATAGAGACCTCTGAAGACAGAATTGTGTTTTTAAAGCAATTTGGATGGGAAGTAGAACCGGAAGTCAGAGACGTACAGCAAGTAACAATTCCGGTAAAATTTGATCCTATCTATGAAAAATACAACGATCTTCAAATGAAGGAAGGATTGAATCTTGAAAAGTATAAAGGAAAAACAGTTAAAAAGTACACCTATCTTGTAAGCAACCACGACTACGAAGGCGTGGTATATGCAAATCTGTTAATATATAAAAATCGGGTCATCGGCGGTGATATTTGTTCTGCAGTTTCCGGAGGTTTCATCCACGGCTTCACAAAAGACAATCTTTTCCAAACTTAAAACGAAAAAAACGGTTACAATACAGTAAAAAAGGAACGCGCAATTGACAGGAATCCAAAGGTTTTTCTTTTCATTTATAATCGGCGTAGTTTTTGCCGTTATTTTCGCATGTTTTATAATTCGATCCTTTCAGGATCTTTCACAATTTTTCTTATCCTGAATACAAAAGATGCCCTTCCCGTTAAGGAAAGGGCATCTTGTTTTTTTATTGATCCTTTTTCTTGTGAATGATTCTTTGGATAAATTTCACGAATTCAACCAGAGGAATGATCATAATAGAAAGTACCAAGCCGATCACATACTCAAGCCAACCGATAGGAGTAAAATTAAAGAGCGCTGCAATAAAGGGAATCTCAATTACTGCAGTCGTGAGAACAAGTGCCGCACCTCCTGCCATCCAGAGCCATTTGTTCTGCTTTTTCATCGAGAAAATAGAACCGCGACGGGAACGAAGGTTAAAGGACTGGAAGATCTCAGCCATAGAAAGGGTCAGGAACGCCATGGTAATTCCGTGCTCAGCATCATCAAGCTTCAGACCGATGAAATATGCGACGAGCGTCAGAATTGCAACGAAGGCACCTTGATAGAAAATATCAAATCCTACACCGCCGGCAAAAATTCCTTCCTTGGAGTTACGGGGCTTCTGCTTCATAGAATCGGGCTCACCATGTTCAAGACCAAGAGCCAAAGCGGGAAGGCTATCCGTGATCAGGTTGATCCACAAAAGGTGTACGGGCTCGAGAAGTGTGAATCCAATCATGGAAGCTACAAAGATACCGATAACCTCACTGAGGTTGGAGGAGAGCAAGAACTGAATAGCCTTTTGAATATTGGCATAGATCTTTCTTCCCTCTTCCACAGCTGCAACGATGGTAGCAAAGTTATCATCAGCCAGGATCATATCGGCAACGTTTTTCGTTACGTCGGTTCCGGTAATACCCATACCAATACCAATATCAGCAGTTTTAATACTGGGAGCGTCGTTAACACCGTCACCGGTCATTGCCGTTACCATGCCCTTTCTCTTCCAGGCAGAAACGATTCTCACCTTGTGCTCGGGCTGAACACGGGCGTAAACAGAATAACGCTCAACCGCTAGATCAAGTTCATCATCAGACAAGGCATCCAGATCCGCACCGCGAATCGCCTGAGAGGCATCCTCGAGGATACCAAGTTCTTTACCAATGGCAACAGCAGTATCAATATGGTCACCGGTAATCATTACAACGCGAATACTTGCACTGCGACAAGCATCGACAGCCGCCTTTACTTCGGGACGAACGGGATCGATCATTCCGGAAAGACCAAGGAAAATGAGATCTTTTTCCAAGGACTCAGAGGTGTGTTCCTCCGGAACGGCAGAAAGATTGGCGTAAGCACAGGCCAAAACACGAAGAGCCTGATCGGCCATTGCTTTATTCTCTGCAAGAATTTCCGCTCTCTTTTCTTCTGTCAGGGGATGAACGCCATCTTCGGAAAGATAAGAGATACAACGGCGCAGCAGTTCATCGGGAGCGCCCTTGGTAAACTGCAAGAATGCATCGCCATCGGAATGGACGGTGGTCATCATCTTTCTTCCCGAATCAAAGGGAACCTCTGCTACACGAGGGAATGCTTTCTTCAACTCATTCTTATCCTCGCCTTTAGAGAAAGCGTAATTGACAAGAGCGCATTCCGTGGGTTCACCAACAGAGGTGTTCTTCTCAAGATCAAATTCCGCATCGGAAGCCAATGCCATTCCGCGAGCAAGCAGTTTTTCATCCGCAGAATAGGTTTTAACTACGGTCATTTTATTCTGAGTAAGAGTACCGGTCTTGTCGGAGCAGATCACCTGAGCGCATCCCAGGGTTTCAACTGCGGTAAGCTTACGGATCACCGCTTTTCTCTTGGACATTTTCGTGACGCCGATGGAAAGAACGATAGTAACAACTGCAGCAAGTCCCTCGGGGATTGCCGCTACAGCCAAACTGATGGCTGCCATAAACGCCTCAAGGAAGGTTTCAAGACCAAGTCTGGAGCCACCTGCGGCAAAAATGGAACGAAAGATGCTGACAGCAAAGATAATTACGCTGATACCGAGCACAAGCCAGGTCAATATTTTGGAAAGACCCGCAAGCTTGATCTGCAAAGGTGTTTGTTCATCTTCCGCAGCAGTCAATGCACCTGCAATCTTACCCATTTCGGTTTTCATGCCAATATCGCATACAACAGCCTTGCCTCTTCCGTAAACGACAGTGCTACCCATATAGCACATATTTTTACGGTCACCCAAGGGAACGTTGTCCTGATCCGAAGAAAGGACCTCGCTGATCTTATCAACGGGGACGGATTCACCGGTTAAAGCAGCCTCCTCGATCTTCATCGATGCAGACTCTAAAATACGGCAGTCAGCAGGAACGGAATCACCCGCCTCAAGCAGAATTACGTCGCCCGGAACCAGATCCTCACTTTTCACAGAGACAACTTTTCCGTCACGCAAAACGTGGGAAGTTGCCGCGGTCATCGTTTTCAGTGCCGCAATCGCTTGCTCAGCCTTGCTCTCCTGAACAACGCCGAGAACCGCATTCAAAACAACGACGAAAAGAATAATGAATACCTCTGCAAAGGATTCATTATGTCCGTACATCGCATTGTTGATGACAGTCGTGATCGCGGAGATCGTAGCAGCGGCAAGCAATACCAAGATCATCGGATTCATCAATTCTTTGATGAATTTTTGAAGGATCGTTTCTTTTTTACCTTCAGCTAATTTGTTCTTTCCATAACGGACGGCTCTTTCGCCCGCCTCGCACGAGGTAAGTCCTTCTTCCGATACGGAAAGATCGTCCAGTACCTTCTCCGCAATCTCCAAATAGGGTTTCATCTTGTAAAGTTCCTTTCAAAATAAAAAAACTCGGTACTGCTGTACCGAGATAAATCTCTTATACAGCAATCCTGTACAAGAGTCTGGTTATTTAAGGCATGCCAAACCTGTAAAAGGTTGGAGTGTTGACATACCACGCAAATCGCGCAAACTACTCCCTCATGTGAATAGTATTATAACAAACAATCCTTTTTTTGTCAAGAAAAAGAAATCGTCGGTTTTCGACGATTTCTTTCCGAAAGCGTGATTTATAATACTTTTTTTGTCATTTGCGCCCAGGAACGGGGATAAATATCCAAAGTTTTTTTCTTCTTCTCAATCAAAACAACAAAGCGCGAAGCAGATGAAAAATCACGAATCTTTTCCAATTCCTCCATTGAAAAATCAGATGACGAATCGTAATCCAGCTCAATTTTCACTTCCCGCACGTCAAGAAGCTTACCCCCCAGCATAGGAATCGCACGAAGGCTTTCCTTCACCTCTTCCTCTGCTTGCATCCCTTTCATCGCAGCAAACAATCCGCCGACCGCAACAAAGGGCAAACACAATTCACATAGCACGGGAAGACGAGCAACCGCACGGGAAAAGCAAAGCTGAAATTTCTCACGATAAAGACCGGATTTAGAAGATGCCAAGTCCTCTCCCCTGCCACTGATCCCGCAAACGGATGAAAGACCAAGTTTCTCCGCATTGTCATTCAAAGCAGTGATCTTTTTTGCGGTACTGTCTATCATCGTCAAAGGAAGATCGGGATACGCACAAGAAACGGGGAGCCCGGGAAAACCACCTCCGCAACCGATATCACAGCAATTTACGCCACGATCCATCAAAGCTTTCACCTCGGGTACGGCGAGAAGGGTCAAAGAATCGATCAAATGCTTGAGCGTAGCGTCAATTGGTGAAACCAAGGACGTAATGTTGATTCTTTGATTGGTTTCAACCACGAGATCAAACAGCTGAGAAAGACGCTTCAATACTTCCGCATCGTCGGCTTGAGGAATGGCAAACCGTATCAAATCCAAATATTTTTGTTCCAGTGGCATAATTACCTCTCACTCATATTCAAATAAATCAAAAGAACGGAAATATCTGCAGGAGATACTCCGGAAATACGGGAAGCTCTTCCAATATTTTCGGGACGGATCTGAGAAAGCTTTTGCCGTGCCTCCAGCCTCAACCCCGCGATCAAATTGTAATCCAGATCCTTTGGCAAGGGCTTTGACTCAAGCTTACGAAATTGTTCAGCTTGCGCCTTTTGCCGCTTGATATACCCCGCGTACTTGATCTCAATTTCTGCTTCTTGCAGCACCTCTTCGGAAAGCTCGGGGCGTTGCTTATCAACAGGCGTCAAAGCATCATACCCAATTCCCGGTCTGCGAAGCAGATCGGCGAGCTTTACACCGCCGGAAACAGGTTGGCTACCTAAGGAAATCAACAACTCATTCAGCTCAGCGGAAGGAGAAAAGTACGTTTTCTCCGCCCTGTCAATCTCAGCATCAATCGCCTGAAATTTTGAAACCTTCTCCGCATAACGCTGATCGTCGATCAATCCGACTCTTCTGCCGATTCCTACTAAACGGCGGTCAGCATTGTCTTGTCTGAGAAGCAACCGGTATTCACAACGGCTGGTCATCATACGGTATGGTTCGTTTGTTCCCTTGGTAACCAGATCGTCGATCAAAGTGCCGATATAGCTGGATTCACGGGTCAGCACCAATTCTTCTTTGCCAAGCACTCTCAAAGCCGCATTGATTCCCGCAATCAGTCCTTGACAGGCGGCCTCTTCGTATCCGCTGGTACCATTAAATTGTCCCGCGCCAAAAAGTCCGGGAAAATCCTTGAATTCCAAGGTTGGTCGCAACTGTGTAGGATCAATACAGTCATATTCGATCGCATACGCGGTGCGCATCACCTGAGCATCCTCCAAGCCGCGAATGGAATGGATCACTTCATTCTGAACGTCCTCAGGTAAGGATGAAGACAAACCCTGGACGTAGATCTCCTTTGTATCTTGCCCCATCGGCTCAAGGAAAAGCTGATGGCGTTCCTTATCGGGGAAACGCATCACCTTATCTTCAATACTCGGGCAATATCTGGGACCCGTGCTTTTGATTTCTCCTGCGTAAAGAGGAGATCGATGAATATTGGAACGAATGATCTCGTGGGTTCTCTCATTGGTATAAACCACATAGCAACGCTTCTGACCGTTATTCAAAAACACATCGGGATCCGTTGCATCGGAAAAGCAAACGGGATCAAGATCCCCTTCCTGAACCTCGCACAAATCGTATCGTATACTGTCAGCGTGAATTCGTGCCGGGGTTCCGGTTTTAAAACGGCGAAATTCGATTCCCATATTTTTCAAGGAATCCGTCAAGAAACAAGCAGGATAAGAATGGTCGGGACCCGCGGAATATGAAACCGCACCAACAACGATATTTGCATTCAAATAAGTACCTGCAGATACAATTACGTTATCACAGGTATAAGCCCCACCGAAACGAGTGATCACTCGATACTTTTCGTCACATTTTTCAACTGCACAAATCTCAGCCTGAATCAAACGGAGATGACGCGTGTTTTCACAAACCGTCTTCATATAATGGTGATATGCTCTGCGGTCCGTTTGTTGTCTGAGCGAATGAACGGCGGGACCCTTACCAAGATTGAGCATACGGCTTTGCAAAGCATTCTGATCCGCAGCCCGACCCATTTCGCCACCCAAAGCATCAATTTCAAAGACCAAATGACCTTTGCCCGTGCCACCAATGGAAGGGTTGCAGGGCATATTGCCAATCGCTTCCAGAGAAAGGGTAAAAAGTACGGTATCAACACCCATTCTGGCAGAGGCCAAAGCCGCTTCAAGACCTGCGTGTCCCGCACCGATCACCGCAACCGCGCAAGAGGATGCTTCAAAAATTACGTGTTCCAAAACTAACTCCTTTATTTTCCTACGCAAAAGCGGGAAAACACCTGATCCAAAATCATTTCACCGGCACTTTTTCCGTCAGTCTCAAGAATTGCGGCAAGCGCTTCTTCCAAGGTCAACGATGCCAAATCCTTCGCATTCTCCAAAATCTGTTCTTTCGCCAACTGCAAAAGGTCGCGCGCTTTCACGACCTGAGCTTTTTGTCTGGCATTCGTTAATACGCGTCCCTCCCGCAAAGCCGCAGAATCGGAAATAAAACGGCGTTCAATTTCTAAAAACAAACCGTCCAAATCGCATTTTTCAGAAAAAGCAAATGAAAAACGCGCATCAAATTTCTCAAGCTCCTTACAAGAAAAGACAAGCGGCAAGTCACATTTGGTAAAGATGGGGATAATATGCGCCTGATCCCGAACGGAATGCAAAGCTTCAATGATTTTCCGATCATCCTCCTCAAACGGACGAGATGAATCGAAAAGAGCGAAAACCAATTCCGCTTCGTTTAAAACGGAAAGAGCTTTTTCAATACCGATTTTTTCAACCGTATCACCGGTGTTTAAGCGAACTCCGGCGGTGTCGGAAAGGTTTAAAAGCACCTTGCCAGCCTTTACGGGATACTCGATCACGTCGCGGGTTGTGCCGGGAATATCGGTCACGATCGCCCGTTCTTCCCCCACAAGCAAATTAAAAAACGTGCTTTTTCCGACGTTAGGCTTTCCAACGATAACTGCAGAGATTCCGGAATTGATCGCTCTGCCTGTCGAAAAAGAATCAATCAGTCTTTGACATTCGGAAATGTTCGCTTCCAGCAATGCACAAAGCTCATCATCATCCATAGATTGAAGATCCTCTTCCGGATAATCCAAGTACGCCCAAAGAGAGGAAGCGGCGGATAAAACGGAATCGGAAATCTGGGTAAGAGCCAAGCTTAGCTTACCACGGGAAGCTTTTGAGGAAAGAACGGCTGCTTCCTCCGTCTTCGCATCCAAAAGATCCGCTACGCCTTCTGCCGCAGTTAACGTCATTTTTCCATTTACAAATGCTCTTCTTGAAAACTCACCCGGAGCCGCCATAACAGCACCGGCTGAAAGAACGGAAGCCAGAACCATTGAAGATACCACCTCACCGCCGTGGCAAGCGATTTCCACTACGTCTTCTCCGGTAAAAGATGCGGGAGACAAAAAGTAGGATAGCAGTCCATCATCAATGATTTCGTTTTTTTCAATTGAAAGGATATCACCGTAAATCTGAAAACGAGGAGCAAAAGCTCTGATCTCTTTTCCGCTTTTCGGTGAAAATACTCGGTCCGCAATTTCAATCGCATCGTTGCCGGAAATACGAATTAAGGCAACGCCTCCCTTTCCGGCTGGAGTAGAGATCGCAGCAATAGTTGAAAAATACATACTGTTCCTCCGAATAAAATAAGCGGCGGAAATCCGCCGCTTATTTTATAAATTCACCATTTCGGTATCTTCCACATCGGCCAGATTGATATCTTCGATGCTCTTTGCCTTTACAATTGTACGAGGCTCGCGAACAGGATTATATTCATAAACCGTCTTAGGCTTATCGCTTCCCTGTTCCACCTGCTTCTTAGGTTTCGCTTCTCTCCTGGGACCGCCAACGGGGGACATAACCACGCGACGCTCATCACCGGAACCGATCGAATGAGTCGTAACACCGCCAAGCTCCTGCGCTTGAGAATGAATAATTCTTCTCTCGTACGCACTCATAGGCTCAAACGTTACGCTTCTTCCGCTCTTTTTCACGCGACCTGCAGTCTTGCGGGCAAGAGCCTTCAGCGTATTCTCACGCTTAGCGCGATAATTCTCGATATCAATGGTAATTCTGACGTAATCATCACCGTGACGGTTTGTCACAAGACTCAGGAGATACTGGAGAGAATCCAGAACCTCGCCATGGTGACCGATCAAAACACCGAGATCATCACCCTCGAGGGTGTACGCCAATTCGCCGCCTTCCTTTTCTTCACAGTGAACGGTTGCTTCGATCTTTGCATTTCGGATAAAAGTCTGCAAGAATTCATCGGTAGCCTCGCGAATCGTAGGCATATACTTTACAAGAATTTTTGCATCAGAAGAGCCAATCCCGAAGAAGCCCTTTTTCGGCTCCTCCAAAACTGAGTATTCAAACTGATCCTGATTTTTCTGAAGCTGCTGTGAAGCAAGGGCGAGGGCTTCTTCTACGCTTTTGGCCGTAAAAGTCAATTCCTTCATAATGCCACTTCCTTCCATCGTTTGTTAATCTTTTTTATCTTCTTTCAAAGGAGCCTTGTCAACGATATTCTTGTCACCTGACTCCTTTTTTTCCTTAAGAACCTTTTTTTCGGGAACCGTTGAAACGGATTCGTATTCATCGTCATCATCGTAAACTAAGGATTTTTTCTTACCTACCGTAGCGGTATTCCCTTTTTTCTTCTTTTGCTTGCCACCGTAAAGACGCTCAGCCTCTCTCATTTCCTCGGGAGTGATCTCCTTGATCGGAAAGAGCTTGGACAAAACGATCTGCTGAACCGGGCTCAACATATTACTCATTACCCAATAGATACCAACCGCCGCAGGAACCTGAAAAGCAATGTACAAGCTGAAAAGCGGCATAAAGATATTCATCATCCGCATTTGGCTCTTCATTTCGTCCGTTTGCTCGGGCTGATAGGTAAACTTGCGGGTAAGAGCCTGACCGAAATAAGAGGTAACCAAAGAAAGCAGCGGAATCAAAACGAGAAGCTTCGTTCCAAAATCATTCTTTTCAAATATGTCCTTAAAATCGGGGTTTTTACCGAGATCAAAACCGTTGAAAATTTCAAGCTCAGGCAACTTTTCAAGAACATCCTTAGATGAATATGCATCCTTTTCTTCTGCTACGAAAGCATCGTATTTCTTTGCAAAAGCATCCCGATGGTCTTGAATATAGTTGATCACGACGATTTCGGAGTTATACTGAAATGCTTCCTTTTCGAGAGCATCCTCAAATTTCTTGTCCTCGTGCTTGTTGTCAACTTTTAAGATCTGACTGATCTTTCTTTCAGCCTCCTTGCGATCAGCATCCTCCTCGTAAACCATTTCGGCAACGACAGATTGAACCTGGTTTACGGTATCCTTGGGAATACCAGCGGTATAAGTCAAGGGCATTCTGACAACCGCATAAACTGCAAGAAGAACCAGCATCTGAAGAAGCATGGGAAGGCAGCCTGCAAGAGGGCTGAAATTCTCCTTCTGATACAGCTCCTGGATCTCGGTATTCATCTTCAGTTGAGTAGCGCGATCAGTACGACCGGCATACTTTTTGCGGATCACGTTTTCCTTAGGTCTGAGAGCGGCTTGCTTTTGTGAATTTTTCTGCTGCTTGATACCAAAGGGGAATAAAACCACCTTAAGTATGACGGAAAACACCAAAATTGCGATCAAATAATTTCCGGTCAACGAATAAAACCACTGGATCAGCCAACCGAAGGGTTTGCGAATCAAATCAAAAAGTGCAGACACTTCATTCTTCCTTTCTCTTAGGAAACTGCTCGGGAACGGGGTCAAAACCAGCTTTCCCGAAGGGATTACAACGTAAAATGCGCCAAAAGGACAAAACAGCCCCTTTCCAAAATCCATGTCGACGGAATGCTTCTATCGCATACTGCGAACAAGTCGGTGAAAAGCGGCAATGAGGTCCTAAAAGCGGAGACAAATATCTTTGATACAAACGTATCAAAAAGATACAGATATGCTTCAATTTAATTTATCCTCAGAAAAAACTTGTAATTTCATAAAAGCTTTTTCCATATCACAAAAAACATCGTTCATCTTCCGTTTATCGTCTACAATTGCACTTCTCGCAACCACAACGATCAAAAAGGGGCGGCAGAAATCATATTTTTCCTGAACACATCGAAACGCTTCGCGGATCAAGCGTCTGGCTCTTGAACGCTGAACGGCATTCCCCAGCTTCTTTCCGGTCGTGATCCCCAGACGGGTATCTAAGGATTTGTAATTGTTTAAAACGTAAACAGCTACGCACCTTCCCGAAGCCTTCTTCCCTTTTGCATAGACTTTTGAGAAAAGATGGTTTTCTTTAATTGCTACGATTTTTGACATATCACCAAAACGTTTAAGAAACTCAAGATATAGAAAAAACCACCGGTGTTCACAGAGCGCTCCGGATTACGGTGGTTTTTTTACTAGATCTCTTTTGCAAGAATTAGTAGGTGAGTCTTGCTCTCATTTTTGCTCTGCGTCTCTTAAGCACCTTTCTTCCGTTGGCAGTCTTCATTCTCTTGCGGAAGCCATGCTCCATTTTTCTCTGACGCTTTTTGGGCTGATAAGTTCTAACCATGTTTGCACCTCCTTGGCGTAAAGCGAATTTTTCAACTTATTGATTATACATCAACACGCTTATAAAGTCAAGCGTTTTAAAAAAATTTACAAAAAGCGAATCTACGCATTTCTCATCTTGTGGAAATGCAATAATGCCGCGCCGATAACCGTTCCGTAACGGGCATTCTCCGGAAACAGAAAATTCATACCGAACATTTTTCCCAGCACACCGAAAACCTGCTTTGCTTTTTTCATAGACGAAAGCTTTCCGGTAAGAACAACGTTTTTTATATTAAAATTACGGGCGGCAAATACACTGACCATACCGATGGTTTCGAAAACAAGATTGATAATTCCAAGCGCCAAATCCTCGCGGGTGGCAAGATCGGAAAGTTTACCGAAATTGGAAGCTGTCGTATCCAGATCCAGAGTAGGTCCAAGGTCCTTTTTTGAAATATCGGAAATACGAAGGTCGATTTTGGAAATATCACCTTCCTCAGCCAATGCTTCCAAATTGTCCATGTCGCGAACGCCAAGCATAGTTTCCGCAAGACCGAACAAAGTTCCGCCACCTACGCCGGTACCGCCCAAATATTCGATATGATCACCGTTTACGTGGACGATTGCAGTTCCGGTTCCCATACTGACGACGATTGCCTCTTCCAGCGAAGCCAAGTATTGACCGCCCAAAGCAATGCAATCAAACTCCCGAACGTGATGAGTGGGGATCCCATAAAGATCTTCGCCGATAAAGCTGCTTCCTACGCCGGTAACCATCACGCACTCCACGTCAGCAAGGGCAATTTTATGAAGGGACGTAAACTTACCGAAGGCACCGTAAACAGAAGAAATCGGATCATCCGCTTTCACAGAAAGAGGCGTGATCAAATCACCTTCTGTGCGGAATCCACAAATTTTCGTCGTGCTTCCGCCAATGTCAATTCCCAAAACAATTCCCACGTTCCGTTCCTCCCCGTTGTGTCTTTTTTGCATTATAACACATAAAACAAGATCAGTCAAGAAATTTGATGTAGACAACCGTTGAAAACAAGCGTATAATACGAGGCAAGAAAGGATAAAAATCATGAGCAATTCATTATGTACACTTTGTCCAAGAAAATGCAACATCGACCGTTCAAAAGCAAAAGGCTTTTGCGGCGCATCTGAAATACCAACCGTATCAAAAGTAATGCTCCATCAATGGGAGGAGCCCTGTATTTGTTACGGAAACGGAAGCGGAGCCATTTTCTTTTCAGGATGTCAGTTGCGTTGTGTTTTTTGTCAAAACCACGAAATTTCCTCCAATCTGATGGGAAAAGAAGTAAATTCCGCAGATCTGAGCGATTTGTTTTTGCATCTTGAAGAGCGCGGAGCGTGCAACATCAACCTGGTATCCCCCACTCCATATCTTGCTACAATCATTCCTGCCATTGAAAAAGCCAAAGTACATGGCCTTGCCATTCCGATCCTTTTTAACAGCGGAGGTTACGAAAGCGTCGAAGCTTTGACTCACCTGGAAGGTCTTGTGGATATTTATTTACCGGACTTTAAATTCTATTCCAAAGATCTATCAATACGTTATGCAAAAGCGAGTGACTATGCCGAACGCGCGCTAGATTCGATCACGGAAATGGTTCGTCAAACCGCCTCTCCCCGGTGGAATGGAGAGCATCTAAAAAAAGGTGTCATTCTGCGTCACCTGGTACTCCCCGGTGCTTCATCCGACTCCGTTGCCATCATTCGTACGCTGGCTGAGCGTTTTAAGAAAGACTCCATTATTTTATCCATTATGCGCCAATATACGCCGTTACATCGTGCGAAAGATTTTCCTGAGCTTTGCAGAAAAATCACATCACTGGAATACAACAGAGTCATAGAAACTGCAAAAGAGCTTGGTTTTCTGAATATTTATACTCAAAGAAGTGAAAGTGTCGGAAAAAAATACGTACCTGATTTTTCTGTTTTTGATGAAATGAATTGACAAAACCAAGCACAAATGCTAAAATTTTATATCATTTTTTCGGAGGAATTTATATGAAGATCGGTATTTTTGGCTACGGCAATCTGGGCCGCGGCGTTGAAAAAGCCATTTTGAAAAACAAGGATGCTGAGCTTGTGGGAATCTTTACGAGACGAGATCCCGAAAGCGTCGTTTCCGTAACAGGAGCAAAAGTGTTTTCCGCTGCAGATGCAGAAAAATTCAAGGATAAAATCGACGTGATGATCCTTTGCGGCGGAAGTGCAACGGATTTGGTGCACCAAACTCCCGAGCTCGTTAAGCATTTTCACGTAGTTGACAGCTTTGATACCCACGCAAGAATTCCTGAGCATTTTTCCAGCGTTGACAAAAACGCACGTGAGAACGGAAAAATCGGTGTAATTTCCTGCGGCTGGGATCCCGGAATGTTCTCTCTTGCAAGAGTATACTCGGATTCAATTCTTCCCGACGGCAGTGACTACACCTTCTGGGGACCGGGGGTAAGCCAAGGTCATTCAGATGCCATCCGTCGCATAGCGGGTGTTGTGGATGCAAGGCAGTATACCGTTCCCGTTCCCGAAGCAGTGGAACGTGCAAAAAGCGGATGCCGCCCCACTCTTTCTACCCGCGAAAAGCACACCCGTGACTGCTACGTGGTTGCAAAAGAAGGCGCAGATCTTGATCGCATTGAAAAAGAAATCAAAGAAATGCCCAACTACTTTGCCGATTATGACACCACGGTAAGCTTTATTACCCTGAAAGAACTTAAGGAAAAGCACGGTACGCTCCCTCACGGCGGTATGGTCATCCGTTCCGGCACTACCTCGGAAGGCACCAATCAAACCATTGAATACCGTCTGAACCTGGAATCCAATCCGGAATTCACGGGAAGCGTTTTGGTTGCTTGCGCAAGAGCGGCTTTAAAGCTCGCTTCAGAAGGAATGTCCGGCGCAAAAACCATTCTGGATCTCCCCCCCTCCTCCCTTTCCTCGAAAACTCCCGAAGAGTTGCGCGCACACTTCATTTAAAAAGCAAGGACTGCGAAATTCGCAGTCCTTGTTTTTTATTTGCAAGACAAGTTTTTATAGTATATAATCGCCAAGCCCTTAAGCAAAAGCATTTCGTCTTTGATCCAGTGGTGTCGACAATAGGGAGCCAAGATTTCTGAAAAGCCTCCTGTACTGACAATAGAAGCCGACTCTTCGCCAAGTTCCTCGGCAAAACGGTCCAAAACACCGTCGATCGCACCGGCATTGCCATACAAAATACCGGAACACATACTGTCCGAGGTGGAAGTAGCAATAACCTTCCTTGGTTTTTTCAATTCGAAACGCGGTAACAAAGACGCCTCGCGAAACAATGCTTCCATAGAAATATTCACACCGGGCATAATTGCTCCGCCAATGTATTTCCCCGCCTCATTCACACAAACAACCGTGGTAGCAGTACCCATATCCAGAATCAAACACGGAAGCGGATAAAGTTCTTTTGCCGCTACCGCCATTGCAACCAGATCCGAAGCGATACTGCCGGGATCGTCGATCAAAATATGAAGTCCTGTCTTGATGCCAGCTCCGACAATCAAAGGAGATTTTTCGAACAAAAACACGATCGCTTCCTTCAAAACCTCGGTCAACGGAGGAACCACGGATGATAAGATCGCGCCTTCAACAGCACTTAAGTCCGCTCCGATTAATTCAAGACTTTGCTTAATGCGGGAAGCGTAACCTACCGAGGTTTCCTTCAAATCCGTCGGGATCTTCAGAATTCGGTCCAAGCGGAATTCCCAATCAGCAAATCCGAATACCACATGGGTATTTCCTACGTTAACGGCAAGAATCATACGTTTCCGGTATCGAGTTTCAAAACTCCACTCTTTTTCAAAGCTTGGATCACACGCACGATTACAGGCGCGCAGATTACGTTCGTAGCAAGCTCAATTAAGAAATTCACACCAACGATACCAAAAATTACAAATGCAAACAGCGTTGCATTTCCTGCAAAGCTCATAGCGATCTCACGATAAAAAACAACGAGACCGAGAGAAAAAATTCCGGTGTTTACGACAGGACAAGCAATCGCAGCCAAAATTACGCCCAAATACAGTTTCTTTTTCAGCAAAAACTTACCGATCAAGCCGGCAACCAAGCCGCAACAAAGTCCTTTAAATATACAAAGGAAAATCGTCAGGAAAGGCTTTTCCGCAAACATATTCGCAGCCAAAACCCCTGCGGTACCTTGAAGCACGGACAAAGCAACAACCAAACCGAAAACAGTTCCGAGAACGGAACCGAAGATTGGACCGTACAAGATCGCTCCGAGAACAATAGGTACAAGAGTCAAGGTGATCGAAAGTCCCGTTCCGGGAATAGAAATTACTCCGCCGAAATACTGCAGTACTGCGACGATTGCGACCAAGATCGACATAATCACCAGTCTTTGAATTTTGTTTTGAAGTCCTTTTTGACTTCCGTTTTGTGTTGACATATTTAATACCTCCTTGCTACCGTCCCAATCAAGTCGGGTACAGTGCATTAGGATTTTAGCATCAACTTTCAAAAAAATCAAGTCTTTAACAAAAAAAGAGTGCCGAAGCACTCTTTAATGACGCTCATCCTCGCAGTCAAAGGTCTCGCAAAATCTTGCTGCGAAAGCAGGAGGCTCGCCGGCAAGATTCAAGTGAGAAATATCGCCGTAAGACAGGCAGCGGAAAACAGCCTTGCCGTCTTCCCGCTCTTCTGTTACAACCGTCGTAACGGAAGAAGGAGCCGCACAGAAATGCTGCCAGAACACGTAAGGAGAAAAACCGGTCAAAATCGAAAGAAGCATACCGAGCAAACCAAAATGGCAGAACAAAACAACGGTATCACGATTGGGGCGGACCGCATTAAAAATCAGCGAATCTCCTTCCCTCTCGTATCCGTGCTTCTTTAATAGATCTTCAAAGTTCTTTTTTACCCACAGATACTCTTCCTCCATATTGTTGTTGGCAAACAAAGTATCCTCCAGCCATCTCTCGCTATTATACAGCAAAGGTCGTTTTGTGAAAAAAGAAGGCATCTGATCCCACGCATTGGTTCTGAAATGTCTTGTAGGACAGTAGACACGCGCTTTGAATTCTCTTAACCAAGGAAGAGTCTCAAATTCAAAGCCGCATTCCTTTTGAGATGCTTTACACGTATCCTGCGCTCTGCCCATTGGGGAGCAGTAAACGTAATCCATTTTTTTATCTTTCAAGAATTTTGCAAGAAGCTCCGCCTCCACCTTTCCCTTTTCGGTAATAGTATTATTGGCATAATCGGGATCTGCGTGTCGAATAATAACAAGTTTCATCTGTTTTCCTCCATTTTTTCAAAATAAGCCTCAACAGCTCTCATTCCATCCATGGCAGAGGACATAATTCCTCCTGCATATCCAGCGCCTTCTCCAATCGGATACAAGCCTCGGATCTCACTTTGAAAATCCTCCCCCCTGGGAATGCGAATGGGACACGTCGCTCTGGACTCTACAGCAGTCAAAAGCGCATCTGCATCGTCGAAACCTCGAAGAATACCGCCCATTTTCAGAATTCCTTCCGATAACGCGCTACAAAGATCGCTGGGCAAAACCTGATGCAAGTCGACCAATTTCACTCCTCGGGCATAAGTGGGAGTAACAGAGCCAAAAGATTTACTCGCTTGTCCATTCAAAAAGTCACCGAAGCGCTGGCATGGCGCTGCAAAAGCGGAACCGCCCGCCTGATATGCTTTTCGTTCCAGTTCCTCCTGAAAACGAAAGCCGCTTAAAACGTCTTCCGGCAATTCATCCGGTAAAATATTATACAGTAAAGCAGAATTGGCATTGTTACCGTCTCGAGCAAAATCGCTCATACCGTTGGTAACGACACCTCCCTCTTCACTTGCTGCAGGAACCACGACCCCACCGGGACACATACAGAACGTGTACAAATTCTTTCCTGTAGAGGTAGAAACAGCCAATTTATATTCCGCGGGAGGTAACTTGCTGTGACGAATCCCTTCACCGTATTGAGAACGGTTAATACTTTCCTGTAAATGTTCAATACGGACTCCGACAGAAAAAATCTTCTTTTCCATTGGAATACCGCATTTTTTCAATTCTCTAAACGTATCGCGGGCACTATGACCGATTCCGAGAAACAGCGTTTTGCAAGAAAGCTCTTTCACTCCTGACTTATCTTGATACCGAGCTCCGATAATTTCACCGTTTTTCAAAATCGGCTCCAGAAACGTAGTCTCAAAGGCAATCTCTCCACCAAGTCGCAGGATTTCATTTCGCAGATTTCTCACAACCACGCGTAGCTTATCCGTGCCGATGTGAGGCTTGCTCAAATACAAGATCTCTTCAGGAGCGCCAAATCTTACGAATTCTTCCAAAACAAATCTGCCGCGAAAATTCTTATCCTTCAAAAGCGTATTCAGTTTACCGTCGGAACACGTTCCTGCACCGCCTTCGCCAAATTGAATATTGGAAGAGGTTACAAGCTCACCCGTAACAAAAAAACGTGAAACGTCTTTGACACGATCCTCGATTCTTTTTCCTCGCTCCAAAACAATAGGCCGAACTCCTGCCCGAGCAAGAACAAGCGCGGCAAACATTCCGGCTGGTCCAAAGCCCACCACAACGGGACGATCTTCAGAATTGGAAAAGTCAGGGATCGAATATGAAAACTCATTTTCGATCAATTTACATTTTTGAGATGGTTTTGCAATGCTCCCACTTCTCAAATACACGTCAATGGCGTATCGGTAAAGCACATTCCCCTTGCGCGCATCCAAGGATTTTCTGTAGATCTTGATCCTCTCGATAGCGGAAGAAGAAACCCGAAGCTCTTTTGCAGCTTTATTAAGCAGTTTGTCTTCGCTCTCATCACAAGTGAGCGCAAGTTCGGAAACTCGATAAAACATTTCCTCCTCCTTGACAAAAATGAAATAATCGATTAAAATAGTACGCGTTACGCGGGTATGGCGGAATTGGCAGACGCGCCAGATTTAGGATCTGGTGTCTCCGACGTGCAGGTTCAAGTCCTGTTACCCGCACCAAAAATCCCAAGGACAAACGTTCTTGGGATTTTATTATCATAACTCGTACTCCCTTAACAAGCCTTGATAAATCACTTTTGCTTCGGGAAATGAAAGAAAATCGCTGGGAGCGGTAAACTGCTTCAGATTCTCAGCACCGGGAACCGTATATTTTTGGAAGATGGTCTTTATGAAATCTGAGCAATAGTACTTGTTATTCCGTCTCTTTTCAATTTTGATGGCGGCAAAGCAAAGTCCGATAAAATCATACCCAAACTGTTCTTTGCTTCGATACATTTCCTCAAGCACACCCCGAATACCGTCATAGCTTTCTTCGGGAACCTGTAAAGAGAGAACAGCACAGCGCGTGCGTGGAAATCTTTTAAACGTACCGGAATGCAAATGCTCCTTCACAAAGCCACCCCAATACGGATTATAGGCTTGCCTTCTTCCAAAAGAATACATTGGCTCCAGATCGGGAGAAAGAGCAATAGAAATGTGGTTATAATCCGCTCCGGTATATACGCGGATCATACGGGACAAAAAGGAACCGGATTGTGTCAGCACCAGGTAGATCTTTTTTTCCACTTCCTTTTCCTCCTTTCAAAATCTCAATTTGGATTATACCACTGAAAAGGCAAATTCGTCAAGATTTTCTCTTTTGTTTCCAAAAAATTGTGTATACTCTTTTTATATGTTTACTATATCTTTTTAAGGAGAATATATGGTTTTCCCACAGAATGCTTTAGGACTTTCACATAAATTCATATCAGAGCACGTGAAAAACGGTGACGTTTGTATCGACGCTACTGCCGGCAGAGGACGAGATACCTTATTCCTGTGCGATCTCGTTGGAGAAAGCGGAAAGGTGTTTGCTTTTGATATACAAGAGGAAGCGATCAAAAGCACACAAGCACTTCTTAAAGAACACGGAAAAACAGCTTCCCTCTTTCAATTCTGCCACAGTAAGTTGGATCAGTTCTTCGAGAAGGAAAGCGCGGATGCCATTATGTTCAATTTCGGTTGGCTTCCCGGTGGCGACCACAGCAAGTTTTCCCACGGTGACACCTCTCGCATCGCCATCGAAAAGGGACTTGAAATTTTGAAGCCCGGCGGTGTAATGAGCCTTTGCATTTATTGCGGAAAAGAAACGGGATTCGAAGAAAAAGAAACCCTTCTCGCCTTTCTGAAAACGCTGGATCAGAAAAAATACTCCGTCCTTCTCACGGACTACATCAATCGCGGAGGAAATCCTCCCATTGCGGTTTTCATAACCAAAGACCAATCATAAAAAATCCTCGTATGTCAATTGGCATACGAGGATTTTTACATAATTATCTGCTTAAATAACGGTTGACAGATTCACCGTAACACATGATCGAACGGGTGAGTGCAATCAATTTCTGATCGTTCAGCGCCTCGGCATCAAAGCAATAAGACTCAATGCTGTAGCAAACGGTATCACTGACTACTTCACCATTTTGATACACGGTAAAATAATAAGGTGTGCGAATTCGACCTGCGTTAAATCTGGTAAACGTACCCTTCCAATACGAATCGCTCTTTGTTATATCATCTGAATACAATACATCAATCAATTTGCCTTCAGCATCTCTCACGTAGATCTCCAAGCCTTCCTTGCTTTCACATAACAGATAAATGCTGGGATTGATCGACATTGCAAGATTCAAGCTGAATCCATAGATCTGAACCGTATCGTTTTCCAAATCCACCTCAACATTTCGGTGAGAATTAAGCTCGGGCAGAACACCTCTTTGCGCCAGCTCCTCGGGTCGCAATTCGTCACCCGCAAGATTTTCAAGATCATAATTCCTAAAACGCTGTGCTTCCGCGCCGTAAAGCAAAAGATCTACTGCAAGCGTTCTCATTTCCGCATTTTCATCGCCTTGCAGATAAGTGAGCACGTTGTAACAATACTGCTCAATGCTGTAATCCAAGGGTTCAAATGCAACATCCTGATCCGCCAGTTTTACAAACAGCTGAGCCGTAACGATCTCAGACATTCTCCGAGGAGAAACGTTTTTCAAGGAAAATACGTAGTACAGGTCAGTTTCTTTATAGTCACTTACTTCGATCTTTTTACCGCCGAAAGAAAACTCAACTCGATCCAAGGTATAACCGCGTTCCTCGATCATTGACTTCTCAACCATATAGTTCATTTTCAGATCGCTTTGAAGCGTCAAACTTGCACCGTAGAAGCCGGTTTCTTTATCCTCGACCGTCTCGCCCAAGGTCGTATCGGTAGAAGTCAAAACGAAGGTGGAGAAGCGATCAATCTCTACGGTAATCGTATCGGGATCATCATCCAAGTCTGCAAGCATTACCGTTTCACCGTTATGCTCGTGGAGAAGCGTATAATGTTCCTTTCCACGGTATTCCTCAGGAATCGTCAAGGTTACGCGGAAGGATCCGTTACTATCCGTATCCTTTGAAACGGAGGTCAGATCCTCTGTTTTTCCGTCAACGGTACGAGTCATCGTGATCTCGTACACACACTTTAATTCTCTGCCCTTGGCAGTATCCTTCATTTCATGCTGAACGTAATCCTTCTTATTCTTCACTCCGTTTCCGTTGTTCTGCCAGATCTCCTGCTTTTCAACGGTCAGAGAGAATTGAACCTCGGATTTATCTTCCAGCTCTTCCCCGGAAACGACCATACCGCTTTGGGTTACACTGCTTCCGTCTGCTGAGCTGCAGGACACCTGAGCAAGAAGCGCGCATAAACGCTCCAATTTCGCAAGATAACTCATAGAGCAGTGCTTTTTCTGTTTGGGCGAAAGAGCATCGTATTGCTTCTTCTCTTCGGCAATACGAGCGCGGTAATGCTCTGCATCTGCACCATCGAGATCATCGGGAACCTCTTCTGCAAAAGCACGTTCCAGATCCTGCACCTTGTCATCCTTGTAAACGGGAATGTGAAGATCACCGTAGACCTTGCCATCCCGAACGGTGATCACGGTAAAGCCCATGCCGTCACTTTCAGTAATGGCGGTAATCAAATACATTCCGTCACGCACGTTGGAGAAACTGAACTTTCCGTTCTTTTTGGTTTCAAAGGAATCAATCTCGTGACCGAAGATATTCTTCAGCGTTACGCGGCAAACCTGAGTCTGTCCTCTTGCAGTAACTTTACCGGAAAGTGTAGCAAGGCAATCATTCTCCTCGTAGAGAACGATCGTGTCCAGCTGGTAGGTTCCCTCTTCCTCCATCAAGATATATCCGAAGCCGGTGAGAGTGTAAATTCTGTCGTATGCACCGTCCTTGTCGGGGCGCATATCGGTGCATTCTGCAACCAGGGTATATTCCCCTACGGACAACCCCGTAAAGCTATACTTCCCTTCCGCATCAGTCTTTGCAGTTGCAACAGCAATACCCGCATCGTTGTAAACCGTCACACTGACCCAATTCCTGCGCTGGGTAGATTGATCTCTCTTAGCTACTTCCACGTAGCCCCAAACGGTGCATTTTGTGGCAGCAGGAGTCAAAACGATTCCGCTCACGTCGGAATCAAACACGGTTACCTCAGCAGAAGTCATACCGCTATCCGTTTTCAAAACGAAAGTATAGGTTCCGTTGGCTATGTTTTCAAAAACAAACGCTCCGTCAACGGTATCCATTTCGCTGATGACGTTACCTTTTCCATCCAGAATGGTAACCTTACCGTTCCCATCGGATACGGTTCCCGATACCTGATAACCCTTTTTCAACGTGATATTGGGATCACCCTTCAAAAAGACGTCGAAGGCATTCAGACGCGTCACGGAAACGGACGTAGTTGCGGTGTTTCCCTGACCGTCCGCCGCACGAATGGTATACCTGCCCACCTCGGCATAAGTAAAGGCATAGACTCCGTTAGCATCGGTCTTTACAGTTTCCTTCACCGTTCCATCGTCATAGAGCAAAGACACGTCTACGTCGGAAGCAGTCGATCCATCGGTGTATTTGATCGTTCCCGTAACGCTCAAACCAAAGATGACCTCCGGATTATCGGTCTCGGGAAGAACGAAATACAATAGGTTATTATTCGCGCAATAGTTATGAGCATACGAATCCCGATACACCAAATGCAACGTGGCATCGGGAAATGAATTTGCACACATAGAATTAACCGTTTCAGGAACCAAAATCATATCAATCCCACAAGAAGAGAACGCATTTGCACCAACAGAGCGAAGCCCCTCTCGCAAGATGATTTTATTCACTTTTTCGCAGCCCAAGAAGGCACCGTCACCAATCGACGTGCATTCGGAAGGAATTATTATTTCCGTCAAAGCCACACAAGATTTAAATGCATCGTTTCCAATGGAAGAGACACCGGACAAATCCACCTCTTCCAAAGCAGAACAGCCGTAAAATACATCAGTACCAAGGGAAGCTCCGCCTTTTCCTTGGAAAACAACCTTTTTCAATGACGAGCAAGAATCAAATGCATTTCGCCCAACCTTTTCCAACCCTGCGGGCAAATTGATCTCTGTCAATCCCCCGCATTTATAAAATCCTCTTTCTTCAATCTTTTTAAATCCGGCGCCCAGATGAATACTTTTGATTGCGGAACCATAAAAAGTCTCGTATCCGATTGATTCAACACTATCCGGTAAAGTAAGCGAAGTAAGACTTCTACAATTGTAAAAAGCTCCGTCGTATATACTTTTCACTCCTTCGCCGATGGTAACCGTCTGCAATTTCGCGCAATTCTTAAACGCGTTGCCTCCAATATATGCAACAGTACCGGGAATTGAAACACTTGTTAAATTATTGCAGGAATGAAAGGCGGCTGCAGCGATATGAGTTGTTCCCTCCGCAAATACAATATTTTTTAATCCTGAGTACTCAAAAGCATAATTATATGAGGTCAAAGTAGATGGCAAAACAATATTTATCAAATTTGAGCAATCATAAAAAGCCCACTGTTCTATCGTTTTCAACCCTTCAGGCAAATTGATCGTACGGATCCCGGCATTTCCAAACGCATAACTTTCGATGGTTTTCAAACCTTCCGATAGCCTAACCTCCGTCAAAGCGTAGCAAGCAAAAAAGGTATCGTTTCTAAGCACCTCTACCCCGCTTGGAATGATAATGGTGCTATTTAAAGATAAGCACTGACTGAAAGCGCATTCTCCAATTTCGTTCACCGTGCTTGGAATGTTACAAGTTTTCACTCTGCTATACTCAAAAGCCCGTTCGCCAATCGTTTTCAAACCTTCGGGAAGTGTGATACTGACAAGGCTTTTGCTTGAATAAAATGCTCGCGGCTTGATCTCAGTGACAGGAAATCCTTCAACTGTCGAAGGGATTGTCAACGAAGTTTTACTTTGATCAAAGGAAGTAATAACTGCCTCTCCTTTTATAACAGCATAAACCACTCCGTCAATTTTGTAAACTCCGGGCTCTTCCAAACCATCCCAAAGAACAAACGTATAAGAATTATTCTGAGCAAACGTATGTGCTGCGGAATTTTCGATAACGACAAGAATAACCGTGGTATCAAAGCATTCTGGAGAAAGATTCGTTGCACTTTCCGGTATCACTACTGAAAAAATACCGGTGCAATTGGAAAAGGCGTTTGAATAAATTGTAGTTATTTTTTTCGGCAGATCAATCGACTTAATTTTTTTGCAATAACCAAATGCAAACGAACCGATCGTTTCCAATGAATCCGGAAAAGAGATTTTCTCCAAATTAACGCAACCATAGAAAGCATAAGAACATATATTGTTTAGTTTGTCATAAAATGTTAATTTTTTCAAGGATTCGCAGCCATAAAATGCATCAGCGCCGATTCTTTTTAATTCTTTTGAAAAAACAACGTTTTCTAATTTTTTGCACAATTCGAATGCCGATGCGCCAATCACGGTCAAGGTGTCAGGAAATTCCACTGAAGTCAAAGCAGGACAATAGTAAAATGCAGCTTCACCAATTTTTTTCAAATTTGAAGGCAAATCTACCGAAATAATCGTTTTGTTACTTTTAAAAGCCTCTCCATAGATTATTTCTACCGGTTTTCCTTCCACCTCATCGGGGATTGCAACAACATCCGATGTTCCGGAGTATTCAAGAAGCCACGTCGTTTCGCCTATAATAGCATAAGAAAAATCACCTTTTGAGATGAAGTTTACATCTTCGCTCTCATTATAGATCACATAAGGAACGCCGTTGTTTTCCAAAAAAATATGAGTTCTTGATCCTTCATAAACCCCGAGTATGGTTTTTGGGGAAAAAGAAGTCAAGGATATCTCAAGCAAAGTTTCCGGTAAAACAACAAATTTCAAACGTGAACAATAACGAAATACAGACGAGCCAATCGTTTCTACGCCGGAAAGTGTGAGCTTTTCAATACCTCCGCATAGCCCAAACGCATCGCTTGGTATATTCTTTATTCCGTCCAATACCACTTCTTTCAACGCACAATTATAGAATGATGAACCATAGATATATGACTCGCCAGATATACTAACATACTCTAGAGCTGAGCAATAGTAAAAAGCTTCCCTTCTAATAGCAACGTCAGTTAAAATAGCTTCTTTTAAATTTGAACAATATCCAAAAGCATTTGAATCGATCGAATTGATCTGACCGCTAATCCTTTCCAAGTTGTCACAATGGAAAAAACCGTATGAATCTATCTGTGTGATTTTTCCTGATACATTCGTCAAACTATCACAATAGGAAAAAGAATTATACCCGATTCTTACAGAACCCATTATTTCTACATTCACAAGATCTTTGCATTCACTGAAAGCATACGCTTCAATTATGGTAACACCGGAAGGAATTGAAATTTTTTTCAAACCGGTTCCTTTAAATGCATTCGACTCAATACGTACCATAGTTTCAGGTATTTCAAATTCTGTAAGAGAACTACATCCTGAAAAAATTCCGTAAGGAATATAGTTGAAATTCCGAGGGAACATAAACAAAACCAAGGAACTACACTCTGCAAAAGCATAAGAATCAATACTAGTAACAGAATCGGGAAGTTTTACCTCAGTCAATGAATAACAACGCCTAAAGGCAGAATCTCCTATGCTTTTTACACTCGTAGGAATCGTCAATTTTTTAAGATTTTTACAACCGCAAAAAGCAGAATTTAAAATCTCAGTAACGCTGCTAGGTATCACAATTTCAGTCAAACCAGTACACAATTCAAAAGCATGATCTTTGATCTTGCTTACGTTAGAAGGAATATCAATAGCAATTAAGCTCTGACAACCATAAAATGCATAGGAGCCAATCAAGTTCAAACATTTAGGTAAATCAATCGTTAAAAGACTACTACACCCATAAAATGCGTAATAAGAAATTGACGTGAATTTTTCACCAAGTTCCACGTTTTCCAAAGAAGAACAATTATAAAAAGTCCGTTGAGGAATTACTTCAAGACTCTTTGGAAGTTTTGCAAACTTTAAAGAAGAGCAGTTATAAAATACATGTGTTCCGAGAGAAGTAACGCTTTCCGGCAAAACAATCGTTTCCAAAGCGGT
>JAZPZL010000211.1:0-8375 GCA_045544655.1 Eubacteriales bacterium
TGATTGAGAAAGCCTGCAAACATTCCGGCAGCATTGGAGCCGCCGCCAACACAGGCCACAACTGCGTCAGGCAGCTCGCCGGTCATACCGACAAACTGCTCGCGTGCCTCGATGCCGACGACCATCTGGAAGTCACGCACCATCATGGGGAAGGGATGGGGGCCAAGTACAGAGCCGATGCAGTAGATTGCATCGTGATACTCGTTTGCGTATGCATCAAAGGCAGCGTCAACAGCTTCCTTAAGGGTCTGCAGGCCGTGGGTAACTTCCACAACATTTGCGCCCAGAATCTTCATTCTGGCAACGTTGGGAGCCTGCTTCTTAATATCCACGGTACCCATATAAATATCACATTCCAGACCAAAGTATGCAGCCGCAGTAGCCAAGGCAACGCCGTGCTGACCTGCGCCGGTCTCGGCAATGACCTTCTTCTTGCCCATATACTTGGCAAGAAGTGCTTCGCCCATACAGTGGTTGAGCTTATGCGCGCCGGAGTGGTTCAGGTCCTCACGCTTTGCATAAAGCTGAACCTTGCCGCCCAAATAGTCGGAAAGACGCTCAAGATGGGTAACGGGAGTGGGTCTGCCCTGGAATTCCTTGCGGATCCTGCGCAATTCTGCAATGAATTTGCGGCTCTGGCAAATAGAGTAATAGGACTCGGTAATCTCCGCCATCGCTGCCTTCAGCTTGTCGTCGATATATACACCGCCGAATCTTCCGAAATAACCGTCTTTATCGGGATAATTATTAAAATAGGTATCAAAATCTACACCGTTCAGTTTCATTTTCATATTCCTCCAAAATTCTGTAATCTCATTCTATACCAGTGATCGCGAAAGTCGCCATCGCTCTTTCAGTAAAATCGGAATCATAACGCCTCCAAAAAAATAACCGCCCCAAACGAAAACCGTCTGGGGCGAATCAAATCCGCGGTACCACCCAAATTCATCGCAAAAGCGATGCACTCACGCGTACGAGTCATACACGATCCGATATAACGGTCAGCCCCCGTCTCCCCTACTCGAAAGCTTCTTTCGGTTTGCCCTCACGAGTCCATTCCCAAAATCCGTCCCTGCCGCGCTTCCACCAACCGCGACTCGCTGAAAGATCTAAGATCAAGGTACTACTCTCGTTCAATGGTTTCATCTATTATAGCAAAGGAAAAAATCTTTGTCAAGAGTTTTTGCCAAAGGCGATCTCCCCTGCTTTTTGGAAAATATCGTCAACGCTAGGTTCTGCATTTTCCTTCAAAAAGACGATCAAAGCCTTTGTTTGCTCCCCTCTTGCCACTGCCAGAGATACGGACAGCATCTCATCGCGGGAAAGCCCGCGAGCGGAAAGAAGGGTCAGAAGCTCTTTTCTGAAATCCGTTTGTTCCATATTACACCCCGAAAACAAGAATACCGAGAATGGCGGAAACACCAATGGAAAGAATGGGAGAAATGACCTTCTTTTTCCATTTTTTCCAGCCAAAGCGAAGCAGAAACACCAAAGCAAAGATCAGAACCGTTCTCCACTCGGGGATCAAGGCTTTCGTGAAGCCTTCCTTGAAAAGAGAGTTGACGGCGGGAATGACACCGGAAAGAAGAAAATAAACGCCGGTGGAAAGAATGATTCCCACCACGCAAGGCTTGATGGTATCCAGCACGGTGCGGGTCCCCTTCTTTTCCATAAAGCCCTGCAAGCATTTTGCAATGAGGAGAATAATAATAAAAGAAGGAGTAATGGCGCCCAGGGTTGCAAAAACACCGCCGAGGACTCCTGCGTAAGTGGTTCCAATGTAGGTCGCAGTGTTGACCATAATGGGACCGGGAGTGGATTCGGCAACGCCCACGATGTACTGGAACATATCCAGATCCACGCCCCACTGGGGATTGGCTAAAATGGTATCACGAATCAAGGGAATGGCACCGTAGCCACCGCCGAAGGTGAACAGCCCTACCATAAAGAATTCCCAGAACAACAAGAGAAGCTTCACGATCATTTTTCATCTCCTCCCTTCTTCATCACACCGATGCCGTAGACCACAAGACCTACGATAGCGGAAAGCACGATCAAAAGGATGGAGGATACGGGGAACAGATCGAAATTTTTGCAAAGCATCAAGATCAATGCAAGGGCAAAAAGAACAAGAGAAAGCTTATCCTTTTTCATCTTCTTAAACATTTTCCATCCTGCGCCGAAGATCAGAAAGGCAACTGCCGCTTTGATTCCCTTGAAGGCGCTTGCCACCCACTTGATCTCCAAAAAGTTTTCAAGAAACAAAGCGATCAGACCAATGATGATCAGAGAAGGCAAAACCACGCCGCAGGTCGCCATAGCAGACCCCAAAACGCCGCCGACCTTATAGCCGACGAAGGTAGCGGTATTGATGGCAAGGGGACCGGGAGTGGATTCCGCTACCACGGTAATATCCATCATTTCATCGTGTGACAGCCATTTTTTCTCACTGACGACTTCATTTTCGATAATAGAGATCATCGCGTATCCGCCGCCGAATGTGAATGCGCCGATCTTAAAAAACGTAGCGAACAGCTTCCACAGATTCTTTTTCGGTTGATTCAAGGGATTCCCTCCTATTTTTCAGTATTCACAGAAAACTCTCCGGCAGAAGCCGGAGAGTTTCGTTTTTATCAGTCTTGTACGGGAGTCTCTTCGGACTCTTCGTCCTCGTCCTCATCCTCGTCGTCGCAGCAGCAACAAGCGCAATCGTCGTCACAGCATTCGCCGAAGAGCTCTTCCTCAACGTTGGTAAGATCTTCGTCAACTGCTTCAAGGTATTCGTTGATATCGTCGATATCGTCCTGAACGCCTACGATCTCATTCGCCATATCTTCAAGAATATCAGCCATCAAATTGATGATCTTTTCTTCCTTGGTTTCAGCCTTGAAATCCAGGCCTTCCATCAGACCCTTCAGATATGCAACCTTTTCGGTAATCGTCATAATATCTCTCCTTAAAGATTATACTCTTTCCAGATATTCACCGGTACGGGTATCGATCTTCAGAACGTCACCCTCGTTGATGAACAGGGGAACCTTGATCTGCGCGCCGGTCTCCAGCGTTGCGGGCTTGGAAGCACCGGTAGCGGTATCGCCCTTGAAGCCGGGATCGGTCTGGGTAACTGCCAATTCAACGAACATGGGAGGCTCAACGCCGAACACGTTGCCCTTGAAGGAAAGAACCTTACAGATCATCTCTTCCTTTACGAACTTAAAGTTGTCGCCAACCAGATCGTGACCGACAAGGGTCTCTTCCCAGGTCTCGGTATCCATAAAGTGATACAGATCACCGTCATCGTAGGAATACTGCATATCCTTTCTCTCTACGAATGCGGGGGTGAACTTTTCAGTGGGGTTAAAGGTCTTTTCCACTACGGAACCAGTAATTACGTTTCTCAGCTTCGTGCGGACGAATGCCGCGCCCTTACCGGGTTTTACGTGCTGGAACTCGATTACCTGCATTGCTGCGCCGTCCATTTCAAAGGTAACGCCGTTTCTGAAATCGCCTGCTGTAATTGCCATAAAATCCTCCAAAAAACATAAAAATATCAATTTACTTTCGTATTATACTACTTTTTTCAAAATATTGCAAGATATATTTGCAAAAAATACCATTATAATTCTATAATTCCAACAAAAGTTTGGAAGATGTATTCAGATTTTCAAAACCATCCTCCCGAACGACCACCAGATCCTCGATGCGAACGCCGAATTTTCCCGGCAAATAGATTCCCGGCTCAACGGACATCACCGCCCCCACGGGAATCAATTCCTCATAAGAGGGAGAAAAGGAGGGTGCTTCGTGAACCTTCAGACCAATTCCGTGACCGAGGCTGTGACCGAAGTTTTCTCCAAAGCCCGCGGCGGCGATCACGTCTCTTGCGGCTGCATCGATCGTCTTACCCGTGAGACCTGCACGGATCTTTCCCAAAGCCGTCTCCTGTGCCAACAGCACAGTTTCATAGACCTTTTTCATTTCCCAATCTGCCTTGCCGAGACAAACGGTGCGGGTCATATCCGAGCAGTAGCCGTCCAGCTTGCAGCCGAAGTCCATGGTAATAAAGCAATTCTTTTCCAAAGGAGCCTCCGTCGGAGTTCCGTGAGGAAGAGAAGAACGGGTTCCCGACACGCAAATGGTATCGAAGCTGGGGGCAGAAGCGCCGTTTTGCTTCATATAGTATTCCAGCTCCGCCGCAAGAGAAAGCTCCGTCCTCCCCACCTCGATACGAGAGAGAATATGGGCGTACGCCGCCTCTGCAAGGGCTTGCGCGGCACGGATCCTTTCGATCTCCCGCGGTGTCTTGATCCTGCGGAGTCTGTCAAGGCGATCCTTCAAGGGCTGATAGTCGAATTTCGGAAACTTTTCCTTGAACCAAGCCAACTCACTGACGGTCAGTTCTCTGTCTTCAAAAAAGACGGTAGTAATTTTTTCAGCTTCGGCAAATTCGGGAAAGAATTTTTGAAAGATCCGCGGCTTCAGCTCAACGCAGGAAGGGATCTCACCCTTTTGCTGAGCAAGCTGCGCCATTTCAAAATAACGGGAATCCAGAAAAAGGATCTGCTTTTCCCGTGTGATCAAAAGGGTGCCGTCGGAAGAGCGAAAGCCGGTCAAATACTGACGGGAAACACCTGACAGTACGATGGCGCATTCCCCTTTGAAAAGGGTATCGGCAAACACCTGCAGGCTCATTTTTTTCCCTCCTGATTTTTGTAATACGCGCGGATAAAAGGTCTCTCAATTTTGCGTTTAAATCGGAAGAAGCGGTTTTCGACGGGCTGAATGGGAGGCACGGTCACCACCGCAACGCCCGCAAGACGGGCGCAAAGGCAGTCAGTGAGAAGCTGATCTCCCACCATAAGAAATTCCCTTTTCTTCACGCCGAATTCCTTCATCACCCGTTTCAGACCACCCGTCAAGGGCTTGTGGGAATCCGGCAACGCCAAAAAGCCAAGAGACGCATTAAAGCGATCCACTCGGTCGGCATCGTTGTTGGAAACGAAGGCAATAGAAAAGCCACGCTCCTTGAGAGAGCGCAGAAAAGCCGTCAGCTTTTCATCGGGCTCGGGGGTATCGTAGGATACCAACGTATTATCAATATCAAAAGCAAGTGCGCGAATTCCCTTTTGGTAGTATTCTTCAAAAGGAACCCCGTAAACCGTATCGCAGATCAGATCGGGGATCAATAAATGCTTCATTATGTACTCCTTTGCATCGGTTTTCCTATAGAGTATAACACAAAGAAAGCAATGTGAAAAGACTTTTTTATACCTGAGAGGAAATTTCCTTTTTCAATTTGGCGATGATCTTCTTTTCCAATCTTGAAATGTAGGATTGACTGATCCCCATTTGATCGGCGACCTCCTTTTGGGTCAATTCCTTTTGCCCCAGAAGCCCAAAGCGCATTACGATGATATTTCGATCCCGCGGGGACAGCTTTTTCAGCGCGGAAAACAGAAGACGAAAATCCTCTTCCCTTTCCAGATTGCGGTGGATCTCCTCCCCGTCGGTCCCCAGAACGTCCCCCAACAAAAGCTCGTTTCCGTCAAAGTCCACGTTCAAGGGCTCGTCAATGGAGATCTCGTTTTTCCGCGTATTGAGCTTGCGGAGAAACATCAGGATCTCGTTTTCAATACATTTGGAGCAGTAGGTGGCAAGCTTAATATTCTTATCAGAGCGAAAGCTGGTGACCCCTTTCATTAAGCCGATGGTGCCGATGGAAATGAGATCCTCCATTCCAACGCCTGAATTTTCAAATTTCTTTGCAATGTATACCACCAGACGCAGATTATGCTCTACCAGAAGATTGCGGTTTCGCTCCACCTCTTCCCCGCGCTCCATACACTCGATGCACGCCCGCTCGTTTTCACCCTCCAGGGGCGGAGGCAATTCGTCGCTTCCGTTGATGTAATGGATCTCCCCCTCACGATCCATCCACAGACGGCAGAAAAAGGCGCGCAAGCGGCAAAACAGAATTGAAAGTATCATTGTAAGTATCTCCTTATAAAACGGAAAGGGGAACCAGGCAGGGACAACCGCCAAAGCCGCCTCCGGAAAAATCCAGAGCAACCAAAACGCCCCTCTCCTCTCGTTTTTTTCTTCTTTTTCCCATTGAGATCACCTGCACCCGTTCCGGGAGAAAGGCGTACAGATTCCGATCCCCTCCAACGGTGCGGATGGGAACGCAGATCAGTTTTTCATCCGGGGAAAGCTCCCCTTTTGCCATACGGCAAACAAATTCTCTGGACAAAAGAGGCTCGGCGTATTCCGCTTTCAAAAGAAGCACAGGCCGTCCCTCGTCGGGATCTCTGAGAAGCAATCCCGAATCCACAAGTCCGTAATAATGCTCGCATTTTCCGCAAAATGAAATTTTCAGGCTAACCACCGCCGTATCCAGTTTTCTGCTCATATAACTCCCCCACAATGAATAAACGCTCACACCGAGAAAAACGGTGCCCAAAAGCACTCCGAAGCCAAAGCGCGCCTCGCTCCCCCGTGGCAGAACGTAATGAGAGAGCGCCTCGGCCGCACCTCCCAAAAATACCGCTCCTGCAAAAGAAAACAGAGCCGGCTTCACCAGCCTTCGGGGAGATTGCACCCCAAAGCAGATCACGAGCATCGCGACAAAGGCGAATGCGGACAGCGAAAGCGTCCATGCATTTCCCGCTCTTACCAAGGCGATAAGGGTTGAAAAAACAGCGCCGAAGGTCGCGGCAAGACACAGCCTCCACATCGACACCTTCCGGGATGCGGAAAGCGCTCCGATTCCCAGTGATACAAGATCCATCAGGAAATTGGTGGCAAAATATAAATCCACGTAAAAAACTTCATACATCTCCCTTTCCTCCACAGCAAGTATAAGCCTCCTTCCCCACTCTTTTTTGTCGAAGCGGGGAAGACGGTCATAACGAAAATGTAATGACCGCATTTGAAATCCATATTCGCAAACCCCGCTCAATCCCTTGCTTTTTCCAAAAATTTGGCTAAAATAGTATTGTAGAAAATTACCATTGAAAAGAGGAAAGTTTTATGAGCAAAAAGATTACCATTCTGGGTGTTGGCAACGTAGGTGCTACCGTAGCGTATACCCTGACGCAAAACAGTCTCGCCTCCGAGATCGTTCTCATTGATATCAACCGCGCGAAGGCAGAAGGCGAAGCAATGGATATCATCCACGGTGCCCCCTTCTCCACGCCCTTGAATATTTACGCAGGCGATTATTCCGATGCAGCCGGCTCCAATATCGTCATCATCACCTCCGGTATCGGAAGAAAGCCCGGTCAGTCACGTCTGGAGCTTGCCAGCATCAACACCAAGCTGATGGAAGAGATCGCTCCCAAGATCGCAAGCTACTGCCCCAATGCAGTATACATCATCGTCAGCAACCCCGTTGACATTCTCACTTACGCCTTCATCAAGTATTCCGGTCTCCCCGCAAGTCAGGTCATCGGAAGCGGCACTATGCTGGACACCTCCAGACTTCGCAGTCTGGTTTCCAACCGCCTCTCCATCAGCGCGAAGAACATTCACGCCTACGTATTCGGTGAGCACGGCGATTCCTCCACCTTCCCCTGGAGTGTAACCAGCGTCATCGGTATGGACTTCAAGCAGTATTGCCGCAACATTCACCATTACACCGAGGAGCAGACCGAAGTATTCCTGCGCGGCGTTGAAAAGGACGTTAGAGACGCCGGTGGCGAGATCATCAAGAGAAAGGGCGCAACCTATTACGCCGTTTCCACCTGTGTCGCTACCATCGCAAAGGCGATCTTCTCCTCCAACGACTCCGTTCTCACCGTTTCCTGCCTTGCGCACAACCGTTACGGCATCAAAGAGGACGTATGTCTTTCTCTCCCCTGCATCCTCGGACCCAAGGGTATCCTTCGCGAGGTAGATCCTCCCCTGCTCCCCGACGAGCTGAAGGCAGTACAAAACAGCGCAAAGGTGCTCCGCGCGACCTTGGACAGCGTAGGTCTGTAAGCTTATTCACAACAAAAAAGAAGTCTTTTTCAAAAAAGGCTTCTTTTTTTTATTTTTTTCTGTTTTATCGGTTGAAAATCACAATTTTTTATATTATAATATACTGTGAATTTTGTTGAAAGAACAGAAAGGTCGCAAAAAAGATGCTGAAAATCGGTTTTGACAATGAAAAATACTTAACGCTTCAATCCGAGCGTATCAAGGAGCGTATCGGAAAATTCGGAGGCAAGCTCTATCTGGAGTTTGGCGGAAAGCTGTTTGACGACTTTCACGCGGCAAGAGTGCTTCCCGGATTTCAGCCGGACAGTAAGATCCGTATGCTGATGCAGCTCAAGGAAGAAGCAGAGATCGTTCTGGTCATCAACGCCTTTGACATTGAGAAAAACAAGGTGCGC
>JAZPZL010000212.1:0-9773 GCA_045544655.1 Eubacteriales bacterium
GACGCTCAAACGCAACCTTCTTACCCAAAATATCCCAACGCTTAAAATTCAACTCCGCAGAAGGAGAATTCAGGGCGTACTGCCGCTCGATCTCTTCCATTGCAGTATTCACCAAGGTGTCTCGCACCTCCAGCCAACGCGCCTTGAAACGCGCCCGGAATTCGGGATCCTCCAAGAGATGGGTGGACCAGGTCTCACCGACGTAATCGTCGTCCGGCTCGGAGCTGACCCAGGTATCGTCACCGGGATTGTCCTTGGAAAAATTACCGAAGGCAAGATCAAAATCCCACATAGGACCCATCACCAGTTTTCCTCCCGGATCCTTGGTAAAATAGGTACTGCGACGCCAGGTACAGTCCGTATTACATGAAAGCTCGATCATGATCAGCCAATCAATCACGGAATCCACGTCAATATATTCTTCGTAGCCTTCGCCTTTTTTGATGGCTTCATCCGTACGGAGCATATATTGATGGATGTACTCGAACTGCTCAGAGGTAAGCTGATTGTAGTCGGGCATTTTGATCAGAACGAAATTCACGAGTCCTGCGTGGAAATAATTCATTCCTTTCACGTCGACTCCCGCTACAACGCCTCCCGCTTCCAGAAAATAGCCGCAGTCGGTATGACTCATATCGTAATCCACCTCTACCCTGCCTTTCCCCGCTTCCAGATGCTCACCGAGGGTATAAACGCCCAAGTATTCTCCGTTGAGGAAGACGTCTACGCAAACCTGGGTAGGACAGTATTCAAAGGAAAGTTTGGATGCCATCACCTGCGCCAGGCGATTTCGCATCAGAGACTTATCCGCATAATTGGAAAAGAGCGCCCATTCCTCTGCAGCGGGCAATCCTAAAATGGAGGTAGGCTCGTCAAAGTGGATCTTATACGGCTTTTTCTCCCATTTCCAGGTAGAATTCCCCCGCCCTCGGATGCGGATATGAGTCTCGGCAAGAGAGCTGTACTCCGTTGAGCCTCCATCGAATGAAAAGGTGGCGGATTGATACTGTGTCTTTGAGGTGATCTCCCCGCCGTCCTCCGTTTCCAGATGTACAACGGGAATCCGATTGGGTTCTCGTTCCGCCGAAACGGCAAAACGCCGTTCTTTTCCGTCAGAATCCCTTGTAACGACGATTCCATCCGAGATAGATCCTTCCAAGGTTGCAGTGCCACCTTCGCAGGAAAGGGCAAAATTTGCCCCGTCAAGGGCACTCTCGCTCACAAGATACGGAAGAGTTGCGGTCAAGAGATTCCCTTTTGCTTCAAATACCGTTTCATCGGGTAGATTTTCAACACCTTCACCGTAGAGGATCAGCTTCGGAATTGCCTTGCCTTCCCCGCCAAGGGGCATTGCTTCTCCGTTATAGGCCTTGACGTTGCTTCCCTTGGCAACGGTCGAAAGGGCGGGAACGGTTCCTTCCCCCGACCAAAGAAGGGTGGAACGGGGAGCATCAAAGTTCAGAGAAATTCCGTCAATTCCCGTACCAATGGCGGTGTTTACCTGATAAACGCCTTCATTCTTCGAGGAGAAGGTCAAGGTATGACCATTGAAAACGATAGGTGCGGAAATATCCAGCTTTGCGAGGGCGGAGAATGAAAGGGAATCCGAGAGAGAGATTTCTTTTTTGATATGAATCTGACCTCCATCCAGCAATCTGGGCAGTTGATCCTCGGAGGCAAGACGGGAAAGCTGTTCATAGCCGGATACGGGGTATTCCAAGGGGGAAAGCCGTGTTATATTGGCTCTTTTTGCTTTTACGTAGTAATTCAGCTCGTCTTTGCCGGCAAGGTGATGAAAGCGCTTCCAATACACGTTGCATTCAGGCGCAAAGGTATATAAAGTCCCTTCAAATGCTTGATCCGGCAAAAGAACGATCTGCTCTTTGCTATTGCTTTCCACGGAAAATTCTGAAAAGGAGAATTTGCCAAACAAGCGAAAAGCTCCCTCCAGATGCTGATCTGAAAGATCCACGGAGGAAAGGAAAACCAGGTCTCCCCCATCCTTCATCAACTTGACAACAGAATGAAAGCCTGCCAGATCAGACACGTACGCTACACTTTTCTTTTTTGCTTGAGCAAGGATAGAAAGCCCGGTTCCGTCGGAATCGATCTGAATTCCCAGCTCTGATTTTTCGGATATGGTGTAAACACCCTTTTCTATCCCGCTTTGATATACGCGGAATAGGACGGTTTCCTTTTCACCGTTTTGCAAGAGTAAAAGATTCTTTCCCTTTGGCAGTGCTTGGGATCCTTTCGGGGAAAGGATCTGCTCCCCCGTATGATCCGAGGAGAGAGAAAAAACGATGGGTTCCTGCTCAAATGCACCGTGATATGCTCCTCTACCCGAAAAATAAAGAGTAAGTCCTGTGGAGACTATGAAGCAAAGCACGGAGCAAGCGAAAAGGATCCAAAGCTTTTTTGGACGTTCAGGTTGCATAATCAATCCTTTTTCAATACCAGAATCTCTTCGTTGATAAGAGCACCGCCCTCTTTACACTCGCGGACGATGGCGCGGGTCGCATTCTCTTTTTCACAGGGAAACATTTCATCGGTAAAATAATAGATTTCCCGATAATCCCCACCCAAAGGCGTTTTGCCTTGAATTACTTCAAATACCATAGTTCAATCCTTTTTTCTTTTATTCTAGCACAGAAATGCAAAAAAGAAAAGTCCCGAAGGACTTTTCTTTTTCTTTACTTCAAAAATTCACGAACGGTTGCGGCAACGTCGTCTGCACCGAATACGGCAGAGCCTGCTACCAAAACGTTTGCACCGCGTTCCTTGACGATGGAGGCGTTCTGCAAATTGATACCGCCGTCAACCTCAAGATCCATCTCCTTGCCGAGGGACTTGATGGCGGCGTTGAGCTTCTCCAGATTGGGCATAGCCTCATGCATAAATTTCTGACCGCCGAAGCCGGGCTGAACGGTCATAACCAAAGCAAGCTCCAGATCGGGCAGGAAGGGTACCATCAGATTTGCATCGGTATAAGGCTTTACGGACATACCTGCGCGGATTCCGTAGGAATGGATCTTATCGATCACTTCCTTGTGATTGTCACAGGCTTCATAATGGAAGGTGATGATATCGGCACCTGCTTTTGCAAAATCGTCGATGTAGCGAATGGGATCCTGGATCATCAAATGAACGTCAAACACGATATCGCAAACCTTTCTCATAGAAGAGATCATACCCGGTCCAAGAGAAATATTGGGTACGAACATACCGTCCATAACGTCAAGATGCAGATACTCTGCGCCGTTGTCATATACTTTTTTGATTTCCTCTCCAAGGCAAGTAAAATCTGCCGCAAGGACAGAGGGAGCAAGCTTAATCATATCAAAAACTCCTATTTTCATTCTTTGCTGTTTTACTCGGTGGGTGACACCCCTAGAATTATATCATAAAATAATATCGGGTGCAATAGTTTTTTTCAACCTGCACCCTCCTTTTTCAAATTCTGTCGCAATGAAACGAACCGAATATAAAAACAAAGGACTCTCCCCTCCTTTTCGTTTCAAAACGGCGTGAAAAAAGAGTGCAGAACCTCTGCACTCTTTTTGCTTATTTACTCAGCTTTTGCGGCGGCGATCACCTTTTCGGCAACGACCGCAGGAGTTTCTTCGTAATGATCGAAGAAGAAGGTAAAGGATGCTCTGCCCTGAGAAATTGCACGGAGGGCGTGTACGTAGTCGTTCATTTCAGCTTCGGGAACCTCAGCCTCGATAATGCTCCAGCCACGCTTCTTTTCATCCTGCTCCATACCCATAATTCTGCCGCGACGCTTATTCAGATCACCGATTACGTCACCCATCTGAGAATCGGGGGTAAATACCTTCAGCTTACCAACCGGCTCAAGGAGAACGGGTGCGCACTGAGGAAGACCTTCGCGGAATGCAATACCGGCGGCAGTCTTAAATGCCATTTCGGAGGAGTCAACGTCGTGATAAGAGCCGTCGTAAAGGTTCGCGGCAAGACCTACTACGGGATAACCTGCCAAAACACCCTTAGACATACATTCCAAAAGCCCCTTTTCTACTGCGGGATGGAAGTTCTTGGGAACGGAACCGCCGAAAATGGACTCGGTAAAGGTAAGACCCTCGCCTTCTCCGGGAGAGAATTCGATCTTAACGTGACCGTACTGTCCATGACCGCCGGACTGCTTCTTATGCTTACCTTCAACCTTGCAAGCCTTACGGATGGTTTCTCTGTATGCGATCTTCTTTTCACCGAGAACCACTTCTACACCGTAACGGGCTTTCATCTTTGCAAGGGTAATATCAAGGTGCGTACCACCCAGACCTGAAAGAAGCATCTGACCGGTTTCCCGATTTACTTCATAATTGAGAGTCATATCCTCTTCCAGAAGTTTGGACACTGCAGAAGAGATCTTATCCTCGTCGCCCTTTGCCTTGGGAGACAGAGCCTTTACGTAGAAAGGCAGAGGATATTCGCAGGGAGCATAAGATACGTCACCGGTCCAGCTCAGGGTATCACCGGTAGCGGCGGAGGAAAGCTTGGATACCATACCGATATCACCGCAAAGAAGCTCGGTCACTTCCGTCTGGGTCTTGCCCTTGACGGAGTAGATCTTACCAAGCTTTTCGGAATCACCGGTACGGGAATTCCTCAAGGTAAGATCCCCCTTTACGGTACCGTTCATAACCTTGAAGAAGCTCATCTTTCCTACGAAGGGATCAGCAATGGTCTTATAAATGAGAATTGCGGGAGCGCCGTCGGGATTGATCTCAATATCGTCTCCGTTTGTACTGAGCTCAGCGCCCTTTGCACTATGGCGGGGGAAGGACTGAGCAATGAAGTTGAGAAGGGTCCAAACGCCCCAAAGCTTGGTTGCACAGCCGGAGAAGCAAGGAACGATGTCACCGTGGATGATACCTTCGTGTACGGCGTTGTAGATCTCCATATGGGTGATCTCTTCACCGCCGAAATACTTATTCATCAGATCCTCGTTGGTTCCTGCAACGGCTTCCAGAAGCATTTCGCGGAATTCTTCAACTGCGTCCATATTTTCCTCGGGAATAGGAAGAACGGAGTGAGTTCCTTTATCGTCGAAGCTATGTGCCTCCATCTGGATCAAGTCGATCGCGCCTTTTACCTGTCCGTCGGAAACCATAGGAATGGTAATGGGACAAATGGAACGACCGAACATTTCGTGAAGACCGTTAAGGATCTTAGCGAAACGCGCTTCATTGTCGTCAAACTTATTGATAAAGATCGCCTTGGGAAGACCTGCCTCCCCTGCCTTATCCCAAGCAAGCTCGGTACCAACCTCGATACCTGCCTTTGCATCCACAACGATAATGGCACTGTCAGCAACGCGTACCGCCTGGGAAACCTCACCGGTAAAGCCCGGATAGCCGGGAGTGTCGATCACGTTGATCTTGGTATCTTTCCAGACCATAGGTGCCTGGGAGGATGCAATCGAGATCTTACGACGAATCGATTCGGGATCGAAGTCAAAAGAAGTATTTCCATCCGGAACCTTGCCAAGACGGTCAGAGCCACCTGCCAGGAAGAGCATTGCTTCTGCCAGAGAAGTCTTACCGGAGCCGGAGTGGCCCATCAGTACAAGGTTACGGATTCGTTTCATATCAAAGCTAGCCATGGAATTTGTCCTCCTTTGCCCCGACTGTTGCCGGAGCATAATATTTATTAATAATTATATTATAAACCATTCACATTATAATTGCAATGATAATTCGCGTTTGTTGGAATCGTCAAAGAAACAGAAATTTTTCCTCCGCTTTTATGCATCTTCCACAAAAGAAGGAAAAAGTGCCGAAAACCCAGATAAATCCTAGGCTTTTCAGCACTTTTTTCAATGATAAACGGAAAAAGCTCCGACCGAAGTCGGAGCTTTTCTATTTCAATTTTCAAATCTCAACTCTTACTTGGAAGCGCGAGCCTTCTTGGAAACGTAAATGCCGCCAAGAGACAAAGCAGATACGATTGCAAGAGTGATGAAGAGAACAACCTGGCTTGCATCACCGGTCTGAGCACCGTCGCCTGCAGGAGTGGTGGTTTCGGGAGCGGGAGCAGGAGCCTGCTTAGCAGCACCGAGAACCATGATACCGCCAACTACAGCATCGGTTTCAAATACAACAGCACCGTTCTCAACGGTAGCATTGATCTTAGCAACGTTACCATTGGTATCAACTGCAAGAACAACAAGATTCTCAAAGTTTGCAAGATCAGCAGAGATGGGAGCGGTAACCTTTACCTTACCGGGAAGCTTTGCAACGCCTTCGCTATCAACGATGGTTTCACCGGTAGCGGGATCGGTATAGGTAATGTTGGACTCAAACATTACAGAGGTAGCAGCAAGTACGTCCTTACCTGCAGCTTCGGGGATCTTTTCGATCTCTTCCTTGAAGTTCTCCTCGATAAACTCCAACTCCTCGGGCTTAACGGGAGCGATCTCTACCTTGGTATCTTCGGGAAGCTTGGTTTCGCCAAGTTCAACCTTGGATCCTTCGGGAGCTACGATGTTTTCGGGCTTAACGGTTGCAGCAAGCTTTTCAGTCTTAACGGTGAATTCCTGCTCACATACCGAACACTTACCCTTCTTTTCGCCTTCTTCGGTCTCGGAAGCAGGCTTAACTTCGGTCCAGGTATCAATAAAGTGAGGAGCAAGCTCGGTTTCGGGTTCCTGGGAAAGGATCTCGCCGCAATCGTGACACTTCACGCCTTCCTTCTTACCAAGAGTGGTACAGGTAGAGGGCTCTGCAGGGATCACGTCGTTGTTACCGGTGTGATTTGCAGGATCAACATTGCCGTAAGCTTCGGAGCATTCGGTACAAACCTTCTTGGCTACACAAGTTGCAGTGCCGCCGGTATGAGCAGCTCTGGTATCTGCGATCTCAGAAGAGCAGGACTGACATACGGTCCAGTGCTCGGTTTCGTTCTTTTCGATCTTGGTAGCACCGGTATGGTTTGCAGCGTTTACAGTGCCGTAAGCTTCAGAGCATACGGTACAAACTGCCTTGTCCTTACAGGTTGCGGTTCCGCCGCTGTGAGCAGCTCTGCTATCTGCAACCTCTTCGCCGCAGGAGTCACATACGGTCCAGTGCTCGGTTGCATTCTTTTCGATTCTGGTAGAACCGGTATGGTTTGCAGGATCTACAAGGCCGTAAGCTTCAGAGCATACAGTACAAACTGCCTTTTCTTTACAGGTTGCGGTGCCGCCGCTGTGAGTAGCTCTGGTGCCTGCGATCTCAGCAGAGCAGGACTGACATACGGTCCAATGCTCGGCTCCGTCCTTTTCTACTTTCTTCGTACCAACGTGATTGTTAGCATCAACAGTACCGTAAGGCTGAGAGCAATGCTGACATACAGCTTTTTCGGTACAGGTTGCGGTTCCACCGGAGTGGAGGCTGGCGTCGGGGGTTCCGACGGAGAAGGTACGAATGAGAAACCCACACTCGGTACATTCCTTCTTGTATACGGCGGGATTCTTACAATCTGCGGGGGATACGGGGATATCTGCGCCCTCAACGTGAGCAGCCTTGGTAGACTCGTCTACCTTATGGCAACGGGAGCACTCCATCCAGTGGTTGGTATTGTCCTTATTCTGTACAGAATAGTCGTGGGTAACGACGCGGGTCTCGCCGCAGGTATCACAAGTATCGTCACAATCGCCGGTCCAGTCGTGAGGAAGCTTGGTGACAGGTACGGTACAACCGGGAACGGTACAAGCATACCAGTGACCCTCAGCATCGTGGCTGTAGGTGGTTGCGGGAACACAATCATGGGTAACGGTAACGGTTGCAGCTACGCAGGTAGCGGGGAACTGTGCACCGGCAGCCATTTTGATCTGATAAGTGCCGAAGGGGGCGTCATCCTTAACGGTAAAGGTGGCAGTGAAGATGACACCTGCGGAAATATCAATGGCAGGGTCAGCAGCCAGCATGGCGGAAGTTGCATCAGGTTTTTGCAGAGCAACGGTACCGTTCATAATATTGTTTACAACAGCCATTTTGATCTCGTTAGAGAAAGATCCGGTGCTATAAGCAAAAACAGAGGTATCAAGCTCATAATCGAAAGCCAAGTTACGGGTGGAAACATTTTTGTCCAAGGTAAGGAATACGGTGATCTCCTCGCCTCTCTTGACCGTAGCCTTATCAACAGTCGTGGTCAAGGTGGGATTGCTGTCTGCCATTGCAGGGATGAACAGCGCAAGGATCAGAAGCGCGCTCAAAGCAACGACCAATACTTTTTTCATATTGTCCTCCTAAAAATTTTATTACCGAGACTTCTCGGTTATAAGACATACTGATTATAAAACACTTTTAAAGAATTGTCAATCTTTTTCTAACGATTTTCTTGTTTTTTTTGATGGAAAAAAGCGGAAGGTTCATTTTTCATTTTTCACTGCTTTTCAGATCCCGTATATAGGACAGGATCTCATCCGGCAATTTAATTTCCGGCTGATCCTTGATCTTTTTTCCCAGTGGACTTAAACGGTCCGGCAGCTTTTCCAATCTTTCCACGAGGGATAACAATTCCTTTTTGCAAATTTCAGCGCTGTACGAATCCCCGGACTGCTCGTAAAGACCCACACCGCTGATGAGCATATAGGCGTACTCCTCGTATTCCTCGTATTGAAACGGAGCCAACTCCAGAATCGTTTTTTTCACTTTAATCAGTGCGGCAAAATCCCCTTTTGCGTACGCCGCACGTGCCTTTGCAGAGTAGGCAAGGAGCAGTTTTTCGTTTCGCTCCAGAATATGATCCGCGATCTCCTCGGCTTTTTGAGAATCCTCTTCCGCCGAAATAAGATTCATTTCATTCGGAGTATACCAGGGATACATCCTTTGAGCAACGTCGGACACGCCAAAGCGAGAAAGTGCCAGAGCAACACCCAGATACAAAGCGACAGCCGCAGCCGTTGCCATCCAGGGCGCAAAGGATCTTCGGCGGTATTCCCTTTCCTTTCCCGAGAAAGGATCGAGATACAAAAGAAAGAGGAAAAGCATCGGTAAGAACTGAAGATCAAAGTCAAACAGCAAATGAAGAACAAAGGTCGCCAAAATGATCTTTCGTTCGGCAGTGATCTGCTTTGAAGCAAAGGATCTCACCAAAGCGTAAATCAAAAAGCAGAAAGGGATCCAGCCAACGTCCAGCAAGATCTGGAGCAGATCGTTGTGGCAATAAGAAACGGAATATACGCCGGTTTGGAATGAAGACTGGGTATAATAATACCCCATATATCCCATTCCGAAGGGGTGGTGCAAAATTTGGGGCAATGCATCGATCCAATATAGGAAACGCCCTACAAAGGTGCTTTCCGTCACGGATAAGGATAATACGCGCTTGAAAACTCCGAGGGAATCAAAAATTGCACTGTATATTATCAATAAAAGAATTACGACAAAAGCCGAAATGATAAATACAAGACGCACCTTTTTCCCTTTGAAAAGCAAAAGGAAAAGGGAGCAGGACAGAACGGTAAGTACAAAGACGGCACGACTCCCGGTAAAAAAGATTCCAAGGAGAAGGATCAAATGACAGAAAGCTTCGGGCATACCCGTTTTCTTACGGGAAAGAAGCTCCAATTCTCCCAGAAGTAACAGCATCGCAAAGGAATTTGGATACTGAAAGGGACCTGCCAAACGGCCTGCTACCAAAAGCTTCCCCCCGACCGCGGGAACAGGAATGAGCACAGTGCTCAAAAGCGTAACGGCAGCCATGACGTACGGCAACAGAGTCTTGATGCAGTCTGCGTCCTCCCTCTTCAAGGAAAGAAGGAAAAG
>JAZPZL010000213.1:0-6751 GCA_045544655.1 Eubacteriales bacterium
CTTTTTGCATGCGCTTCCAAGGAAGAGCCTCAATCTGCAGAACAGACCGAAGAACAAAAGTTTGAAACCGTTGAGCTGAAAACCGAGGAACCTACGCTTGAAACCACTACAGAGGAAGAGATCGTTGTTCCTACCTTGCCTCAAAATATGAACCCGTTGACCGGACTGGAATGTTCTTCTTCTCTGGTAGGTCAGCGTCCCATTGGTGTTATGTTCAATAATATCAAAGAGGCGCTTCCTCAGGTCGGTCTGTCGAATTGCGATATTATTTACGAAGTTTTGGCTGAAGGCGGTATCACCAGATTTGAAGGACTGATTTTTGATTATGCCTCTCTTGGTAGTCTCGGTAGCATTCGTTCTTCCCGTCCTTATTACGTAAATATTGCCAGAGCTTACGATGCCGTTTATATTCACGCAGGCGGTTCCGATGCTGCCTACTCTTTGATGTCCAAGATCAAGATTGATCACTTTGACGGCGTTGGCGGTAATTTTAATGTAAACGGACAGCTTCTTTTCTGGCGAGATAAAGCAAGATTAAACAGTGGCTATTCAATGGAGCATACAATGTTCGTACGCGGTTCTGATATTGCACAAGCGATTCAGGATCGGAAAATCCGTACCAAGATGAACGATTCATCTTTTGCCGCATTTTCCTTTGATCCTGCTTTCGTTTCAATCGGAAGCGGAAAAACGGCGAATTACGTGAAAATCCCTCATTCCAACTACTACACTTCCGAATTTAACTATGATGCCGCTACCGGTCTTTATGCTCATTCTCATTATAAGACTGCTCATATTGACGGCTCAAACGGTGAACAGATCAAGGCGACCAACGTTTTTCTTTTGTATACGAAGCAGAAAGTTTTAGATAAGGTTGGACGCAGAGAAATCACTTTGACCGGCGAGGGCGAAGGCTTTTATTTCAACGGCGGTGAGTATACCGAGATCGTTTGGAAGCGTGAAAATGACGACGCGCCTTTTAAGTACTTCAATTCTGACGGTACGGAGCTGAAGGTAAAGCAAGGAAAAAGCTATGTTTGCCTTGTAGACGTAAATACGAAAAATTCTGTTACCATTTCTTAAGGAGATTATATGGATTCTGTTAAAAAGATCATTGCTGAAAAAATAGTTGGTTTTTACGAGTCTGCTGAGTTGACTGTGGAAACCATTTCCCAGGTTTTTGATACCCCTCCCGATCCTGCAATGGGTGATCTGGCGCTTGCATGCTTTAAGCTTTCGAAGGTATTGAGAAAAAGTCCCGTTGCGATTGCGGGAGAGCTTGCAACCCGCTTTTCAGATGCATTGCCGGAGGGCGTTTCTAAAATTGAAAATGCCGGAGGTTATCTGAATTTTTTCTTGGCCGATTCGTATCGTGTTTCCATTTTGAAGGGGATTCTCGAGCAGGGAAGTGATTACGGTAGAAACGAGCTTGGTAAGGGAAAGACGATGGTAATTGACTATTCTTCTCCCAATATTGCCAAGCGCTTTCACATCGGTCATCTTGGAACGACGATTATTGGTAATTCCATTAAATTGATTCATCAGTTTTCCGGATTCAAGACCGTTGGTATCAACTACTTGGGAGATTGGGGTACTCAGTACGGAAAGTTGATGGTTTCCTTTAAAAAATGGGGAAACGAAGACAAGATTCGCGAAATCGGCATTGAAGAATTGAACCGTCTGTACGTGCTTTTCGGCACGGAAGCGGAAAAGGATCCTTCCTTGAATGACGAGGCGCGCAAGGAATTCGCCGCTCTTGAAGCAGGTGATGAGGAAAGTCTACGCTTGTGGCGCTTGTTTAAGGAAATCAGCCTGCAGGAATATATGAAGACCTACGAGCTGTTGGGTGTAAGTTTTGACAGCTTTAACGGTGAAAGCTTCTACAGCGATAAGATGCCTGCAGTCGTAGAGGAATTGAAAGAAAAGAATCTTCTGAAGCTTGATGATGGTGCCAGTATCGTTGATCTTGAGGCGTATAAAATGCCTCCCTGCCTGATTTTGAAGCGCGACGGTTCATCTCTGTATCCCACCCGTGATATTGCAGCGGCGCTTTGGAGAAAAAATGAATACCAATTCGATAAATGCGTGTACGTTACCAGCGCAGGTCAAAGCTTGCACTTTGCTCAGTGGTTCAAGGTCGTCGGTCTGATGGGCTACGATTGGGAGGATCAATTGGTTCACGTGCCCTACGGTACCTTCAGTATCAACGGTGAAAAGATCGCATCAAGAACCGGTAACGTTGTGCTTCTTGACGATTTGTTCCGTGAAGCAATTGAAAAAGCGGGAGCAATTATTGAGGAAAAGAATCCCGGTTTGGAGAATAAAGACGAGATTGCCCGTGACGTGGGTGTTGGCGCAGTGATCCTTTCCAGCTTGTCTGCGAATCGAATCAAGGATGTGAACTTCAACTGGTCCGAAGCCTTGAATTTTGAGGGAAATACCGGTCCTTATGCACAGTATACTTATGCAAGAACCTGCAGTATCTTGAATAAGTCAGAGGCATTTGCCTGCCCCACTACCGCCAACCTGTGCAAGGAAGAAAAGGAATTGATCACGACCCTGGCGTTGTTCCCTGAAAAAGTCGTTCGCGCTTTGAATGAATACGAGCCGTCGATTATTACCAGATTTGTCTTTGAGCTTTGTCAAAGCTTCAACCGTTTTTACAACGCTTGTCCCATTCGCAGCTCCGAAGGTGACGAAAAAGCAGTTCGACTGTCTCTTTGCCAAGCGGTAAAGGACGTGCTGGGCACTGCTTTGCATTTGATCGGTCTCAGAACACCTGAAAAAATTTAATTATATTATTGGAGGAAATTGATATGTCCGGCCATTCCAAGTGGAATAATATTAAACACAAGAAAGAAAAAACTGATGCTCAAAGAGCAAAAGTATTTACAAAGATCGGTAAGGAGATCGCAATGGCGGTAAAAGCCGGTGGCGCTGATCCGAATGCGAATTCCAAGCTTCGTGATCTGATCTCCAAGGCAAAAAGTCTGAACGTGCCCAATGATAATATTGACCGCGTTATCAAGAAGGCCGCTTCTTCCGATGCAGAGGATTATGAATCCATTTACTATGAAGGCTACGGTCCTTCCGGCATTGCAGTGATTGTTGAATGTGCTACCGATAACCGTAACCGCACCAGTGCTGATTTGCGCCATTACTTTGATAAATTTGGTGGAAACCTCGGTACGACCGGTTGCGTATCTTATCTTTTTAGTGATAAGGGAATCATTCTCGTTGATGCTGAAGACGTTGATGAGGATGCAATTATGGAGGCTGCTCTTGAGGCGGGTGCTGAAGATATTGGCTTGGAAGAGGACACTTTCGAGGTTTTGACTCCTGTCAACGACGTTTACACGGTAAAAGAGGCACTGGAAGCTGCAGGCTATACCATTCTCTCCACTGAGGAGGCGAAAATTCCTTCTTCTTACATCAATCTTACCGATGAAGATGCGGTAACGAAGATGAACAAGCTCATTGATGCTTTGGATGACAACGAAGACGTGCAGAACTATTGGCACAACTGGGAGAACGAATGAGAAAAGATTCGGAAAAACGCGGTGATTCCAGCTTCGCCGAAGGTGCTATTTCCATCCTTTCAGTTATTCGCAATGAATCCAGAGAGCTTCATGAAATTTTTATTTTGCCAGACGTAAAGCGCGATGATAAGAATATTTTGAAGCTTTTGTCCCTGGCGAAAAAGAAAAAAATTCCCGTTCGCTTGTCAGACACCGCTTTTTTTGAATCCGTTACGACCGGGCACACCCATGGAGGCGTTATAGCTTCCGTGGGAGAACGGAAGCTGACACCTCTTCGAGAGATCTTCCTCCGTGCGGATGGCTTTGTGTTTATGCTTTGCGGATTAGAGGATCCCTTTAATTTCGGTTGTGCAGTTCGTTCCTTTTACGCGGCCGGTGCAGGCGGTATGATCTTGACTCCCAGAAACTGGCTTTCTGCGGCAGGTGTTACGCTTCGCTCTTCCGCCGGTACTACGGAAGCAATCGATTGCGGTATCTACCAGGATCCTGAAGAACTTTGCAGAATTGCAAAGGAGTGCGGTTATAAAATCGTTTGTGCTTGTGAAAATGATTCGGTAGACTTGTTTGACGCTCCCCTGGAAAAGCCTGTCTTTTTGATCGTAGGCGGTGAAAAAAGAGGAATTTCCAAGGAATTTCTCAAAAACGCCGACCTTTGTGTTCGCATTCCGTACGGCAGAGCCTTCCGCGGTTCATTAACTGCTTCTGCCGCTGCCGCTGTGTGCGCTTTTGAAATTATGAGAAAAAACAGCAGTACCGATTCTCAAGGAGAATAAATTGGATAACATTATTTCCCGTTTGCTTCAGATTTTGTTGACTCTTCCAGCCATCTTGATTTCTTTGTCTGTTCACGAGCTGTGCCATGGATATGCTGCGCACTTTCTCGGTGATCCTACACCAAAAGCCTACGGAAGACTTACTCTGAACCCGCTGAAGCATATTGACCCCTTTGGGTTTATCGCCCTTTTATTGTTTCGGGTCGGATGGGCGAAGCCCGTTATGGTGAATTCCCGTTATTTTAAAAACGTAAAGAGGGATATGGCTCTGACTGCTTTGGCAGGCCCTGCTGCAAATTTTGTTTTGGCCTTCGTATTTTCGTTTGTTTCGGTATTTTTGGACCGCATTGGAATCAGTCTCGGCTTATTTTCAGCCGATTCTATGACACCTTATCACGTTTTTTGTCTGATCGTATATTTTATGGTGCCCATTAACTTGGGTCTCGGTGTATTCAATTTGATTCCGATTCCGCCTTTGGACGGGTCAAAGATCCTTTATGCTTTTTTGCCGAATCAAGTGATTTATAAAATTTTGCCCTATGAGAATTATATTCGATTGGCATTGATCATTTTGTTGTGGCTTGGCTTTTTGGGAACGCCTATTGGCAACACGGTTAACTTTTTAGAGAATTTGTTTATGAATTTGGCAAGAGGAGTCATCCTTTATGGCATCTGAACAGTTGAATTTTAAGCTTGAGATTTTTGACGGACCTTTGGATTTGCTGTTGGCATTGATCTCAAAGCAAAAAATCAATATTTACGATATTCCCATCGCAACCATTTTGGATCAATATCTTGAGTATATGGAGCTTTGCCAGATGTATGATGCGGAGCTCTCCAGTGAGTTTATCGTGATGGCTTGCGAGCTTCTTTACATCAAATCAAAAATGCTTTTGCCGAAGGAAGAGGATGAGGAGGATCCGCGAGAGGATCTTGTTCGCTCTTTGATTGAATATTCCGAGGTAAAGCGTGCCGCAACGTGGTTATCCGGCAGGGAAAAAGAGTATTATTTCCGTTATTACCCGACCCCTCAAGAGCCTATCATCAAAATCGAAGCTGTTCAGACGGATCCCGCTTTGCTCTGGGAAGCTTTTTCACAGCTTCGCACCGCTCTTCGGGAGGATCGTGAGCGAAAGAAGAAAGAGGACGTACAAAGTATCTTCTCGGCTAAGGTTGCGTCCATTGATTCCAAGGTCGTTTTTGTTTTGCGCAGAATGGTGAAGGCTTTTCCTCGTGGTAACTCTGTTTCCTTTAACGCAATGATTTGCGAGCAAGGAGAGAGAAGTGACCGAATTGCTACGTTTCTTGCCATTTTGGAATTAATTCGCAGTGGAAGAATATCGTACCAAAAAACCGACGATGATTATATTATCCGACTCAATCTGAATAAGAAGGAGGAGGCTTAGTGGAATACTCTTTAAAATACGTAAGTTATGAAAAGGGCTATCTGGTCAATGCTTTGGAAGCAGTGTTGTTTGCCGGTGGAGAGCCGGTTAGCATTGAGCGTCTTGCACAAATATTCGATATTACCAAAATTGAGGTTGGTATCGTAGTTGATGAACTCTTTCGGCGATTGGAGAAGAAGGATTCCTCCTTCGAGCTTTGCCGTTTGGGGGATTCGGTACAGCTTTGCACGAAAAAAGAGTTTGCAGAGCCTGTTCAGAAGCTGCTTGAGATCAAGCGAACCGCACCCATTTCCAAGGCTGCTTTGGAGGCTTTGTCCATCGTTGCCTACAAACAACCTGTTACGAAAACGTACATTGAACAGGTTCGCGGTGTTGACTGCAGCGGAATTATTGCAACCTTGATCCAACGTGAGCTTATTGAAGAGTGCGGAAGATTGGATGCTCCGGGAAGACCGATCCTGTATCAAACGACACCTCACTTTTTACGGTGCTTTGGTTTGCAAAGCTTGGATGACCTTCCGGGTGAGAATTCTGTTCAGCTTAGTCTTGACGCTGACAGTCAGGATGACAAATGATCGTATTTTGGATCGTTTTCGCATTCGTTTTACTGATTCTTTCAATCCTTTTTATGCCGATTCATTTGATTTGCCGTTATCCCGCAAAGTCGAACTTTTCTTTTCGAATTCTTTTCTTTCGATTTGACGGTGTTGAGCTTTTCAAGAAAATATTCACCAAAAATGAGGCTAAGGATACGGATCCTAAAACGGTGCAGAAGGGGAAAAAGAATGATCGATCCGCCGATCTGTTCGGTTTTTTGGAGTTTCTGCTACATCTAACCGATGTGATCCGTTCGACGATCCTTGAATTCTTTTCAAAGGCGAAGGTGAATTTAAAGGAACTGCGAATTTCAGTCGGTACGGATGATGCCGCACGAACTGCTTTGCTTAGCTGTAGTGTTACGCAGGCAGCAAACGGTCTTTGCGTTGCTTTGCAGCACTTTTCTAAATTCCGTTGCAATTCAAAAAAATTAAGT
>JAZPZL010000214.1:0-11451 GCA_045544655.1 Eubacteriales bacterium
CTCCTTGGCTCACAGAACGACATGGCTACGATCCGACTTAGATCTCCGGTGCAACAGTTAGGGCATCCTCGTCGGGACAGAACTTTTCGTTGTGTAAAGGTATGATCGGTGTACCGGGCTTGTGAACGCCAAGAGAGAACATTGCGCCTTTTTTCTCTTGCAGATACCAAGCGAAATCCTCAGCACCCATACTTACAGGCTTCTCACGGAAAGCATCTTCACCGTAGAGGTCTTTTGCGATCTTGATCAGTTTTTCCGCTACATCGCCATCGTTTTTCAAAACGGGATAGAATTGCTCACACTCAATTTCATAGCTACCGCCCATGTCCTTGGAAACGGAGGCCGCGATCTCTTCAATTCTTTTGATTGCGAATTGATCGGAATCAGCGTCAAGAGCTCGAATAGTGCCGTTCATAATGACCTGATCACAAATAATATTTCTGGCAGTACCACCGTGAATTTCACCGAAGCCGATCACCAAAGCTTTCGTTGGGTTGAATTCTCTTGCTCGCATAATTTGAATGTCGTTGAAAATTCTGCAAGCCATTGCAATGGCATCGATACCGGTATGTGGAGCGGAAACGTGGGCGGCTTTTCCTTTCAGTACAAGCTTTACACTTCGACTGGAGGCGTTGGAAACGTTGCGGCTGATCAAAACCGTTCCGGTATCGGCTGGAGCGGCAACGTGACAACCGATGATGTAGTCAACGTCCTTCATAACGCTGTCCTTGCAAAGAAGATTGGCACCTCCGCCTTTTTCTTCCGCTGCCTGGAAAATCAGCTTTACTTTGCAAGTAAGCTGATCCTTGATTTCATTTAGCATTTTTGCCGTTCCTAACAGCATAGCGGTATGACAGTCGTGACCGCAGGCGTGCATTTTTCCGGGATGCTCAGAGGAATACTCAAGTCCGGTCTTTTCATCAATGGGAAGAGCATCCATATCAGCTCTGATTGCAATCACTTTTCCTTCGGATTCGGGATTGATCGTTGCAACGATGCTGGATCTACCGAGTTCTTCAGTAAAAGGGATGTCGATTTTTTTCAATTCTCCGCGAACGAAATCCAAGGTCTTCTCCAAGTCAAATCCAAGTTCCGGGATGCGGTGGAGAGCTCTGCGAGCGTTTACAATGTAGTTTTTGTCTGCACGAATCATTTTTCTTCCTCCAATAATGATTGAATTTCTCTGTTTAATCTTGCAATAGGAAGCCCTACAATATTGTAGTAGTCGCCTTCGATACGCTCTACGAATAAGGCTCCGTTATCCTGAATTCCGTACGCACCGGCTTTTCCGTCCGCAAGTCCTTTTTTTACGTATTCAGCGATCTCTTTATCACTCAATTCATAAAACGTTACATAGCTTTCCTCATGAAAGGAAGCGAAAGAGTTTCCCTTGCAGATGCAACAACCGGTAATGACCTTGTGTGTCTTACCGGACAGAAAATGAAGCATATTCTTTGCATCATCTCGGTCTTTTGGCTTGCCGAGAATTTTACCCTCGGCTATGACAACGGTATCAGCAGCAATGATTAAAGCATTTGGATGCTCATTTGCAATTGCTTTCGCTTTTTGGGCAGCCAGATATACGGGCGCAAATTCCGCTCCGACTTCATCGGGTAAGGTTTCATCAATATCAGCAGGGATTACAATGAACTCGTCAAACAGTCTTTTGATGAGCTCTTGTCTGCGTGGGGAAGCGGAAGCTAAAATTACTTTCATGGTTTCCTCGTTATTCTTCGCATTCAGTGATGCGTTCACCGAAGCGTTCCCGCTTTGAACGGAATTTGCAAGGTGAACATCCTACGTATTTTGAAAAGACTCTGTTAAAAGAGCTTTGATTTTGAAAACCGCATTCTTCAGCAATTTCTCCGATTGATTGATTGGTTGAGATCAAAAGATTCTGTGCCAAGCTGATGCGGTAGGAATTGATCAGTGCCGATAAATTGCAATGAAGCGTATCGTTGATAATGTGCGAAATGTAATACTTGCTATAGTTGAATTCTCTTGCTATATCCTCCAGCGTGATCTTCTCCGTAAAGTGATCGGAAAAATAGAGCAGAATCTTTTCGATCAGCTCGTTTTCAGAGTTTCTGGGAATGGTATTGCACGTATTCAAAAGAGTTCCTAAAAGAGCATTGAGCAAAGAGTGGAGAACCGTACTGCGGAAAGGGGAGTCGTTGATGTAAAACTCAAAAATCTGATGGAACAACGATTCCACACTGCTCGGAAGCTGCTCCGATGGGATCACTGCGTCCTTGGGCTTTTGATGGGAAAGAATTTCGTGGTAGGCGTGGACGATCTCACCGTCAAAAATTGCAATCAGCACACTGGCAGAACTGTTGAAAACGGCATGAGGAATATTGGGAAATACCAAATAGACGTCACCTGTTTTCAAGGTTCTTTTTTTACCTTCGACCTCTATGTTTAATTCGCCGTTTAAAACGTAGCAAAGCTCCAACTGTTTGTGAAACTTTGAGGGAAAATCCGCTATACTGTTTTCCGTTTTGAAAACGTGTATAGGGATATCTCGGAACTCATATTCGGCAAGCATTTTCTTCTCTCTTTTTTACATTTCTTGCTATTATTATATAAAAGCTATATGAGAATGTCAAGAATTCCTTGTACTTATAATTGGAAAATTTCTCCCAGAATTTCCTTTTGAATTCGATTGATTTTTTCAAAATCCATTGCTGAAATGTAGTATTGCTCAAGCTTTGCGTGGGTAGTAGCAGCTTCAGTCAAAGCTTGTGTTGCACCTCTTAGCAGTTCATCCGCGCACTTTAAAGCAAATTTCATTTTTTTCTTTCCTTGTGAAATTTTCTCCATATCAAGGAAGCGCTTCATATTGATATAGTGATATTCTTTGTCTTCAAGCTCCGTATCGTAATCCCGCTTACCGAGAATGAAGCTTGTTTTTGTTTTGGGGAAGTAGATTGCGTTGATATGATTGGGAGACTGAGGAGATAAGCTTTTGTAATAGGATTGATTGCTGCTTTTTGCAACGCTTTCTAAGGCTTCCATATATTCAAATCCGGTAAACAAATAGTCGTCAACGATCCAAACTTTTTCGCTTTCTTTTTCAAAGGTTCTGAATTGAATGATTCCGTCTTTGCAAATCGTGGAAACGTTTCTGATCTTTTGCTCAGGTTTTTCCTCATTCTTGAAAAAGTGCTTACATTGTATTTTTATATTATGATTTATTTTTTCATAGAACAGAGCTTTTTTCGAAACCTGCAAGATCTCATCAAGGACTTTTCCGTATGCCTTCAGGAATTGATATCCGCTTTGATAGGCAGTTTTTTTTACTTGAATCAGTTCAAAGATCATACTTTTGCAAGGAAGAATCTTTTTTACGTCCCAAAATGATCCTAAATTTATGATATTTTCAATGATTCCGGGAAACTTCGGATCAGCAAGGTGGGGAGACGTACCGTCAAGAATTGCAATGTTTTTCTCAACCAGTATAATTCCGTCCAAGGAATTTGGATCCGAAGAGCAGAAGAAGCGTTCAACCGTGTTTCCTTTGATTTCTGCATAATCGGAAATATACTTCATCAGGCTTGATTTTCCACATCCCGGACCGCCCTTTAAGATGTAAATCTTTTCCAATTGCTTTGGATCAAAAATTGACTGAAAATCACTGTGAAAGCCGTTAGCGGTATTCATTGATGCAAAGAAATGCAACTCTTTCTTTGACATAAAAAAGCCTCTCTTCCATAAATACTTTCTGTATAGTATGAAAAAGAGGCACTTTTTGTTACTTAGCGTGTTTTAATTTCGCGTACGTAGCCATCAGTTTTTTTCTGCCTGATTGATCGAATTCGATTTCGTACAAGGTATCGGCGGCATAGCTTTTCGCGCTGATGATCGTACCCAGTCCAAAAATTCCGTGACTGACACGGTCGCCTACCGCAAAGGTGATGGGTTTCTGGGATACTTGGCTCTTTAAGCCGGACGATCTCGGACTTGGAGCAGAGGATCTTTTCTCAAAGCCGTTTACCCGATAAACAGTGGAAGGCTTGTACCCGTACTGATCCTCCAATCTCGGACGGTAAGCATCCGGCTGATAAAGCTTGATCTGCAGATAATCCTCCGGTATTTCTCGAATGAAACGGGAAATATCGTTTGAGTTGGTCTTACCGTACAGCATTCGGTGGTGACAGCAGGTAATAAACAGCTGTTGCTTTGCTCGGGTCATGGCAACGTAAGCCAAGCGCCTTTCTTCTTCCAGATCTTCTGCGGTATTGCTGGATTGGGGAGATGGGAAGAGGTTTTCTTCCATTCCTACTAAAAATACAACGGGAAATTCTAGACCCTTCGCCGCATGAACCGTCATCATAACTACGGAATTTGCGCTCTTGTCGTAGTTATCTACGTCGGTAACGAGAGCGATTTCTTCCAAAAATCCGGATAATGTTACTTCACCCTCCGCATTCTTTTCCTCAAAGAAGGTCGCAGAGGAAATTAATTCATCTACGTTTTTTCTGCGTTCTTCGTTTTCATCGCCGACCAGAGTCAGCATATATCCGGTTCTGTCTATGACCTCGTGTACGATTTCGGAAGGAGAATGCTCCGCGGAGAACTCGGTCAAAGCTTGAATCAAATTATAGAATTCAGTGAGCTTTGCATAGCTTCTCTTCAAATCGGGAAACTCGTTTGCTCTTGCAATCACTTCAAAGAAATCAAGCTGGTTTTCGACTGAAATATCACGGATCTTTTCAACGGTTGCTTGTCCGATTCCTCTTCGCGGCACGTTGATGATTCGGTTAAAGCTGACAAAATCCGATTTATTGTGTAAGAAACGCAGATATGCGATCATATCCTTTACTTCTGCGTGATCATAGAAACGAAGACCTGCCAGCAATCGATGGGGAAGACCCGATTTTGTAAAAATGGTTTCAAGGACGTTGGCTTGTGCTTTCGTTCGGTAAAGGATGGCAATGTCTTTGTATTTGTAATCGTTGCCAACGGTTAAACGGTTGATTTCATCCACCAAGAATAATGCTTCTTTTTCTTGATTTTTAAGCTGAGTAACGCGAGGCAAACGACCGATCTCATTGTCTGACCACAAGGTTTTTCCCCGTCTCGATGAATTCTGTGCAATCAAGGCGTTCGCCGCAGTGATAATGCTTTTCGTGGATCTGTAATTTTGCTCTAAAAGAACGATCTTCGCATCCGGATATTCTTTGTCGAAATTCAGTATGTTTTCTACGGCTGCTCCGCGGAATTTATAAATACTTTGATCGTCATCACCAACCACCATTACGTTTCTTGAGCCGTCGGCGATATATTTCATCATCAAATATTGGGCGTGGTTGGTATCCTGATATTCGTCAACCAACACGAAGCGGAATTTGTTCTGGCAGTAAGAACGAACTCTTTCATTATCTCTTAATAAGATGACAGTTTTTAGAATCAAATCATCAAAATCCATGGCATCCGCATCGTTGAGCTGCTTTTGATAAGCGTAGAAAATCTTTGCGCAGATTCGACGCTTTTCACTACCTTGGTTTTGCCGTTCAAATTCTTCCGGCGTTAAAAGAGAGTTCTTGGCTTTGGAAATCGTATTCGAAACGTATTTTGGAGTAATTTCCTCATTGTCGATTTCCATCTCTTTTAAAATACTGCTTATAATTTTTTTGCAATCATCCTGATCATAGATGATAAATTCTCTGCCGTAGGTCGTTTCGTCGGCAAACATACGAAGTAGACGAACGCAAATGGAATGAAAGGTTCCCGCCCATATATCTTTTGCTCCGGGGCCAATTACCTTTTCCAATCGCTCCTTGATCTCTCCTGCCGCTTTGTTGGTAAAGGTGATCGCCAAGATTCGATCAGGAGGGCAGGGATCGTCTGCAAATGTTTTTAAAATAGGAGGGTAAGCAGATCTGGGAAACAGTCTTTTATCCTTAGCAAGCTGCTGGAGCAGCATCAATTCCTCTGCATTAACTTCCACCTTTTTATTGGAATTGTATGCGTTTCCATAGTGGATCAAATGGGAAATGCGGTTTACAAGGACGGTGGTTTTTCCGCTGCCGGCACCTGCAATGACCAATAGCGGACCGCTGTACGCAAGGACGGCTTCTCTTTGTTTTTCGTTTAACACGGAGTAATAATTGTCAAATAACTGTTGTTTTAATTGTAATTCGATTTCTGGCATAAGTCTCTCCTTTTACCTCGCTATTTTACTATAAATTCTATCGAATGTAAAGTCTTGAAGTAAAATACTCTTGCAAATAAATTTATCGGATGATATACTGATATAAAGTGAGGTTATATATGATAGATAGTATAAAAACGTGTGCGTTTACCGGGCATCGCCCAAGATCTTTTTCTTTTGGCTTTGATGAGTCATCTGATGAATTTTTGGAATTGAGAAGTAAAATTAAAAATACGATCATACAGATTTGCAATGCCGGGTGCAGGACGTTCTATTGCGGTATGGCAGAAGGCGTTGATCTCTGGTGTGGTGAAATCATTTTGGAGTTGAAGGATCAGTTTGATCCACCTTTGGAAATTTGCGCCGTAGTTCCATTCATTTCTCAACCGTCTACGATGACGAAGCAAAATCAAATTCGATACCGCAAAATAATGGATTCCTCAAGCCAGCGCTTTCTCGTTTCACGCAATTTCACGAAGAATTGTTATCAAAAGCGAAATTACTACTTGGTTGATTCAAGCGAAGCGTTGCTTGCGATTTTCAAGGAAGGCGAGGAAAGAAGCGGTACAGCACAAACGATTCGATATGCCAGAAGAAAAAGAAAGAAGATTTTTATCATAACCGCGTAAAAAAAGCCGTTCGTAAGAACGGCTTTTTTGAGGTGAAAATAAGTTGTATCAGTCACGGGTAGCCATGGAGTGAACTCCAAAATAGAACAAAAGGAAATATACTGCAGCATTTGCGGCAGAAAAGAGCAAAGAGAGTCTTACCACGTACATAAAGTTGCCCTTTCCGAACAAGAAGCAGATCAAAGCGATAAAGAGAACTGCGGCGTGAACGGCAATCAAACGGGTGTTAAATTTGCTCAAGGATGCAACTGCAGGTACAGAAACAAATCCTTTTTCCTTGATACTCTGCCCAATGGGCCGAAGCGCGTTGATCAAAACGAGGCCTGCAAGAACCATAAAGACCACCATAGTAATTAAGGTGATGAAATTCAACTGGAAGGAGGAGGACAGCATTGCAGTCAAGAGGATCGCACCATCCGCTACGAATGCAAAGGTTGCAAATACACCGGCTTTTTTGCCGACAAAGAAGAAGGCGGCAACAAAGCAAAGAAGAAGCACGGTGATTACTGCGTAGATTGCGGTGAGCAGACCATTTCCGAGGGAAGGCTCAAGCTCTGTAACGTTTACTACTTTGATTGCTTCGGGAAGGGGACCGGTCTTAATGAAAGATGCAATTGCAGCAGCATTCTCATAGTCATACTGGCCGAAGGTAAAGGTCTCTTTTACGCTGCTGTCGGTAAGATTCGCGTAAGCTGCCATCTGACCGTCAAGCATCAGGTAAAAATAAGAACCGGAAACTGCATAGCTTGCGGTATTTGCATAGAATTCCTCGGAGCCCTTCTTGGTGAATTCAATGGAAACGGAATATCCACCCTGAGCATTTGCAACGACGCTTGCATCCTTTACGTAGCTTTCATCACAAAGAACCTTGGTCATATCGGATCCTACGAAGGACCAGTCACCAATGGAACCAAAGGATTGGATTACACTGTCAATGTAGGTCTTTTGTGCAAAGTCAACGCGGATCTTGCCATCTTCAACTGTGGCTTTTGCATCAGAGAAACCGCGACCTTGGAAACGCTCTTCCAGAATTTTTGCGCCTTTTTCAAGATTCTCTGCGGTATTGATCTTCTCATCATCGGAATCATACGTGAGATAAACTGCACTACCGCCGCCAAACTGCATATTGGTGAGGACGGAATTTTCATCAAATACGGAGGGGACCAAGGTTGTCCAATCAGAAGTCCACTCTTTGCTGTCTTTGTTGTAACCGAAATTGTTGAAGCGAACTCCCAAAAGAGGTACTGCAACGATTGCAACAAAGAGCAATGCAATGCAAACGAATTTTAAAGTCTTTTTCATTTTATTATACCTTTCTGAAGCCTTGCGGCAAATATAAACATATTATAGAAGAAAAATGCAAATTCGTCAAGGTCAATTGTTCAAAAGTTTTTCCAAAGCCGCTATTTTTGCACAAATAACAACGTATTTTGCGATAATTGTAATATCGTCGATCTTTACGTTACTGGGTGCTATGCGAAGATTTTTATCATCCGGGTCTTTGCCGTAGGGAAAGGTTGCTCCTGCTCCAGTCAGAGTAACACCGATTTGGGATGCAAGTTCCCAGGTTCTCTTGGCGCAGCCGGACATAACGTCAAGGCTGATGAAGTAACCTCCGCGAGGAGAATGCCAGGTAGCAAAGCCTGTATCACCAAAATCTTCGGTAAACGTTTTCAGTACGGCTTCAAATTTCGGTCTGAGAATGGCGGCGTGCTTTTTCATAATTTCATAAACGCCGTTTTCATCTTTGAAAAATTTTACGTGGCGGAGCTGGTTGACCTTATCGTATCCAAGACCTTCCAAAGCCAGCATAGAGGTGAGCCAGGAAATGTTCTTTTCAGAAGAAGCAATGAAGCATACACCGCCGCCTGCAAGCGTTACCTTGGAGGTGGACAAAAATTCGAAGACCATATCCTCATTGCCGAATTTCTTCGCTTCATCGTGGATATTCAAAAGCTCGTCGTGTTCGTCGTAAAGATCGTGGATCAAGTATGCATTATCCCAAAAGATCTTGAAATCCTTCGCTTTGGGAGTCAGCTTAGCAAATCTACGTACCGTTTCATCACTGAAGGTGATGCCGGTGGGATTGGAGTACTTGGGTACGCACCAGATTCCTTTGATCGTTTCGTCCTCCGATACAAGTTTTTCAATCATATCCATATCGGGACCGGTGGAAAGCATGGGAATCGTGATCATTTCAATTCCGAGGTGCTGGCAAATGGAAAAGTGTCTGTCATACCCGGGGGCAGGGCAAAGAAAGCGAATTTTATCGTACTTTCCCCAGGGCTTTTCAGACTCTGAAAAACCGATTGCCATCGCATCAACGATAATGTTGTACATCATATTGAGGGAAGAATTACCGCCCGTAAAGATCTCGCTGATCTTTACGCCCATAATTTTTGCAAATATTTCCTTCAATTCAGGGATACCCGTGGGGAGACCGTAATTTCTTACGTCGAATCCGGATTCGTTTTTACAATCCGCAGAGTCCTTCAAAATAGTCAAAAGATCCAGAGAAAGATCAAGCTGACCGATCTCAGGCTTTCCTCTGGACATATCAAGAGAAAGATTCATCGCTTTGATTTCGTTCCATCTTGCCAAAAGGCTTTCGTATTCTTTTTTCAAATTTTCTTTAGAGGATGAAAGGTAGTTCATTTTTTCTCACTTTCTGAAACGTATGACCGTTTCCAAGATAATACCTGAATATTATAATATATTTCAGGAATTATTTCAAGTACTAAATAAAAAAACTCCGATGCGAATGCATCGGAGTTTTTGGCGGAAAGACAGGGATTCGAACCCTGGAGTGGGTATTAGCCACTACACGATTTCCAGTCGTGCGCCTTAGGCCAGCTCAGCCATCTTTCCAGATCAGCTCCCTCGGAACGAATGATAGTATAGCACACCGTTTTTATAAAATCAAGTCTTTTTTCAAATTTTTTGAAATATTTTTATAGTTTTGAAGGATATCAAAACACGTAAAGTCTGGGTATGCTGATCGGGGAGCTGAAACAATTAAGAATCTTCTTCCTCGGAGTTAGCAGGGATCTCAACGGCTCTGACAGCCCATTTGAAAATCTTCAGCTTATTCTTATCGGAACCGGTTTCGATGGTAACGATATCATCCTTGATCTTAATGACTCTTCCGAGAATACCGCCGGTAGTGGAAATCTCGTCACCGATCTGCAAGTTGTCTCTCATATTGGCAGTCTCTTTTTCCTGCTTTTTTTGAGGGCGATAGATCATAAAGTAGAAAATCGCAATAAAAGCTACCAGCATGATAATGGTGGAAATACCGCCGCCGGCAACTCCGGCACCGTTTGTTGCAGCTTCTGCAAATAAAATGTTTGTAAGCATAATGCACCTCTTTCAAAATTAATACTGTTATTATATACTAATTCTCGGTAAAATTCAATCCCTAAATTCATTTTAATTGTATTGCTTTTGTAAACCGTTTGTGATATGATGTTAAAAAATGTTTGAGGTGTTTATGGTAATTCTTGGAATTGACTTTGGCGACAAGAGAATGGGCGTTGCAATTTGCGACCGTGATGAAAGGATGGCTGTCAGCGTTTCTACCGTTCAGGTAAAAGGTGCCAAGGATGCTGCGACCAAGGCTTCCGCTTTGGTTCGTGAGCGTGGCGCAGAAAAGATCGTTGTCGGAATGCCGGAGCGTGCAGGAGGCTTCAGAGGGGAGCGCTGTGAGAAAACGGAGTTCTTTCTCTCCTTTCTGCGGGAGCTTGTCGATATTCCCGTAGTAACTCAGGACGAAAGGTACACAACCGTACAAGCCCATACGATGCTTTTTGAAACGGGTCTGGACAATCGCAGTCACGTGAATTGCGTAGATGCCCTTTCAGCTCAGCTGATTCTTCAGGCGTATTTGGATGCAAATAAAAAATGAGAGGATTTCCTCTCATTTTTTATTGGATTCGATTTTTTATTCTTCCGAAATCAATTCCATATCTCCGATCAGCTCCAGTGCTCCTTCGATCAGCTTTTCGGCAACGTCGTGAGCAAAGGGAGAGATGGATCTTTCATAACCTTTTTCAGCAAAGGCGGCAGCAGTTGGGAAGTAGCCTTGCTTTCCGTTGGTAATGCAGGAGCAAATCGTCATTGGCATTTTGCTTCCTTCCTTCACCTTGAGTCCGATCTCTGTGAAGGGCTCTCCCTGAAATCCGATAAAGGCAATGTTGCCGAGCTGGATTGCTGAAACACGCAGATAAAATTTATCAGGTCCGTTCAGAAGCTTTACGATCCGTTGTGCATCGGGAACACTAAGCTTAAATTGCTTGAAGATCGGATTCTTGTTATCCTGCAGCTCGACGTACAATCGGTGAATCTCCTGAGCCTCGGGAACGTCTGCGGGATCAAAGGGATTTATACCAACCTCCACGATCTTTTTGGAAAAACCAATTTTGTTATGGGGTACGCTTTCGGCATCGTCGTAGATCTTCAGCGTTTCTCCAGCAAGAATGCGCGCCATCTGCCTGGAACGATCCAGCTTCAAAAGCGCTTCGCCCTTCTGAAGGAAACGATTCACGTGGTTAGAATCGCCTTGGGCACCGATGATCATCATTACTTCCGCATTTCCACCGAGCGCACCTCTGATGTAATCTCGGGTAAAGCCGGGCCAATCGGCGCAGAATTTCGTTCCTCCGATCA
>JAZPZL010000215.1:0-3038 GCA_045544655.1 Eubacteriales bacterium
ACGCCCATAGCAATATCGGGTGATTGCTGATGGATGGAGCTGATCACCGCGCAGGTATCGCAGTCGAAGCCGAATTTTGCGCGGTCGTAACCGATCTCGCGAATGGTCTCTCTGACGATTTCCTGATAGTCTATGTGGGCGGTGGTGGTAATTTCACCCATTACCAAAACGAGTCCGGTGGTAACAGCCGTTTCACATGCTACTCTCGCCTTGGGATCCTTGTCTAAAATCGCATCCAATACCGCATCGGAGATCTGGTCGCAGATTTTATCGGGATGTCCTTCGGTAACGGATTCGGAAGTAAAGAACTGTTTCATAGTTGCATTCCTTTAGTTGTATATATTTTAAACCATTATATAAAATCTTTGACGTAAAATCAAGTCTTTTGTGTGAATAAGTCGTATTATCCAAAAACGCAGAAGAAAAACTGTTTCATTCTTCTTACGATGTGAAGAAAGGGTGATTCTTTTGTTAAAAGTGCTTAAAACACGCGGAAAAACTTGACTCTATCTGTATTTTGTGGTAAACTACTATGGAATGAAAATCGGAATTTTTGCGATTTTTTTGTAAAGGAGAAAGCCTTGGGAGAAATAATTGTAGTAACCAGTTTGAAAGGCGGAGTAGGTAAGACAGTTCTTTCATCAAGCCTTTCATACCGATTGGCTCGGTTGGGGAAGCGTGTCCTTTCCGTCGATATGGATCTGGGTACCGGCGGTCTTGATATTGCTCTTGGCAGAGAAGATTCCGTGATTCCTACTTTTCTGGATCTGCTTGGCGGCGCGGTTCGTGCTGAGGATGCTTTGTTCCCCGGAGATGACGGAGTGTATTTTCTATCTGCTCCCGTTTTTTTCAATGAATCTTCTTTGGATCAGATCAGTCAGGAGAATTTCAATTCCTTGCTGGATTATTTGAAGGACGTTTTTGACGTAGTGATCTTTGATATGCCCGCAGGCGGCGGAGCGGCATTCCGTTTCTTTGAAGAATCGGAGAGAGTGGATCAGATTCTCCTTGTGACCACAGCAGCCCCCACCTCCGTTCGTGCGGCGGAGCGCTGCGCGATGAGACTAAAAGATTCGGAAAAAGCAAAGCTTGTTCTCAACTCTTTTCGCGTTTCAAAACCGGGCGATAATCCCTTTGGTGTGATCGAGATCATTCACCGCACCAGCGTTCCGATTATCGGTGTCGTTCCTTTCGATTCCGGTGCGGAGAAGGCACTAGCCAAGGGGCTACCCCTTTCAGCGATTTCCAAAAGTGCGGCAGGAAAGGCGATCGGTAACATTTGCTTGCGATTAACGGACGAATCGGTTCCTTTGCTGGACGGAGTTATGAAGAAGAGAAAAAGAATGCGTTTTTATTGAATTTTAACGGAGGTTTAATATGCAAATTGCTTTGATTGCACAGGATGACAAAAAAGAATTGATGGCTCAGCTTTGTATTGCTTACTGTGGCATTTTGGCAAAGCATTCCTTGTGTTCTACAGCAACCACCGGAAACTTTATTAAGGATGCAACCGGGTTGGAGATTGAAATGGTTCTCCCGGGAGCAGGTGGCGGAACGGAACAGATCGCATCCCGTATCGCTTACGATGAGATCGATCTTTTGCTGTATTTTCGCGATGCTACGGACGAATTCGATTCCGAAGATGCAAATTTGATCCAGCTGTGCGACACTTATAATATCCCATTGGCAACGAATCTTGCCACCGCAGAAGCCTTGATCCTTGCTTTGGACCGAGGCGATCTGGATTGGCGTAAGAATTTAAAATAACACATACGAAAAAGAAAGAGAAAGAATTATGCAAAGAACAGGATATTGTGCTTCTTTTGGAGCGAATGACATCGGAAAAAGAGTGAAGGTCTGCGGTTGGGTGCAGAAAATGCGTGATCTCGGTTCCTTGATCTTTATGGATCTTCGTGACCGTAGCGGTATTTTACAGCTTGCTTTTGACGAAAATACACCCAAAGAGGTTTTTGATCTTGCGTTCGGTGTTCGTTCTGAATTCGTGCTTTCTGCCGAGGGTGTGATCCGCGCCCGCGGGGAAGGTGCAGTAAATCCCAATTTGCCTACCGGCACCATTGAGGTTGCGGTTGACCGTTTGGAGGTTCTTTCCGAAGCGGCTACGCCTCCCTTTGAAGTGCTGAATTCCATGGACGTTCGCGAAGATATTCGCTTGAAGTACCGTTATCTGAATCTGCGTCATCCCGAACTGCAGAAAAACATCCGCTTCCGTCATCAGCTTGCAAAAAGCGCAAGAGATTATTTTGATACGGAAGGATTTCTCGAGATCGAAACTCCCATCCTGATCAAATCTACTCCCGAAGGTGCAAGAGACTATCTGGTTCCCAGCCGTGTTCATCAGGGCAGCTTCTATGCGCTTCCTCAGTCTCCTCAGCTTTACAAGCAGCTTTTGATGGTTTCCGGCTTCGATCGCTATATGCAGATCGCAAAATGCTTCCGTGACGAAGACCTGCGCGCAGACCGTCAGCCTGAATTTACCCAGCTTGACCTGGAAATGTCCTTTGCGGATGAAGACGACGTTATGACTGTCAATGAAGGCTTTTTGAAGAAGGTCTTCCGCGAGGTTCTCGGCATTGAGCTTACCACTCCTTTGCCCAGAATGCCTTGGAAGGAAGCAATGGAGAATTACGGCTCTGATAAGCCCGACGTTCGTTTTGATATGAAGCTTTGTGATCTTTCCGCCATTCTTGCCTCTACCGAATTCAAGGTATTTGCAGGTGCCATTGCAGGTGGCGGTTCCGTTCGTGCCATCAACGTGAAGGGCGTTGCTGACAGAATGAGCCGTAAGGAGATCGACAAGCTTACCGATTTTGTGAAGACCTACCGTGCGAAGGGTCTTGCGTGGCTCAAGGGTGGCGAAGAAAAGACCTCTTCCTATGCCAAGTTCTTGACGGAAGAAGAAAATCTTGCCATTGAAAAGGCGATGAACTTTGAAAAGGGTGACGTTGTCTTTATCGTGGCAGATACTTCCAATCAGGTGGTCTTCGATTCGTTGGGTGCTCTCCGCTGCAAGTGCGGTG
>JAZPZL010000216.1:0-3579 GCA_045544655.1 Eubacteriales bacterium
CATAGCAGAGGATTCGAACAAGGGATTTTCGGTATTTTTTTGTCTGTGCCTGCAACTTTTTTCCTTTTTTCAAAAAAAATTACGTTTTTTTCCTTTTACGCTTGACAAACACAGTCTCCTTTGCTATAATAATAAAACCTCTCGGGGTCTTTTTTTATGGATGGACCTTTTGAAAGAGGGAGAATACGCACCCCTGCGGTGCAACAAATTCGGAGGATATTATGAGAGAAAGAATCACCCTTGCGTGCAGCGAGTGCAAGCAAAGAAACTACGATACGATGAAGAACAAGAAGAACGATCCCGACAGACTTGAGATGAACAAGTACTGCCCGTTCTGCCGCAAGCACACCAAGCACAAGGAAACCAAGTAATATATTTTTTAGTTTAGGAGATATCACTATGGCAGACGAAATCAAAAAGGATTCCACTGCGACCGCTCCTGAGAAATCTGAGAAAAAGGAAAGCAAGAAGCCCGCAAAAGCAAAGAAGCCCGGTCTTTTCAAAAGAATCGGAAACTTCTTCCGCGAATATCGCAGCGAATTGAAAAAGGTCGTCTGGTATCCCAGAGACCGCGTCATCCGCGATACCGGAATTGCAGTAGCGGTTTTGGTCGTATGCGGCGCAATCATCGGTATCCTCGATATGATCTTTGCGCAGCTCGTTCTTCTCCTCGGTAAAATCGGCTAAGGAGGAAGCAAATGCTCGAAGACAATCTCACTCCCCATTGGTATGTGGTACATACCTATTCGGGTTATGAAAACAAGGTAGCCGTCAACCTGGAAAAGATCGTTGAAAACCGCAAGGTCGGCAATCTGATCCACGCCATCAAGATCCCGATGGAAAAGGTTCCGGAATCCGAAGGCGGCGACGGTGTCGCAGAGCGCAAGATTTTCCCCAGCTACGTATTGGTGAAAATGATCATGAACGACGAGAGTTGGCACATCGTCCGTAACACCACCGGTGTTACCGGCTTCGTAGGTCCCGGATCTATGCCCGTCGTCCTTTCGGACGAGGAAGTTGCCGCGCTCGGCGTTGAAAGCGCAGCTGAAGCCCTGCCCTTCAAGGTAGGCGACAAGGTCCGCGTGATCGGCGGACCCTTGGCAGCACACATCTCCTCCGCGATCGTGGAAGAGATTTCCCAGGATCTGAAAAAGGTCAAGGTACTTGCCGATCTTCACGGCAGAAGCACCAAGATCGAACTGGATTCCTCTTACGTCCAGTTATTCTAAAAATTCACATTGATTTAACGCCCGCCAGGGCTTAAATAGTTGTCGCAAAGCGGCAGCTGTGGGAGGAAATCAAAACTTCGGTTTCCGCAACACCACGAAAGGAGAAAAAATTATGGCAAAGAAAATCGTAGCTTACGTAAAGCTCCAGCTCCCGGCTGCAAAGGCAATGCCCGGACCCCCCGTAGGTCCTGCACTGGGTTCCCACGGTATCGCGATCCCCAACTTCTGTAAGGAGTTCAACGAGCGTACCAAGAATGACATCGGTCTGATCATCCCCGTTGTCATCACCATCTATTCCGACAGAACCTTTTCCTTCATCACCAAGACTCCCCCTGCAGCAGTCCTCATTAAGAAGGCAGTAGGAATCGAGTCCGGCTCTGCCGTTCCCAACAAGACCAAGGTTGCAAAGCTCAACCAGGAACAGCTCCGCGCCATCGCAACCCAGAAGATGCCTGACCTGAACGCCGCTTCCGTCGAGACTGCTATGAGCATGATCGCAGGTACCGCGCGCAGCATGGGCGTAACTGTGGAAGAGTAAGAAAGGAGCCATAACATGAAAAAAGGAAAGAAATATCTGGCAAGTGTTGCCGCATTTGATACCCACCAGCTCTTCGACACCGAAGAAGCTATTGAAAATGTAATTGCCTCCGCAAAGGCAAAATTCGACGAGACCATCGAGCTTCACGTTCGTCTGGGTGTTGACTCCCGTCACGCTGATCAGCAGGTTCGTGGCGCCGTAGTTCTTCCCAACGGTACCGGTAAGAAGGTTCGCACCCTGGTATTTGCTAAGGGTGACAACGCAAAGGCTGCTGAAGAGGCAGGTTCCGATTACGTTGGCGCAGAAGATATGGTTGCAAAGATCCAGAACGAGAACTGGTTTGAGTTCGACGTTGTGATCGCTACTCCCGATATGATGGGTGTCATCGGTCGTCTGGGTAAGGTGCTCGGTCCTAAGGGTCTGATGCCCAACCCCAAGGCCGGTACCGTAACTCCCAACGTTGCCAAGGCTGTTCAGGATGCTAAGGCAGGTAAGATCGAGTACAGACTTGATAAGACCAACATCATCCACTGCCCCATCGGCAAAGCTTCCTTCGGTAAGGAAAAGCTGGTTGAGAACTTCGACGCTCTTATGGGCGCGATCATCAAGGCAAAGCCCGCAGCAGCAAAAGGTCAGTACATTAAGAGCTGTGTCGTTGCTTCTACCATGGGCCCCGGTGTTAAGGTTAACGCTGCAAAGCTCGGCTAAAAATTAACACTTGACAAACGCACGGTCACGTGCTATAATCATTTAGTTCCTAAGACAACAGGTGAAGGGTTCCCCTTCTCAAAGTGCAAAACGCCTGTCGAGGATGCGCGAATTTGTATTTTTACAAAGGGCATTTCTTCGGCAGAAGGAATGCCCTTTTTGTCTTAAAATCTTAAACGGAGGTAGAAAGATGCCCAGCGCAAAGATTCTTGAAAAGAAAAAGGCAGAGTGTGCCGAACTTACCGAGAAGATCCAGAATGCTATTGCAGGCGTGCTCGTCAGCTACACCGGTATTACCGTTGAGCAGGACACCCAACTCCGCAAAGCACTTCGTGAGGCAGGCGTAGATTACAAGGTTTACAAGAATTCCATGACCGGAAGAGCTTGTGAGGCTTGCGGCTACGGCGATCTCAAGGCTCATCTCGAGGGTATGAACGCTCTCGCAATTTCCGCTGAAGATCCCATCGCTCCCGCAAAGATCCTGAAGGAGTATGCCGATAAAATCGACAGCTTCCAGATCAAAGCAGGCTTTATTGATGGCGGTGTGATCGACGCAGCTGCTGTAAATGAACTGGCAAGCACTCCTTCCAAGGAAGAGATGCTCTGCAAGATCATGGGCAGCATGATGGGTCCCCTTTACGGACTCGCTTACGTTCTTCAGGCGAAGATCGACAAGGAAGAAGCCGGCGAAGCTGCAGAAGCTTAATTTGGCTTATTCCGCAACAATTCTATTTTAAATTAAATTTTTATTCGGAGGTATATTAAAATGGCTACTGAAAAGACCACCCAGATTCTTGAAGAAATCAAGGCACTTACCATTCTCGAAATGAAAGATCTCGTTGCTGCTCTCGAGGAAGAGTTCGGCGTTTCCGCTGCTCCCGTTGCAGTTGCAGGCGCTGCTGCTCCCGCTGCTGGCGGTGCTGCAGAAGCTGAGAAGAGCGAGTACGACGTTGTTATGACCAGCTTCGGCGATAAGAAGCTCGACGTAATCAAGGTTGTTCGTGAGATCACCGGCATGGGTCTGAAGGATGCTAAGGACCTGGTTGAAGGCGTTCCTTCCAAGATCAAGGAAGGCGTTTCCAAGTCCGACGCTGAAGAGATCCA
>JAZPZL010000217.1:0-5167 GCA_045544655.1 Eubacteriales bacterium
TATATATTATAATAAGAAGGAATTTCTTCAGGGGAAGTTTCTTTGCTTCTTTCTTTTCAAAGAAAGAAGACTTTTCAAAGAAAGAAGTGAACAGAAAAGACAGGGAAGATTCCCTGTCTTTTCTGTGCCAAGGCTCAGATAATATCTACCATTACCTTGAAATTTTCTTTCGTGGCACAAGCTTTCATAACGGAGCGAATCGCTTTTGCAATTCTGCCCTGCTTGCCAATCACTTTACCCATATCCTCGGGCGCGACGCTGAGCTCAAGATGAAGAACGTTTCCATCCATACGCTCAGCAACAACGACCTCGTCGGGCTTCGTTACAAGCGCCTTGGCGATATCAATGAGTATCTGTTTCATAGTTTCTCCTTGATTAGTCAATTGCGCCGCTCTTCTTCAGAATGCTCTTTGCGGTATCGGTGGGCTGTGCGCCGTTTGCGATCCACTTCTTAGCTGCTTCTACGTCAATGTTGATTGCGGGGGGATCCATAAGAGGATTGTAAGTACCGATCTCCTCGATGAATCTGCCATCGCGGGGATAACGGGAATCAGCAACAACAACACGGTAGAAAGGAGCCTTCTTAGCACCCATTCTTCTCAATCTGATCTTTACTGCCATGATTTCACCTCCTTCAAAGCTCTTATAAAATTCCGTTAGAACGGAAATTTCATTCTGCCAAATTTACCTTTTTTGCCCGTCAGCTGTTTCATCATCTTGTTCATCTGCTCGTATTGGCGAAGGAGACGGTTTACATCCTCCACCGTTTGTCCGCAGCCTGCCGCAATTCTGCGGCGGCGGGAAGCATTGATGATATCGGGCTTCTGTCTTTCCTTGGGAGTCATAGACTGGATGATCGCCTTGGTACGGTCGATCTGCCGATCGTCAAAATTGACGTCCTTCAAAGCGCCGGGCTTCATTCCCGGAATCATCCCCATAAGCTGCTCCAAAGATCCCATATTCTTCAGCTGGTCGAACTGTTCCATATAGTCTTCCAGCGTAAAAGCGTTCTGACGGAGCTTTTGCTCCATTTCCTTTGCTTTTTTCTCGTCAAAAGCGGCTTCCGCCTTATCAATGAGGGTCATTACGTCGCCCATACCAATGATTCGGCTCGCCATACGGTCGGGATAGAAGGGCTCGATCTGATCCAGCTTTTCACCTACACCGATGAACTTGATGGGCTTGCCCGTCACGTATCGAACGGAAAGTGCCGCGCCGCCTCGGGTGTCACCGTCCAGCTTGGTCAGAATCACGCCGGTAATATCCAAAAGGTTATTGAAGCTTTCCGCTACATTCACCGCATCCTGACCGGTCATGGCATCCACCACCAAAAGGATCTCGGTGGGACTGACCTCCGCTTTCACCCGCTTCAGCTCGTCCATCAATTCCTCATCCACGTGGAGTCGACCCGCGGTATCCAGGATCACCGTATCGTAAGCACCGTTTTCCGCAAACTTAACCCCCTCCCGGGCAATGCGAACCACGTCCTTGCAATCGTCAATGCTGAACACGGGAGTTTCCACCTGTTCACCAACCACCTTCAGCTGGGTGATCGCGGCGGGACGGTATACGTCACAAGCCACCAAAACGGGACGCTTTCCCTGCTTCTTCAAAAGCTTGGCAAGCTTTGCGGAGTGAGTGGTTTTACCGCTACCCTGCAAACCGCACATCATAATGACGGTGGGAAGCTTGGGGGAAACCGAAAGCTTTTCACACTTTTCTCCCATAATGGCAACCAGCTCTTCACGAACGATCTTAACCACCTGCTGATGAGGCAAAAGACTCTCCAGCACTTCGGATCCAACCGCACGCTCGCTGACGCGATTTACGAATTCCTTTACAACCTTAAAGTTGACGTCTGCTTCCAAAAGGGCTAGCTTGATCTGGCGCATTCCCGCTTTCACGTCTGCAGGGGTAAGCTTGCCCTTGTTCTTGAAAGAACCAAGAGCGGCGGCCATTTTATCCATCAAGCTCTGAAACATAGTGCCCTCCTACAGTAATTCTCGGATCTGATCCAAAATTTCCTTGGATCCGCCTGCAGTCTCCGCTTGATCGCAAAGGCTTGCAAGCTCCTTTCTCTTACGCAAAAGCCCCAGTTTTTCCTCGTATTCACGAAGCTCGGCGCAGGTGCGGGAAACGAGATCCCGTACCGCCTGACGGCTGGTACCCGTATCCTGAGCGATCTCCGACAGAGAAAGGTCGGAAAGATAATATCCCTCAAAGGCTTCCCTCTTTTTTTCGGAAAGAAGCGGGGAGTAAATATCGTACAAAAGGGACAGGGACAGATCCTTCTCGAACATAGCTCCCGTCTCCTTTTGTAAATATTTTTTCTTTACACTTGATTATTATACCCAGGTTTTTCATTTTGTCAAGAGAAAAACAAAAAAAGACTCAACCGAGTCTTTTTTTGTTCATATTTAATACTCCTCCCAAGGGTTCACCCTGCGCAAATATTTTCCCGGGGAAGCAAGCTCTTCCAAAAAAGCAGAAAGGGAAAGCAGTCGATATTTACAAAACAAAAGGTCACCGTTTCCCAAGTATTGCTTCCCTCTTCCGGGTGCATTCCAGGTAACATCCTTAGCAATGGGATAAAACAGCAAGATCCTTTCTGCATTCTCCGGAATCGTTTCATCAAGCTTCAGATCAACGGTTTGATAAGTGGTGCCGAAGCTGATGAAACGCGCAGGTGTGATCCCTTTCAAAAATTTGGCGCGGCTTCTCACCCAGATCCCTCCGACAGATCGATAGATTCCAAGCTCTGATTTTGAAATAAAGAAGTATTCTCTCAAACGGTACTTGGATGACATCAAAGCAACTTCGTATTTTTTCGTTTTAGCATCGATGGAACAAAGGAGGGTCCCCCCTGAGGTCTTGGAATGGGAAAGCGGATGACGGTGCCAAGTTATATCATACCCTCTTTTTTTGCAAAACCGTTGCAATTTCGGGCAAAGCAACAATAATTTCACACGCAGAATCCAATCAGGCAAAAACAAAAGCGATATGAAAATAAGGATCAAAATCCAAAAATCTTTCATTTCGTTCCTCCCTCCTTTTTTCTTCATTATAAAAAGAAAGGCGGACTCTGTCAAGAGTCCGTCCTTATAGCTCTATACAAAGATCCGCGTGATCCCTGATACGGAAGGTTTCAAAATACGCATTTTCCTTGGGAATCCAGTCCGTTAAAAAACGTTCCAGCTTTTCAGGATTTCGGGCAGCCAGACGTTCCTTTTGCTTTTCGGGAGTAACGTCCAGAAAAATGCGAAGATTCACCGTCGTTTTTCCCACAAAGGGATGCTGGCTGTAGCTACCTTCAATAATGAAAAGCTGTTTGAAGGGCAGATGGATCGCGTCTCCCAATTCACCCTTACTGCAATCGTAGGGACGGTAATGAATATCGTCATAGCGGACGATGTGATTCATCACTTCCTCCCAAAACCGTTCACGGTCAAAGTTTCCGCCGGGCTCTGCAAGCCGCTGAGCAGTTCTTTGTTCAGGGCGAAGGAAAAAATCGTCCATACGGATCAGATTACATCCATAAATTTCAGCAAGCTTATTTGCCAAGGTCGTTTTACCGGAAGCGCAGGGACCGTCGATGGTGACCACCACCCGATCCTTCTCAGCGAGAAGCGCGTCTATTCGTTCAAGAATTCTTTTCATCCGATCACCCCGATCAAATACAAAAATAAAACGACGAATACGATCAACAAACCAAGGCCGATCCAAAGGAATGAGAAATTCACTTTCCTATTTTTTTCTTTTTCCGCAGGCATGGGAACCAATTTCGCTCGACGGAGCGTGGTGACGAGTGGCTTATACAAAAGCAGGGTCAAAGCCGCGTTCAAGCCTCCCTTGATAGCATTGAAGGGAAGAAATACGGGCAGAAGCATTTCAACGACTACTTCCCTTTGAACCTCCATATAGATAGGCGTGATCCAATAATTCCAAAGCAACATCATCGCGGTCATAAAGCAAACGCCTGCCCCAAGTCCGATAACGCCGCCCTGATAGCTTTTCATTTTTTTATATACCAAAGCCGCAGGCAAGGCAAAGCTGACGGTAGAAATAATATTCATCAAGCAGCCGATCGGACCCGTACCACTGATAGACACCATCTCAACCAATGCAACCACCACGGGGATGATCACTGTATAAAGGGGACCGAACATAAATCCTGCGATCACAACGACTGCATCCTTGGGATCGTAGCTCAAAAATCCGGCAACGTTGGGGATCACCTTGCCGAGCAAAACCGCAACGAAGCTCATCGCACAAAACATTCCCAAAACGGCAATGCTCTTTACTGAAAATCTGGATCTCATAACTCCTCCGAAAACAAAAAGACACCCCTGCAAACAAGTTGCAGGGGTGCCGAAAAGACGTAACGAACGTTACAAATGACCTTCTACCATCCGGACTATACCGTCGGTGCAGGAATTTCGCCTGCTCAGCTTGCGCTCGTGGACTTTACCACCGGTGTGGAATTACACCAACCCCTGAAGATCAATATTCAATTAGCCGAGAATCTCGGTAACAACGCCGGAACCAACGGTTCTGCCGCCTTCACGGATAGCGAAGCGGAGACCCTTTTCGATTGCGATGGGAGCGATCAGCTCAACGGTCATATCAACGTTGTCGCCGGGTGCGCACATCTCAACGTCAGCGGGAAGGCTGATAACACCGGTAACGTCGGTAGTTCTGAAGTAGAACTGAGGTCTGTAGTTGTTGAAGAAAGGAGTATGACGGCCGCCTTCCTTCTCGGTAAGAACGTAAACCTGACCAACGAACTTGGTGTAAGGATTGATGGAACCGGGTTTAGCAAGAACCTGACCTCTTTCGATCTCCTTCTTGTCGATACCACGGAGAAGTACACCTACGTTGTCGCCTGCTTCAGCATAGTCGAGCAGCTTACGGAACATTTCGATACCGGTAACAACGGACTTTCTGGTTTCCTTCAGACCTACGATTTCGATTTCGTCGGAAAGCTTCAGCTGTCCACGCTCTACTCTACCGGTAGCAACGGTACCACGACCGGTGATGGAGAATACGTCCTCAACGGGCATCAGGAAGGGCTGGTCAGCCTTACGGTCGGGAGTAGGAATGTAAGAGTCAACCTGAGCCATGAGCTCGAGGATGGGAGCGTACTCGGGAGCGGAAGGATCGGTGTTAG
>JAZPZL010000218.1:0-5290 GCA_045544655.1 Eubacteriales bacterium
ATGAATATATTTATTCCGCCGCTCTGGACGAGGGCTTTCACGTCTCCCCCACCTGCGCCAGCGATTACCACTCCAAATGGGGCTACGACCTCTTCCCCGGCAAGACCGTCATTATGGCAAAAGAAAAAAGCAAAGAAGCCTTCCACGATGCCATTCTTGCAAACCGTATGTACGCCACCTCCTCCGGCAACGTCAAGCTTTTCTACACGGTTAACGGAAAAACCGCCCCCACAACTTTGAACAATGAGGGCGAATACCGATTCCACGTGGAATGCGCCTATTTCCGTATGGGTGAGACGGATACTCACGTAAAGACCTGCAAGGTCATTTCCGATGGGGGCATTTCTCTGCTGGAACTGGAGAATATGGGAAACAGCTTCGATTTTACCCTGACCGCACCCGATTCCCATTACTTCTACCTCTGTCTGGCGGACGAAGCGGGCAGAAAGACCTGGTCCTGCCCGGTATGGACGGGAAAGCCCTTTGAAAGAAAAAAAGAGAAAAAGCTTTCTCCCATCGCAAAAGAAGGAATGAAGGCTTACGACCGGATCAGCGAGCAGGAGATCCCCACCCTCATAAACGACGATCCTATGACTCCTTGGGAGACCCGGCACGGGAAGGCAGACCTGATCCTGGATCTTGGAGAAGAAAAAGAATTTTGCGCCCTGAGCCACACGCCCTACTGGGTCGATCACTCCATGATGGCGAAAAAATGGGTGGAGGATCACCTGTATATGCAGAAATTCCCCTCCAAATTCCGCATTTCGGTCAGCTCTGACAAGAAGAATTTCAAGCGGGTTGCCCTGGGACACTTCCGCATTTTCGGAGGTGAAGAAACCGTACGCTTTGAAAAACAGAAGGCAAGATACGTCCGTCTGGAGATCCTTTCCACGACGGGCAAAGAATGGGGACGCAAGGAAAGCGAAAACAGTCCTCTCGCCATGGCAGAGATCACCCTTTGGAAATAAAACCAAATCAAAACCGCCGTTGGGCATTTTCCGCAAGGAAGCTGTGCCAACGGCATTTTTTTAAAAAAAACTTGCAAATTTTCTTCGGATGAATTATAATATATTTCGCAAAGCGAACAATATATGTTCGCCAAACGAACAATTCAAAGCAAGATTATATTATTCGCAAAGCGAACAATAGAAAGGCTCCCATGGATCTATTTCAAAACTACGTAAAAATTGACGAGATCGCAAAGCTTTGGGGACTTTCCACCCGCAGAGTGCAGATCCTCTGCGCGGAAGGAAGGATCCAAGGAGCGATGCGCTTCGGCAGAGAATGGATGATCCCCAAGGATGCGGAAAAGCCCGCAGACGGAAGAACCAAATCCGGACGGATGAATCCCCTCGTCTCCCCGAATATGCCAATGCCCCGCAAAACCCCCTTTTTGCATATGACCGATCTGTACGGCGCTCCCGGCAAGGCGGAGGAAAGCATCCGTGCTTTGTCGGATAATCCCGAGGCGCAAATGCTTTTTGCGGCAGGGATCCATTACGCCAAGGGAGAGATCGACAAGGTTTACGATCATACCTATTATCTGCTGGGAAAGCACTCCGGCTTTTACTCCGTTATTTCCGCGGGTATGCTCCTTGCAATGAGCGCCATCTGGCGGGGTGATCTGAGTCTGTGGCGTCAGGCGAAGATCCATATTGCGGAGGCACCTGCAAAAAACGAAGAGGATATGGACCTGATGGCGTTTTCCCTGGTGGTAGTGGACAGTATGCTTTACGACGTTTACGATTTTCCCGAATGGTTTAAGATCGGGCGCTTCGATCCGGTCCATAAGGATGCGCTTCCCGTTGCAAAGGTGGCTTACGCCAAGTATTTGTACGCCTCGGCGTTTTCCGTGGCAACCAAGGAAGTGAAAGTGGACGGCTTACACGGACTTACCATGATGTCCCTGATTCCATCCACCATCGAGCCTATGATCTCTCAGGCAAAGGCAGACGGCTCCGTGATCGCAGAGCTTTATCTGAGATTGAATTGCGCCAGCGTTTATCACAACTTCGGCAACGAAGAGCAAGCGATCTTCCACATAGACAAAGCCATCGAGCTGGCTCTGCCCGACCGATTGTTCGGCATTCTGGCGGAATACAGGCGCACCCTGGATTCCTTGCTGGAGCAACGGCTGAATGCAGTCGACCCTTCCCTGTGGAGGGAGATCAAGCCCTTATACGAGATCTACGTACACGGCTGGTCAAAGCTGAGCGGATCGGTGCGCGGAAAAAACATTGCAACCACCCTTTCCCCCAGACAGCGTGAGGTTGCTAAATTCGCGGCATTCGGACTAAAGAACGAAGAGATCGCCTCTTTGCTTCATATGTCCGTATCCGCAGTGAAGCTGGCAATAGCCAACGTAAGCAGTAAAACGGGTATGTCCCGAAAGGAATTTGCGGCAATTTTGTAATTGCCGCTATTCTTTTTTTGCAAAAAAAGGTCAGCCCTTTTTTCTTTTTTTGGCTAAAAAAAATGATTTTGGCGGATAGCGCAAAATGTATTTTTTCGTTATACTTATACCATCGGAAATACGAAAATTTCCCTTGCGTTTCGCAAGAAAGGAGTATACATGGTTTCAAAAGGGTTGAACCAAAAAAGTCCGCCTGAGATTCCCAAAGAGGGCGACTTATATAAGGAATTGACGATCTTCGGAAACACCTTCCGCATCCTCTACGGTTACTACGAGGATTTTGAACGGGAAGGAAGGTTCAACGAGCCGATGCCCGTTTATCCGGATCTGTCAGCCTCCCCCGTTTACACGAAGGAGGGCAAGCCCATCATTACCGCGATCCAGGACGTCTGTTCTCACTATAAAGGAAGCTTAGATTCCGAAGGAGACGGATGCTCCGGATGCCAGCACTTCAAGGCCTGCGAGGATCTGTTCGGACTGTGTGAATGTCCGTCCAAAAGACAAAGCCAAACCTTTCTTTCCGACGTTCAGGAAGAATAAGCCTAAAATAGCATTTTTATCGATCACAAGCATTGATTTCTGTCAGGAGTAAAAATATGAAAAAAAACAAGCTTTCACAAAGACTTATCAGCATTTTCCTTTGCGCGGTACTTTTGGTATCCCACCTTCCCATTACCGCGAGAGCTGCTTCCGCTCCCCTTGCAAAGGCGATCACAAGCGTAGTGACCGATCCCGGTACTGCGGATTCCTGGGAGCATATGATGGGAACCGATTCGGACGGCAACCGCTATGCGGGCAGAGTCTGGGTCGACAAATCCGTTTATAAAAACGGCGACGTTGCAAGATTTAACAGCAAAAACGACGCCTCCTCCACCTATCAGGTAGCTTTGGAAGAAGACGAAGCCTTCCAGGTAATCTTTTCCGCTCTCGGCTCTACCATGTCCACCAAGGAATCCATTACCTCCACCGGTCCCATGGATATCGTTCTGGTTCTGGACACCTCCACCTCCATGGATGATACGGATTCTCAGGGCGTGACCCGCCTCCAACGCACCATCGAGGCCGCAAACCTTTTGCTGAGTGATCTTCTGGGAATGAAAAACGTGCGCATTGCCATCGTTACCTATAACGAAGACAGTGAGACCGTTCTTCCTCTGAATGAATATACCAACGGCGTAGAACTGGTCGTTACCGATTATTTTAATAACGGCTCCTCCGATGCAGGCGTTGTAACCGCTTACGACAAGGATCGCAGAGTTCTGGGCAAGGACGACGGCTATACCATGGGTACCAACCTTCAGTCCGGTATTGACCGAGGCTTTAATATTCTGGCAAATGCCACGGGTGTTGACGGACGCATTCCCGTTGCCATCGTTCTTACCGACGGTCAGGCAAACCGTGCAAGCCAGGAAGGCTTTTACGAGATTGCAAGCCACAGCGATAAGAACGGCACCTCCACCAGCGACAGAAATCTTTATCTCAGCACCCTTCTGAACGCCGCTTATAACAAAACCAAGATCGAAGAGCATTACAAAAGCGACGCGACCGTCTACACCGTCGGCGTAGACGTAAGTGACAATCGGGTAGCAAGACTTCTGATGAATCCCGCGGATTCCATCTACGGCTTCAACGATCAGAACAGCGATCGCGAGATCAGAACGGCATATCAAAACTTCAACACCTGGAAAGCAGGTCAGGACGTTACCTACAACCGCTGGACCTTCAACCACAGCTATCCCACGCAAAGCGGTGCCATCACCGATGCGAAGATCGCTGCAAATATCAATTACGCCAACGTCTACTACGACGTTTCCAACGCGGATATTGCCGATACCTTCGAGCAGATCTATCAGGAGCTTTCCTCCGGTGTATTCAACCCCATTTCCAGCACGACCACCACAAACGGCGGTACCGGTGTAGAGCACACGCCCCTGATCTACGTTGACTTCATCGGGAAGCATATGGAAGTGAAGGATTTCCAGGCAGTGTCTCTGTTCGGTTCCTCCTACGGCGTGATCAAGAATGCAAACGGAACCTATACCGTAGATACCGCTACCGGCGTAAACCCCACCACGGGCGAGAGCTGGAATACCGCCGAGGACATTCTCATTTCCATTACCGAAGAATCTGACGGAAGCCAGAAGCTTGAGATCCGCGTGAATCAGGAGATCCTCCCCATTTTGATGGAGCAGGTGAACTCCCAGACCGTGGGTGACAAAACCACCGCCACCATCATTGAAACCAAATACAGCCCCCTTCGCGTATTCTACACCGTAGGCGTTGATTCCGACATTTTGCTTCCCAACGGTCGGATCGATATTTCCGCCATCTCCGGTTACGAGTATCTGGACGTTGCCAACGGAAAGGCTGTTTTCTACTCCAATGAATTCGGCGTTATGAATCCCCCCGAAGCAAACGGCGAGGTTCTGAACGGTGACGCTCACGTAGGCTTCAAGCCCTCTGCCAAAAACAGATACTATTACCATCAGTCCAACCAGGGAATCTTTACGGGGATCACCGACAAGTCCGGTCGCACGGTCACCATTCCCGAAAACGAGGAATACGGAATCGTTTGGGATGACTCCAAGTACGATCTGAACTGGATGACCCTGAGCGAATACCGCGCCGCCAAGGGAGACGATACGGTTTACACCTACGTGACCTATTATCACCCCACCCCCTCTCCGTCCGATGCGGCAAGCGCTGCTGAAGAGATAACCTATCTGATCTACTCCAAATGGGATTATATGAAGGAATCCGCTTCCTTCTATGACAACCGTGCAGAAAAATACGTAAACTTTGACGGAACGAGCGGCTTCACCCTTTCCGATCAGGGCATCGCAATTCCCCCGGATAAGGTAGAACAGGTTCTGAATG
>JAZPZL010000219.1:0-13115 GCA_045544655.1 Eubacteriales bacterium
CGCGTGGATGGAATTCATCAATACGTGCATATCGCCGCCGGTGGGATTCTTCATCCCCACGGGAACCTCCATTCCGCTTGCGGTCAAGCGGTGCTGCTGATTTTCCACGCTTCTGGCGCCTACCGCAATGTAAGCCAGAAGGTCGGAAAGGTATCTGTGATTTTCGGGATAAAGCATTTCGTCCGCGCAGGTAAAGCCGTAATCGGCAAGGGCGGTACGGTGAAGCTCGCGAATGGCGATGATGCCGCGAAGCATATCGGGTCGGGCGGAGGGATCGGGCTGATGCAGCATACCCTTATAGCCCTCTCCCGTGGTACGGGGCTTATTGGTATAAATGCGGGGAATGATAAGAATCTTGTCCCGCACCTCTTCGTCTACGCGGGCAAGCTTTTCCAGATAGGCGAGGACCGCCTCCTGATTGTCTGCGGAGCAGGGGCCGATGATCAGAACGAATTTCTCGCTTTCACCACGAAAAATACGGCAAAGCTCCTCTACCTTTTTTTCTCTTGTTTTCACCCATTCCGGCTTCAGGGGGAATTGCGCCTTGATATCCTGGGGAATGGGAAGCTTGCGAATGAAGTTCATTGTTTCTCCTTTTTATCAAACAAAGCTCTGCGCGCCGTGGAAAGGCGCATCATCTCTTTCATCTTTTCCGTGTCCTTCTCGGCGATCGCCTCTTTGAGAAGATTAAAATTTTTTTCAAACCGCTCCATCTGCTCCAAAAGGGGTTCCCGATTCAAAAGGAACAGCTCCGACCACATATCCTCCTGGATCTTTGCAATGCGGGTCAGATCGCGGAAGGAGTCACCGGTGTAATCCACCAGCCCCGTATCGTCTCCCGCGCACATCAGGGATACGGCGATACAGTGGGTCAGCTGGGAAAGAAAGGCGATCATTTCATCGTGCTTTTCGGGAGTCAGAACGGAGATATTGGCAAAGCCCAGCTCCTTTCCCAGCTCCTTGCAAAGCTCTACGCCCTCGTGGGTATTCTTCGCCGTGGGAACGACGATGTAGTTAGCGGAGCGGAAAATAGCGTCGTCGCTGTTTTCCACGCCTCCCACCTCTTTACCTGCCATGGGATGGGCGGGAATATATTCCACGCCGTCCGGAAGCATTTCCTGTACTTGATGCACTACGGCGCTTTTCACACCCGTTACGTCGGTCAGGATCGCCCCCTTGGGGAATTTGCTTCCGTTTTCACGGATCCATTCCACGAAAATGTGGGGATACAGGGCAAAAACCGTAATGTTGGCTTCCTTGAGAAAGCTTTCCTCCACCAAGGTGGAGCCTCGGTCAATGATCCCTTCCTTCAAAGCGTATTCCACGGAGGAATTTTTCTTTTCAATTGCCCAGACCGTATAGCCCTTTTTCTTCAGAGCGCGGGCGTAAGAACCGCCCAGAAGCCCCAGACCTACGATCAGGATTTTCGTATCTGCATTCTTATTCAGTTTCATATTTTTTCACACCGATTCCAAGTTTTTGTACGTCTTCAAAAAAGTTGGGGTAGCTTTTGGCAACCGCCTCCGCTCCCTCAATGACACCGCCCAGACGGGTCAGAAGCACGCTCATCGCCATCACGATCCGATGATCGTTATGCCCGGAGATGCTCTGAGTGGGAGGATACAGCTTCGCCTTAGGCACGGTGATGGCGTTCTCTTCCAAAATCAGATCCACCCCACACTTTGCCAGCTCCCGGGCCATTGCCGCGCCGCGGTCACTTTCCTTGATGGCAAGGCGTCTGGTCCCCGTAAAACGGGCACCGCCGTAATACGCCGCCACCGCAAAGAGGATGGGCGCCAGATCGGGACAGTCGGAAAGATCCAGCGTGGGAGTCCCTTGCACCAGAGCCTTAAAATGACTGCGAACCACCCGATCCCCTTGCAGGGAATCCTCGTTCACACCCGTGACCGTAACGCCTCCCTCAAACAGCCCCAAAGCCTGGAGAAAGGCGGCATTGGACCAGTCTCCCTCCACGCCGTATTCCCGCGGGAGGTATTTCTGTCCGCCGGGAATGAAAAAGCCGTCTTCTTTTCTGCGCACCTTCACACCGAAGGCCGCCATGGCGTCCAGCGTCATATCAATATAGGACGCGCTTTCCCATACGCCCGTCACGTGGAGGAAGCTATCCCCCCCGAGCAGGGAAAGGGCGAACAAAAGTCCCGTAATAAACTGGCTGGAAATGTCTCCCGCCACCGTATATTCTCCCGGGCAAAGTCTGCCACGAACCTTCAGAGTATTTCCCTCTTTTTCAAAAAGGAAGCCTTGCTCCCCACACAGCTTTTCGTAGACGGAAAGAGGACGCTCCATCAAGCGCGGCGCTCCCTCCAGGGTATATTCTTCTCCCGTCAAAAGGCAAAGGGGAATGAGAAATCGCAGGGTACTGCCGCTTTCAATGCAATTCAGAACGCCCAGATTCTTCGGTCTTGCGCCAAAGCCTCGCAACCGAACTGCATCCCCCTCACGGGTAAAGACGGCGCCCAGGGCAGTCAGTCCGTTGACGGTTGCCTCCATATCCTTGGAAAGGGCGACGGGGGAAAGCAGGCTTTCCCCTTCCCCCAAGGCGGCGGCAATGAGTGCGCGATGCGCCATGCTTTTGGATGGGGGGACCTTGACCGTTCCCCGAGCCGTGCTTGGAAGGATCTCAACTCTCATGCCTTTTTACCGTCCAGAAGAAGATCCATAGCGTCCAGATACCCCCGGAAGCCTCTGCCCGTAACGGTTGCGATACAGGCGGCGCGGATATAGCTTGTCCGGCGAAAATCCTCCCGCTCCTCCACCTTGGAAATGTGTACCTCCACCGTGGGGATCCCAACGGATTTTACCGCGTCAAGAAGCGCGACGCTGGTATGGGTATAGGCGGCAGGATTGATCACGATGCCGTCTGCCTTTCCGTAGGCGGACTGAATGGCATCCACCAGCGCGCCCTCGTGGTTGGACTGGAAAAATTCCACCTCCACCCCACGCTCTTTTGCGTGGGCGCGGATGAGATCGCAAAGATCTCCGTAGGTTTCTTTTCCGTAAATGGCAGGCTCCCGAATTCCGAGAAAATTCAGATTGGGACCGTTGATGATGAGAATTTTCATTCTAACACCTCTTGGATTCTTTTCAAATTCTGTTCCACGTCACGGGTGACGGGGATCACCGCATCTGCCGATGCGCAATAAATATCATAGCGTTCCTCGTACCTCTTCTTCAGATCGTCGAAGGTGGCAGTCAGGGGTCTGTCTCCCGTGGGCATCAGAGTCTCCAGGGGCGCATCCAGAAAGAGAAGGATTCCGTTGGAGCGAAGCTCCTTGACGTTCTCCTCCCGCAGAACGGCGCCGCCTCCCGTTGCAATGATCTTGCCCCGCAAAGCGGAAAGGGAACGGATCACGCGGCTTTCAATATCGCGGAAGCCCTGCTCTCCCACCTCGCGGAAGATCTCGGGGATCGCCTTTTTTTCTTCTTCCTCAATGACCGCGTCACTGTCCAGAAAATCTCTGCCCAGCCTTGCGGCAAGTGCCTTTCCCAAAGTGCTTTTCCCCGAGCCGGGCATTCCGATGAGAAAGATGTTTTCCTTTTCACGGCGCACCGCCTCGTAAATGGCGGGAGCAAGGTGGAGAAGATCCTCCCGTCCCGTGAAGATCTCCGCGGCGTAAAGCGCTTGGGAAACCAGCATATACAAACCGCCGATGCAGGGAACTCCCAAAGCCTCGGCTTCCATCAGAAGCGCCGTCTTTTCAGGGTTATATACGGCATCTGCCACACCGCAAAGGTGGGGAAAGCGGGCAAGCTCGATGGGGCTTTTTCCCCCATTGGGATACATTCCGCAGGGCGTAGCGTTGATAACCACCTCCGTATCGCCTCGGGTATACGCCTCCTCGTAGGTGATACAGCCGTCCTTGCCGCCGCGGCTTACAAGCTCCGCGCGGGAAGCACCCAGAACGCCGCAAAGCTTTTTCGCCGTTCCCGCAGTGCCGCCCGATCCCAGGATCAGCACCTTTTTGCCTTGGATCTCAATGCCGCCCATGGCAAGAAGATCCCGCATTCCGGCAAAGTCGGTATTATAGCCGTAAAGCTCCCCGTCACGCTTCACGATGGTATTGACCGCACCGCAAAGTTTTGCCTCAAAGGAGATCTCCTTCAGGTAAGGGATCACGTCTTTTTTATAAGGGATGGTCACGTTGATTCCGTCAAAATCCCTTTGCACCATAAAATCGTGCAATTTTTCACGGGGAATGGGCATCAGAGTATAGTCGTAAAGGGCAAGCTTTTCGTGGATCTCCACGGAAAAGCTGTGTCCCAGCTTCTCCCCGATACAACCGAATTTCATTTTATTTTCCTCCGAACCAATCCGTGCCAAAGCGAGCGGACAAAGCGTCAAACAGTACCAAAGCCGTCACCGATTCCTGGACGATACGGGCGCGATGCACGATGCAGGGATCGTGTCTTCCGCCGGAGGAAAGGCGCACCGCCTCCTTGGTCACTCCGTCCACCGTATCCTGTTCTGCGGAAATGGTGGGAGTAGGCTTGATCACCGTGCGGAACACCAGAGGCATTCCATTGGTAATACCGCCGTTGATCCCACCGTTTTGATTGGTACGGGTGCGGATCAAACCTTCCTCGTTGAGAAAGGCGTCGTTTGCCTCGGAGCCGTAAAGCTTTGCAAAATCAAAGCCTGCGCCGAATTCCACACCCTTTACGGCGGGGATGGAAAAGAGTGCGTGGGAAAGCAAGCCCTCCACGGTATCAAACCAAGGCTCACCGACTCCTGCGGGCATTCCCTTTACCACAGTTTCCAGAATCCCGCCTACGCTGTCCCCCTTCTGCTTGGCAAGAAGGATCTCCTCCTGCATCTTTTCTCCCGCTTCGGGAGAAAGGGTGGGAAAGAGGGCGTTTTCCAGGTACTTTATTTCCTCATCGCTCCCCGCAAAGGGAGCGTCCTTTACACCGTGAATGGCGGCGATATGGGTACCGATCACGATTCCCTTTTTCTCCAAAGCCCCGCGGAGGATGGCTCCTGCCGCAACCAGAGGAGCGGTGATCCTGCCGGAGAAATGTCCCCCGCCCCGCACGTCCTGAAAGCCGTGGTATTTCATCTCTGCGGTAAAATCCGCGTGACCGGGACGGTAAGCCGTCTTTCCCGTATAATCTGCCGAGCGTTGCGCCACGTTGGGAATGAGTATGCAAAGAGGCGTTCCCGTTGCCTTGCCGTTCACGACGCCGCTGACGATGCAAAATTCATCCGGCTCCCGTCTGCCCGTGGAGATGGCTCCCGCGGGGCGGCGCTTATCCAGTGCGCGGCGAATGACCTCCTCGTCCACCTCCATACCGGGGGTAAGACCGTCCAGAACGCATCCGATCCCTTCGCCGTGGCTTTCCCCGAACAGAGTCAGGGTCACGGCAGTTCCAAAGGTATTTTTCATCAAAAATCCTCTTTCACTTTCTCCGCAAAGGCGGAAAAAGGCATTTTTTCCATTCGGTATTCACCGATCTTATCTACAAAAATCAGCGTAATATCCTTTCCGCTGATCTTTTTATCGTGGCGAAGCGCCTCCACCAGAGCCTCCCCGGAAAAGGAAGCCTGGGTAGGCAGTCCCAGCCCTTCCAGAACGGGCTTCAGCCTTGCTCGCGCTTCCGGAGAACACATAGGGAGCATTCCCACGGCAACGCATTCCCCGTGATAGAGAAAATCGGGCGTCTTATGGCTTTCACTTTCAATGGCGTGAGCAAGGGTATGTCCGAAATTCAGCACCTTTCTCAGACCCGATTCCCGCTCGTCCTCTTCCACCACGTATCGTTTGATGCGAAGACTTTTTTCGACCACCAGATCGATTTTTTCCTCCGCCTCGCCCCGCTCAAACAGGGAAAACAGCTCCTCGTCAAAGGTCGCCGCCATTTTCACCGATTCCGCCAGACCGTTTGCGATCTGTCTGCGAGGCAAACTGCGAAGGGTCTCGGGGTCAATGAGAACTGCCTTGGGGGGATAGAAGGCGCCCACCATATTTTTCCAGCCCTTGAAATTGACCGCAACCTTGCCCCCGATAGAAGAATCCACCTGAGAAAGAACGGTGGTGGGAATATTGTAAAAATCAATTCCTCGCTGGAAGGAAGCAGCTACGAAGCCTGCCAGATCCCCTACCACGCCGCCGCCAAGGGCAAGAACGCAGTCAGTACGGGAAAATTCCGCCTCCAGCATCGCCTCGATCACCTGCCCCAGCATTTCCAGGGTCTTGGATTCCTCCCCCGCGGGGATCACGAATACGAGAGGCTCCCTGCACTGACGGGAAAGGGTGTCGATGTATTCTTTGGGTATGTTGTCATCGGTCAGGATCAGACATCTCCGATCCAGCTTTAAATGCTCTGCCGCCTTCGCCAACACCCCACGCTCCAAAACGATGGGGTAAGAGGACAAAGCGGTTTTTACGGAAAGGATCATACTTCCTCCTCAGAATAAAACGTTTTCTTTTTCAAAGGAGCCGAGCACCTTCAGGTCGTTGCAAGTCTTGCCAAGCTCGAAAAGCATCTTTTCTCCCGCACTGCTGTGAATACAGCCCTCACCCTCACAGAAGAAATAGTATTCCCAGGAGGAGAGCTTTGTAGGTCTGCTCTTGATGGCGCGCAGGTTAAAGCCACCTTCACCGATGGCGGAAATCGCCTTTGCCAAAGCGCCCGCCTCATTCTTTACGGTAAAGAGAAGGACGAACTGGCGATCCTTTTCACTCTGATCCTTTTCCACGCGGGAAAAGACGGCGAAGCGGGTGGTATTCCCGCCCTGCTCCTGAATGTGACTGCAAAGCACGGAAAGACCGAATTCCTTTGCCGCCTCTTCACTGCCGATGGCGGCAAGAGAGGGATCCTCAGACTCGGCAACCTTCTTTGCGGCAACCGCGGTATTCACCGCCTCGCAAGGAGTAAAGCCCTGCTTTTTGATAAATTCCCCGCACTGCTTCAAGGCCTGAGGATGGCTGATGACCGTGCGAACGGCGGAAAGCTCCGTTCCGGGCTTGACCAGAAGATTCTGCACCACCTCGATATCGTAAATGCCGTTGATCTTCAAGGAGCCGAAAAAAGCGAGGTCCATAACGGTACCCACGTCACCGCCGGTACTGTTTTCCAAGGGAAGGACCGCTACGTCACTTTCCCCGTTTTCCACCGCCTGATAAGCGGCGGCAAAATCCCCGTAGCCCACAGGCTCCGCATCAGGGAAAATGCGGGAAGCGGCAAGCTGGGCAAAAGCCCCCTTGACACCGGAATACGCCACTCGCATCCCACCCAGAAGTCTGGACTGATACGCCTTGGAAATATCCATATTGGCGTGGAGAAAATTCACATAATAGCTGCGAAGGGTCTCATCCTCCATACGGGCAGAGCCGCGACGGATGACCTCTTCCTCCCGAACGGGATCAAAAACAGGCATCCCCGTTTCCTTTTTATACTGTGCGACCTTGCCCGAAGCGATCATACGCTCACGGAACAGGCGAGCCATCTCCGTATCAATGCGGTTGATCTCCTGTCTTGCCTCGTCCAGAAGGGATTTATCCCGGCTCATTTGTACTCCTCCATCAAAGCGCGGAAGGCGGGAATGGAGTCGGTAATGGTCTTTCTGCTGACGCAGTATGCAATGCGAACGAAGCCCTTGACCCCAAAGGAGTCGGAGGGAACCAGCAAAAGCTCATATTTCTTTGCCTTTTCACAGAAGAGATTTGCATCCTCCTCGGGAGATTTTACGAACAGGTAGAAAGCGCCCTCGGGAGGCGTCACGGTATAGCCCTGCTCGGTCAGCGCCTGGGAAAGAATACGGCAATTTTCCCGATATTCCTCCACGTTTGCCGTCTCGCCCAAGCACTTTGCGATCACTCTCTGCCACAGAGAGGGGGCGCATACGAAGCCCAGACTTCTGCCCGCGCCGCAAACGGCGGCAAATACGTCCCCTGCATTGTCCATACGGGGAGACACCAGAATATACCCGATCCGCTCACCGGGCAGGGAAAGGCTCTTACTGTAGGAATAAGCCACCACGGTGCGATCGTACAAATCGGGAAGCCAGGGAAGGGTTCCCTTGCCGTAGTAAAGCTCGCGGTAAGGCTCGTCACAAAGCAGATAGATCTCGGTACCCAGCTCTGCCTCCTTCTTTTTCAGTATGGCGGCAAGCGCCTTCAGGCTGTCCTCGGAATAGACCGCGCCGGTGGGATTGTTGGGAGAGTTGAGCATTACCACCTTGGTCTTTTCGTTGATCGCCGCCTCCATTGCCTCCAGATCAAGCTGGAAGGAGGGCTGATGGCACAAAACGGGGACCAGAACGCCACCCGCCTTTTCCACGAATACGCGGTACTCGGGGAAAAAGGGAGCGGGAACCACCACCTCGTCTCCCGCGTTCAAGATCGCGTGGAGCGAGCAGGTCAGGGATGCGGCGGCACCGCAGGTCATATAGATCATGGCAGGATCCGCCTCGAAGCCGAAGCGCGCCTTGACGGAATCCGCAATGGCGGTACGTACCCCCATATCTCCTGCGGAAGAGGTGTAGCCGTGGAGCTGGCAGGGATCCATCTGTTCAACCAATTCGGTAATGGCTTTTTCGATGGCATCGGGCGCGGGGATGCTGGGATTGCCCAGAGAGAAATCGTACACGTTTTCCGCACCGATCTCCTTCTTTCTCTTTGCGCCGTATTCGCTGATGGCGCGGATCACCGACGCCTGCTTTCCAAGCTGAAGCATTTTCTGTGAGATCATATTTATCCTCCAAAATCCTTTTGTTTCAAAAATAAAAAAATCCGCATCTTCGTTTCCCCCTGCGTGGGAATACACGAAATGCGGACAACCAAACCGTAAAAAGAGCCGTAGCTTACTTTTCGGAGTTGAGGCAGTCCGCTGCAGTAAAGTAATAAAATCGGGAAGAATACAAAAACTGAGTCATACCGCCCTCTCCTTTCGGGAAAATTTTTATCTATTATAATTTTTTTCAAAAAAAATGTCAAGCGAATTGAGAAAAAAAACGGGATTTCCAACTTTTTTATGGTTTGTTTTCCCTTCTTTTACTTTTTTTGTGCATATCCACGATATTTTATTATAAAAATTTATCACTTTTTTTCTTCCCTTCTTTCGAAAAAAATGATACAATTAAAATGTTACTTTAAAACTGAGTACGGAGGTACCCTTATGAAACGAATTCTATCCATATTTCTGGCAATGGTAATGCTGTTCTCCCTTGCCGCCTGCTCCTCTTCTCTGGAAACTGAGGAAACAGGTAAGGAAACCGCTACCGAAGAAGAAACGAAAACCGAAGAAAAGACGGAGGAGGTCAAGGAAAAGGACACCTCTCCCATCGTCTATCCCGAAACCTTTTCCGTGGGCTTCGGAAGAAAGGTCGTCAATCCCCCCATCGGAACGGGGCTCGGCGGCTACGGCAATCATATGACAAGACTCAGCAAAAAGATCCTGGACGATCTGATGCTGACCTGCACCGCCATCTGCGACGGGGAAAACGTAGTGCTCCTGTTCTCCACGGACCTTGTGAGCATCGGTCCCTCCATCGTCAGCTACGTTCAGTCCTTGATGGAGAAAAATTTCGGAATTCCCAAGGAAAACGTTATTATCAACGCCACCCACACCCATTCCTCTCCCGCCATGTATAACTCCAACGTAACGGGTATGGCAAAATACTCCAAGCTCTATTACGAAGCCGCTATGGAGATCGCCGAGGAAGCCCTCCGCGACCTTGCCCCCGCCCAGATCCTGGTGGGTCAAAGCAAGACCGAGGGGCTGAGCTACGTGCGCCGCTACGTCAACAAGCTCACCGGTGAGTATCTGGGCAAAAACTTAAATCCCGGCCAGGATCCCAACGTAGTCGCCCACGAATCCGAGGAGGATGAGGTCCTCCAGGCCATCCGATTTGACAGAACCGACAAGAAGGATATTGTGCTGGTGAACTGGCAGTGCCACCCCACCGCCCCCGGCGGGGAAAACAACACGGACATTTCCGCAGACTTCATCTCTACCCTTCGCTCTCAGGCAGAAGAGGACTATGACGTGCTCGTATCCTACCATCAGGGTGCGGCGGGTAACCTTGCCCAGACCGGCTATCTGCAGGGTGACCGCAACAACTCCACCGACTTTTATCAGCAGGGCAGAGATATTGCCGCAGTCGTAGGCAAAGCCTTGGAGAATGCCACCCCCGCCCAGGCAGGTAAGATCCAAGCGAAGATCACCGTCTATAAGGGAACCTTTAAGGAAGCGATCCTGAACGGTACCCAGACCAAATCCTACGGAGAAAGCATCCCCCTTTATACCATCACCGTGGGCGATCTTGCCTTCTGCTCAATCCCCGGTGAGCTTCACGATTCCTTGGGCAAGGACCTGCGCGAGGCTTCCCCCTATAAAATGACCTTCCTCTGCGGCTATTCCAACGGTATGAACGGCTACATTCCCGCCTCCTTCGCCTTCCCCAACGGCGGCTACGAGGTAGGACAGACCCATTACGTTCAGGGAACGGGCGAAGCCTTGATTGACGCTCACCTTGCCGAGCTGAAGGCGCAAAAGGCCGCAAACTGACTCTTTAGAAAATACACAGACATCCGGGAGAAACAGTTATGAAACAAAAGATTCCTTTTTCTGTAGACGGAAAATGCCACGAAGAGGCTTGCGTACGCGGTCCGTGGTACCGATTCACCCTTTTAACCGATCATATTTTGAGAATGGAGTACGATCCCGAAGGCGTTTTTGAGGATCGCCCTTCTCAGACCGTGATCTTCCGCAATCTGCCCGCGCCCGAATTTTCCGTGCGGGACAACGGCTCCAGACTTGAGATCGACACCAAAAACTATCACCTGATCTATTACTACGGCTATGAAAAGAAATTCAACGCCAATAATCTGATCATCGACGCCAAAAACAATCTGACCAACTACGGCGCCAGATGGCACTTCGGTATGCGCCAATTCGGAGATCCTCCCCGCCACAACAACCTCTTCGGCACCGCCCGCACCCTGGATAAGGCAGAAGGCGGCGTGGAGTTGGAGCACGGCTTGATGGACCGCGGCGGAAGAAGCTTTTTCGACGATTCGGAAACGGCGCTTTGGAATGAGGACGGAACCTTCGGCTCCAGACGCCCCGGTACCCTGGATACCTACTACGTGTGCTGTCAGGACGAGTACACCGAAACGCTGAAGGAATTTTACAAGATCACGGGCGCGCCCCCTATGCTCCCCCGCTACGCCTTGGGCAACTGGTGGAGCAGATGGTATCCCTATACGGAGGAAAGCTATCTTTCCCTCTTCGACCGCTTCAAGAAGGAAGACTATCCCTTCTCCATGGCAGTTCTGGATATGGACTGGCACGTGACCGAGGTAGATCCCAAATACGGCAAGGGCTGGACGGGCTTTACCTGGAATAAGGAAATGTTCCCCGATCCCAAGGCTTTCGGAGATAAGCTCCACGCCAAGGGCGCCCACCTCAGCTTAAACCTCCATCCCGCCGACGGCGTGCAGGGCTGCGAGGAAGCCTACGAAACCATGGCAAAGGCAAACGGGGTGGATCCCGCAAGTGACGAGCCCGTAGTCTTCGATCTGACCGATCCCACCTTTAAAAGATCCTACTTTGAGCATCTGATGCACCCCTTGGAAGAAGGAGGCGTAGACCATTGGTGGATCGACTGGCAGCAGGGCAGACGCTGCTCCGTTCCCGGAATGGATCCCCTATGGCTGCTCAATCACCATCACTATATAGACAATTGCCGTGACGGAAAGCGCGGCTTGATCCTTTCCCGCTACTGCGGCTTGGGCGGACACCGCTACCCCGCAGGCTTTTCCGGGGATACGGTGGTCTCCTGGAAGTCCCTGAGCTTTCAGGCGTACTTTACCGCTACTGCCACCAACGTAGGCTTCTGCTTCTGGAGCCACGACATCGGCGGCTTTATGTTCGGCGTGCGGGATCCCGAGCTGTTCGTGCGCTGGCTGCAGCTTGGCGTTTTGTCCCCCTTCAACCGACTCCATTCCCACAAGAATGAGTTTGCCTCCAAGGAGCCCTGGAACTATCATCCCGATTACAGGGAAACCATTGGAAACTGGCTCCGTCTGCGCCACAAGCTGATCCCCTATCTCTATACGGAGACCTACCGTCAGCACAAGGAGCTTGTTCCCATGCTCCGTCCCCTGTACTACGATTATCCCGGAGAAAACCGCGCTTACTCTCAGCGGACCCAGTACCTCTTCGGCTCTGCCCTGATGGTTTGCCCCATTACCACCCCTGCCGACAAGGCAACGGAAATGGGAAGCGTAAAGACCTGGATCCCCGAAGGAACCTGGACGGATTTCTTCACGGGCAAGACCTACCACGGACACAGAGTGGCGGTACTGAACCGCTCCAGAGAGACCATCCCCGTTCTGGCTAAAGCAGGTGCCATCGTACCCACCGCGATTCTGAAGCAGGGCGACAACGGTACTGCTAACCCGGAGGAACTGGAAGTGTTGGTATTCCCCGGTGCCGACGGCTCCTACCGTCTCTTTGAGGACGACGGGATCAGCTACGACTTTGAAAGCGGCAAGAGCTGCACCACCACCTTTACCTACAAGGAAAAGGAAGGCACCTTCCGCATTACCACCGAGGGCGATACCTCTCTCATTCCCGAAAACCGCCGCTTCAAGATCACCTTCCGCGGCTTTGCTCCCTTGGAGATCGAGGGCTTGGATGCAGAATACGATCCCTTGACCCGAAGCACCTCCCTTTGGGTAGACGGCACAAAAGTCGAGCTGAAGCTCTCGCAAAGAGTTGCGCCCGAGCTTTCCGACATTGACCGCGCCCGTGAATTCCTACGCTTTGCAAGGATCGACATCACCGCCAAGAAAAAGATCATGGACGCCTTCGATTCCGACTTGGATCCCCAAACCGTTCTGGAAGAGATCCGCGCCGATCAGCAGGATCCCCGCGTGATCCAGGTCCTGGCAGAAATCTTCTCTTAAAAATACACAATGCCATAGAAGCCTTCGTGCTTCTATGGCATTTTTTTGCAGTTAAAATTTGAAAACAAACCTCCTCAGACCCTTTTTGTAAAAAGGCTCCCAACCCCAAAAACTTCCAAACAAGAAGAATCAATCATTCGCCCCTTTTCCACGCACACGGAAATTCGCTTTGCTGCTCTT
>JAZPZL010000220.1:0-1992 GCA_045544655.1 Eubacteriales bacterium
GTCGTCATCAAGCTATAACGAAAGGAGCACCCAATGGAAGCTATGGAAAACAAATACAACCATTTGGTCGGCACTACGATTGATAACCGATACGAGGTACTCAGCGTCAAGGGAATCGGCGGTATGGCGGTGGTTCTCAAAGCACGCGATCAGCTGAAAAATCGCATCGTTGCCATCAAAATGCTCAACGAGAAGCATAGCAACGACTCTGCCTCCGTCCGCAGATTCGTCAACGAATCCCGTGCCATTGCCCTGCTCTCCCACGAGAATATCGTGGACATTTACGACGTGGCGTTCACGGGAAAAAGCAAGTATATCGTAATGGAATACATTGACGGTATCACCTTGCGGGAATATATACGCAGAAACGGTCCCTTAGGCTTTGAAAAAACCATGGACTTCATCATCCAGATCCTTTCCGGCCTGCAGCACGCCCACGAAAAAGGAGTGGTGCATCGGGACATCAAGCCCCAGAATATTATGGTGCAGGCAAACGGAAGACTCAAGGTGACGGACTTTGGCATTGCCCAGATCAGTGACAACGAAAAAGGAAATTCCGATGTTGCTATGGGAACCGTCTACTACATTTCTCCCGAGCAAGCAAGCGGAAAAGCCACCACCTTTTCCTCCGATATTTATTCCGTGGGCATTATGCTTTACGAAATGGCAACGGGCAAGCTCCCCTTTGAGGGAGATACCCCTCTTTCCATTGCCATGATGCAGGTAAACTCTGCACCTGCCCGTCCCTCCAAGATCAATCCCCAGATTCCCCGCGGTCTTGAGCAGATCATTCTCCGCGCGCTCAACAAGGAGCCGCAAAATCGCTTCCGCAGTGCAAAATCCATGCTGCGCGCCTGCGACATCATTCGCAGAGATAAGACCGTAGTATTCGAGGAGACCCCCGTTACCATATCCGAAAGCACAGCGAAGGAAACACTCCCGAAGAAAGAAGAACAGAAAAAGAAGCAGGTCAAGAAAAAGCCCTCTCCCAGAACGCTCTTCCCCATCATTTTGGGTGTTACTACCGCATTTCTTTTCGTATTGACCGTGGCAGGCGTTATCCTGCTCTCCTCCCTCATTCGTATGACCAGTGACGACAACTCCCTGACTGTAACCATTCCCGATCTCATCAGTCAGGAGATCACCGACGAGCTGCAGGCGGAGCTGGATGAGCAAAACATCAAGCTGATCGTGGAAGAGGTTCATAACGATATTTATACCCCCGGACAAATCGTTTCCCAAAACCCCAGAGGCGGTCAGACGAGAAAGATCGCTTCTCAGCGCCACAAGGTGGAGGTGAACGTTCAGGTATCTCTGGGTAAAAAAAGCTTTGAGCTTGCAGACTACACCAACCAGGAGCATCGCAAGGTTCAGATCCAGCTGGAAGCCTTGGGCGCCGTGGTTGCCATCGAAGAAAAGAACGACGCTCAGGTCATTACCGGCTATATCATTTCCACCTCCCCCGAGCCCGGCAGCTTTATCAACAGCGGTGACACCGTTACCTTGTTCGTATCCAAGGGCGTGGAAACCTCTTATGCAAAAATGATCGACGTAAGAGGTATGAAATCCGGGGATGCAAAGAGAAAGCTTTTCAATGCAAACTTCCTCGTTGGAACCGTTACCTTCGAGCATTCCGACGACGTACCGGAAGGCAAGGTTATCAGCCAAGGCATTGCTCCCGGAACCTCTACCGCCCAAAAGTACACCGAGGTGGATCTTGTAATCAGCCTTGGTCCCAAGCCTTGAGAGCTATGAGAGAAGAAGGAAGAATCCTCAGCCTCAGCGGTGGGCTTTATACCGTGAAAACGAAGAACTGCGCCCTCCTTTGCTATGCCAAGGGTTCCTTCCGCAAGCAAGGCGTCAGTCCCGTAGCGGGAGACCTTGTAGTGATTGATACCGACGAGAAGATCGGGAATCGGGAAAAGGAGCAAGGCGCTCGCGGAGTGATCATAGAGATCCTCCCGCGCAAAAACGTTTTGATCCGTCCTCCTC
>JAZPZL010000221.1:0-8631 GCA_045544655.1 Eubacteriales bacterium
ATTGCAAAAGGTGCGAAAAATGGCTTTGAAGAAAAAGAAGCTGATCCTGAATTCGCTCTGGTGCAAGGGCTGTGGCGTTTGCGCAGCGTTCTGCCCCAAAGGGGTACTTGCATTGGAGGGCGAAAAGATCGTCATCAAAGAAATTGAGAACTGTATTTACTGCGGCATGTGCGAACTGAGATGCCCCGACTATGCACTTCATCTTGAGGAGGTGTCAGAATGAAAAAGATCCAACTGATGCAGGGCAACGAAGCCTGCGTAGAAGGCGCTATCGCGGCAGGTTGCCGTTTTTACGCCGGCTACCCCATCACTCCCTCCACCGAAATTGCAGAGGGCTGTGCCGTCCGTATGCCTCAGGTAGGCGGTCACTTTATCCAGATGGAGGATGAAATTGCAGGCTGTGCCGCCGCTGTCGGCGCAAGTGCGGCGGGCATCAAGTCCATGACCGCAACCTCCGGTCCCGGCTTCTCTCTGAAGCAGGAAAATCTGGGCTACGCTTGTATCACCGAAATTCCCTTCGTACTGGTTGACGTACAGCGTGCAGGTCCCTCCACCGGTCTTCCCACCTCTCCCTCTCAGGGTGACGTGATGCAGGCAAAGTGGGGTACCCACGGAGATCATCCCGTGATCGCCATCGCTCCCTCCACCGTTGAAGAGTGCTACACCAAGTGCGTGCGCTGCTTTAACCTTTCCGAAAAATACCGCACTCCCGTCATCTTCCTGATGGACGAGATCGTAGGACATCTCCGTGAGAGCATCGAGATCCCCGAGGAAGGCGCTTTGGAGATCATCAACAGAAGCTGCCCCACGGATCCCTCTCACGCCGCTCCCGCGTATTCCTGCAAGGAGGGCGAGCTGGTTCCCTGTATGGCTCCCTTCGGCAGCGGTGAAAGATACAACATTACGGGTCTGATCCACGGAGAAGACGGCTTCCCCACCAACTCCACCAAGATTGCGGACACTCAGGTAAAGCGTCTAATCGCAAAGATCGACGAAAATCTGGACGACATTTTGGAATGGGAAGAGGATATGCCCGAGGATGCAGAAACCTGTATCGTTTGCTACGGCGGTACCGCAAGAAGCGTTTACAGCGCCGTTGAAGAGCTGAGACAGGCGGGTGAGAAGATCGGCTTCTTCCGCCCCATCACCGTTTGGCCCTTCCCCGAAGCAAAGATGGAAGAGATCTCCAAGAAGGTAAAGAAGGTCGTTGTAGTAGAGCACAACAACGGTCAGCTGGTATTGGAGGTAGAGAGAGTCATCAAAAACAACTGTGCACTTGATTTCCTTGGCAAGGTAGACGGAACCGTTATTACCCCCAGTGAAGTCATTTCAAAGGTAAAGGAGGGTTAATCATGGCATCCAAGCTGGTAGATAAATATTTCCGTGAGGATCACCTTCCTCACATCTGGTGTCCCGGTTGCGGACACGGCGTACTGATGCGCGACGTTGCTCAGGCAATAGAAAACCTGGGTCTGGATCAGAACAAGGTGGTTCTGGTTTCCGGTATCGGTTGTTCTTCCCGTGCCGCAGGCTATATGGATTTCAACACCATGCACACCACCCACGGCAGAGCGCTTGCTTTTGCAACGGGTATCAAAATGGCTCGCCCCGATCTGGAGGTCATTTGTATCATGGGTGACGGTGACGCCAGTGCCATCGGCGGCAACCATCTGATCCACGCGGCTCGCCGCAATATCGGCATTACCGCCATTATTTTCAACAACAACATTTACGGTATGACCGGCGGTCAGTACTCTCCCACCACGCCTTACGGTGAAAAGGGCACCACCGCTCCTTACGGCAACATTGACCGTTCCTTCGACATTCCCAAGATCGCAGAGGCTGCAGGTGCTACCTATACGGCAAGAGGTTCCGCCTTTGATGCAGTACGCACCACCAAGCTCATCGAGGAAGGCATCCGTCACAAGGGCTTCTCCGTGATCGAGTGCGCCTCCATCTGCCCCACCTACTACGGCAGAAAGAACAAGAAGGGCAGCGTAGTGGATATGTACCGCTGGCAGAAGGAAAACAGCGTTACCGCTGAAAAGGCAAAGACCATGACTCAGGAAGAGCTGAAGGGCAAGCTTGTCATCGGCGAACTGAGCCGCAGTGAATTCCCCGAGCTGACCGAGCAGTATCAGCAGATCATCGACAAATTCGGAAAGGGGGACAAGTAATATGAGTAAAATGGAAATCCGTCTTGCCGGAACCGGCGGACAGGGTCTGATCACCGGAACGATCATTCTGGCAGAAGCAGGCATTTTTGAAGAGAAATTCGTAGCACAGTCCCAGTCCTACGGCCCTGAGGCTAGAGGCGGTATGTGCAAGGGTGAGGTTATCATCTCCGACAACAAGATCGGCTTCACCAAGGTTACCAAGCCCACCTTCGTAATGGCGCTTTCCCAGCTTTCCTTTAAGGAATACTGTATGAACGTAGACGAGGATTGCTTCGTACTGGTTGACGAGACCATCGAGGTTCCCGCAGACTACAGCCACGCAAAATTTATGAAGCTCCCCATTTTGAGAACTGCCCGCGAGGTAGTAGGTAAGATGCAGACGGTAAACATCGTTTCCATCGGCGCCATCAACGCGATCCTGGGTCTTTCCAACACTGAGAATATGGAAAAAGCAGTTTTGATGCACGTACCCAAGGGAACCGAGGAGCTGAACCTGAAGGCTTTGGCAGAAGGTGCCAAGCTGGTAAAATAACAGGAAAGAGGAATTGAAATGAAAATTCACGAGTATCAGGCTAGGGACCTGTTCGGACAGTTCGGGATCCCCTGCCCCAAAGGATTTTTGGCATTGACTCCCGAGGAAGCGGTAAACGCCGCAAATGAGATCAATGAATCCCCCGTTGTCGTAAAGGCACAGATCCACTCCGGCGGACGCGGCAAGGCAGGCGGTGTCAAGCTTTGCAAGACCGAAGAGGACGTATTGAAATTCTCCACCGAGCTGATCGGCAAGACCCTTTACACCCATCAGACCGGTCCCGAGGGTAAGGTGGTTCGCAGAATCTTCGTCACCGGCGGCTGTGACATTGCAAAGGAATACTACGTTTCCATGACCGTGGATTCCGCAAACGCCGCCATCGTTATGATCGCTTCTGCTGAGGGCGGTACCGAGATCGAAGAGCTGAGCAAGAACCATCCCGAAAAGATTCTGCAGATGCGCATTGATCCCACCATCGGCTACAAGGATTACAACGGTTGGGAAATGGCTGAGAAACTGGGGCTCACCGGCGACAAGGCAAAGACCTTCGTAAAGATCGCAAGAGGAATGTACAAGCTTTTCGTTGCAAAGGATTGCTCTCTGGTTGAGATCAACCCCTTGGTGGAAACCGCTGACGGTCAGCTCCTTGCCATTGATGCAAAGGTCAACTTTGACGATAACGCTCTGTTCCGTCACCCCGACATCGTAGAACTGCGCGACTTTGACGAAGAGGATCCCAAGGAGATCCAGGCTTCCAAGTACGATCTGAACTACGTTTCTCTGGACGGCTCCGTTGGCTGTATGGTAAACGGCGCAGGTCTTGCAATGGCAACCATGGATATCATCAAGACCTTCGGCGGCGAGCCGGCAAACTTCCTGGACGTAGGCGGCTCCGCTACCACCGAGCGTGTAAAGGCGGCGTTTGAGATCCTTCTCTCCGATGCCAACGTAAAAGCAATTCTGGTCAACATTTTCGGCGGTATTATGAAGTGCGACGTCATTGCGCAGGGTATCGTAGAGGCTGCAAAGTCTATGGAGATCCGCGTTCCCGTTGTGGTAAGACTTGACGGTACCAACGCCGACAAGGGCAGAGAGATCCTGGGTGCTTCCGGACTTTCTCTGGTTCCCGCAGAAACCTTCGCCGAGGCTGCTCAGAAGGCAGTTGAGCTGGCACGCGCGTAAAGGAGGTAGACAAATGATTTTAGTCAATGAAAATACAAAGGTAATCGTTCAGGGCATCACCGGTTCTCAGGGTAGATTTCACACCGAGCAGATGCTGGCATACGGCACCAAGATCGTGGCAGGCACCACCCCCGGCAAGGGCGGTCAGGAAGTCCATGGCGTTCCCGTATTCAACACCGTAAAGGAAGCAAAGGAAAAGACCGGCGCAAATTGCTCCGTAATCTACATTCCTCCGGCATTTGCCGCAGACGGCATTCTGGAAGCGGTTGACGCAGGAATTGAGCTGGTCGTTTGCATCACCGAGGGAATTCCCGTTCTGGATATGATGCGCGTAAAGAACTATATGGAGGGCAAGCCCACCCGTCTGATCGGTCCCAACTGTCCCGGTCTGATCTCTCCCGGCGCTTGCAAGGTAGGTATTCTCCCCGGCTTTATCCACGTGCCCGGTCACGTAGGCGTTATGAGCCGCAGCGGTACTCTCACCTACGAGGCGGTACATCAGCTGACCGCCCGCGGCATCGGTCAGTCCACTGCAGTGGGCATCGGCGGTGACCCCATTCGCGGAAGCGGATTTATCGACGTTCTGAAGATGTTCAACGAGGATCCCGAAACCTACGCGGTGGTTATGATCGGTGAGATCGGCGGAAGCGGTGAGGAAGAAGCCGCTGAGTGGATCGCAAAGAATATGACCAAGCCCGTTGTGTCCTTCATCGGCGGCAAGACCGCTCCCAAGGGCAAGAGAATGGGTCACGCAGGCGCGATCATTTCCGGTGGCAAGGGTACTCAGGCAGGCAAGGTTGCCGCTCTCGAGGCCGCAGGCGTTCTCGTTGCTCCCACTCCCGACAAGATCGGTGAGACTCTGGTAGAAGCCATCAAAAAGGCAGGCATCTACGAGAAGTGTCTGGTAAAATAAAAAAGCAAAAAAGTCCGTGCGATGCACGGACTTTTTTTATAAATTCTGAGCTGATTTTCGGATCTGAAGGGGTGTTTTTCCCGTTTGGCTGTATAAGAGTTTTCTCATATAAGAAGCGGAGGAAAAGCCAAGCTGAATGCTGACCTGCTCTACGGAAAGATCGGTGCAGGTCAACAAATTGACCGCTTGCTGACATTTGGCCTCCCGCCGCAGAAGATTGGGAGTTTTGTTGATTTTCTGTTTTAAGAGATGGTACAAGGTAGACTGGCTGATCCCAAGATGACGGGCAACAAGATTGCTTCGCTCATCGGGATGCTCGTAGATATAATTTATGATGCGGCGGACCAGAGCGCTTTTTTTCTGATATGGCGATTGCTTCAGATTCGGCATCACCTTCCAGAGAATTTGATACAAAAGGCTGATGGAATACAGATTTACACGGAGATTCCGAGTCAATTCCTGATGAAGCGCGCGCACCTCGTCGGTCATTGGGATCTTTTGCAAGCTGTAATCAGCCATCTCCGTTTCGGGGAACGCCTCAAAGGCAAAGGAATCGAAGCAAACCTTTCGTTCGCCGCCCCAATAAGAACGGTACCGACATCCCCGTGGGATATAAAACAAATCCCCCTCTTTCAGCTCCACCACCCCATCTTCGCCTGCCAGACGAGCACTTCCGCAATGCAAATAACCGACGTAGTGATGGGGGGCACCGTCCGGATATCCTGCGCGGTGTCCCGGAGCGAAGGTAAATTGTCTGAAAGTAAAACTTTTATACAGTTCCAGATCCGTCATCTTTTTTCTCCGAATTTGCAGAATTTTACCTCTTTTTTTGAATAATAACATATTTTCAAAGAAAAATCAATGGGATATACTAAATACATCTCAGGAAAGAAAGAGGAATGATCCTTATGCAAACAAAGACGATTTTATTTACAAAGCCATACCTTGCAGAACTTGTGGAAAAAGAACTCCCTGCTCCCGCAAGCGGACAAGTACAAGTCAAGATCTCGGTATCCACCATCTCTTCCGGCACGGAACGGGCGAAGCTGGTAGGTGATTTGAACGTAAGCACCACCTCCGCTCCGACGAAGGAAGCAAAATTTCCCCGTGCAGGCGGCTACAGCTCCGCAGGTCAGATCGTCGCCGTGGGTGAAGACGTAGAAGGCTTTGCCGTCGGTGACCGCGTGGCAGTTTTCTGGTCCAAGCACGGCTCGTTTATGAACGTGCCCGTCAAGAACCTTCTGAAGCTTCCCGATGAAATACCCGATGAGGAAGCCGCCCTTTGGAATATAGCCACCTTCCCCATGGCGGCAATTCGAAAATGCCGTTTGGAAATGGGGGAAAGCGCCATTGTAATGGGACAAGGCGTTTTGGGACAAATGGCGGTGATGCAGCTTCGGGCGGCTGGAGCGGTACCGATCATCGCAGTTGATCCCATAGAGAAGAAGCGCCTCCGCGCTTTGGAAATCGGCGCAGATTTCGCCCTTGATCCCTTTGACGAGCACTTTGCGGAGCAAGTAAAGGAACTCACGGGAGGAGGCGCAAAGGTTGCCATCGAGGTAACGGGACAAGGTGCAGGACTGAACGGTGTTCTGGACTGCATGCAACCGCGGGGACGCGTTGCCCTCCTTGGCTGCACCCGCAATTCCGATTTTACCGTAGATTACTACCATAAGGTTCACGGCCCCGGCATCACCCTCATCGGCGCTCACACCTTTGCAAGACCTGAATTCAACTCAGCACCCGGTTGGTTTACGGAAGCGGACGACAGAAAAACCCTTTTGGATTTTTACCGATTCGGAAGACTGAAGCTTTCCTGCCTCATTGAAGAGACCCACAAGCCGGAGGAAGCCCCCGAGGTTTATTCCCGACTTGCAAAGGAGAAAAGCTTTCCACTGGTACAATTTGACTGGAGGGAAACAAAGTGAAGCCGATTCGCATTGCCCTGATCGGGGTAAATGAACACAGCCATTGCCTGCAGATTCATTCTCGGATTCAGCAAATGACAAACCGATTTGAGGTGGTGGGAATTGCTTATCCCGAAAGAGAGGAAGAACGAATCCCTCACAGGGTTGAAAAATTTTCCCATCTGAAAAAGCTGACGGTGGAAGAAATTTTTTGTGATCCTACCATTGAAGCCGTTGCCATTGAAACCGATGAGATCTATTGCACCAAATACGCTTTAATGGCGGCGCGGGCAGGGAAGCATATCCATATGGAAAAGCCGGGTGGACGGGAGCTTTCCGACTTTGAGGCGCTGATCCAAACCGTAAAAGAGAAAAACCTCATCTTTTGCCCCGGGTATATGTACCGCTATAACCCTTACGTTCGCGAACTGTTTTCCGCCATTGAAAAGGGAGAATTGGGGCAGATTCTTTCCGTCGAGGCGCAAATGAGTCGCTTCGACACCCCCGAGCTTCGCAAGTGGCTCGAGAATTTTGAAGGCGGTATGATGTTTTTCCTGGGATGCCACTTGATCGATCTGATCTATCGCATCCAAGGAAAGCCGGAGAAGGTTTATGCGCTGAACAAATCCACGGGGCTGGACGGCATCGAAACAGAGGATTTCGGGACAGCGGTTTTGGAATATCCGAGGGGGATCAGCTTCGTTCGAACCATCGGCGTGGAACGTGGCGGCTTTCAGCGGCGGCAGATCGTTGTCATCGGAAGCGAAGGCACCTGGGAGATCAAGCCCTTGGAATGGGGTCCCGAAGCAGAAATCGTTACACGCCGTACCGTTTCCACCGATAAAAAGTGGAAGGTTTTGGGTGAAGAATCGGAAACCGATCCCTTTGACCGTTACGAAGCGATGCTGACCCACTTTGCGCGCTGTGTACGAAAGGAGCAGGAGAATGAATTTTCTCCGGATTATGAATTAGAGGTCTATAAGCTCTTGCTGCAATGCTGCGGCAAAAAAATACAACTTGGAGGTAACTATGTTTGCAACGAAAATTGACGTGGACGGAAAATTGATTTGGGCAGAAGCCGAAGATCCCGTCATTCAAGAGGATGAGGTTTTACTGGAGATTCACGCCGCCGCGCTGAACCGGGCAGATCTTTTACAAAGAGCGGGACAGTATCCGCCTCCTCCCGGTTGGCCCGACCGATTCGGTCTGGAAGCGGCAGGCGTCATCAAGGCGATGGGGAAAAAGGTCGAAGCAGAAGGACGCTGGCACGTAGGCGATTCCGTGTGCGCTCTTCTCGGAAGCGGCGGCTATGCGGAATACGTAGCGGTACCGGAAGGAATGCTGATGCCGATCCCCAAGGGACTTTCCATGACCGAAGCCGCGGCTTTGCCCGAGGTATTCGGTGCCGCATATCTTTTTCTGTTCCTCGAAGGACATTTGAAAGAGGGAGAAACCCTTTTGATCCAAGCGGGCGCAAGCGGTCTTGCAAGCGTTGTCATCCCGATGGCAAAGGCATTCGGCGCGCGGGTTCTGACCACTGTCCTTAACAACGAGATGGCAAAGGCGATTTCCCATTTACCCGCCGACCGTGTCATCGTAACCGAGCGTGAGGATCTTTCCGAGGTGATGAAAACCGAGCTGGAAGAGGGACGGGGCGTGGACGTTTGCATCGACTGTCTGGGCGGCGAGACCGTAGGAAAATGCCTTCCCTATATGAATTTCGACGGGCGCTGGATCATGATCGCCACTCTTGCAGGAGATCCTACCTGCGTAAATCTGAGAAGCATGTACGCTCGCCGTACCAAGCTCATCGGAACCAATTTGCGAAGCCGTACACCGGAGCAAAAGAAAAAACTGCTGGGCGATATGGTAGATCTGATCTGGCCAAAGGTTGAAAGCGGTGAGATCCGACCCACGATC
>JAZPZL010000222.1:0-7193 GCA_045544655.1 Eubacteriales bacterium
TTTACTTTTATAAATCCTTTATTTTACCGGCTTTTTTGAATTGGACTTTTTTTACAGCCCCTTTTTTTACGGTTATTTTTCAATGATTCCTGCCCAATAACGACCGATAGCCGCAATCAAGCGAAGAAGCTCCGTACGGACTGCCTGAGGGAACGTAGACATTGTGCGGAAGGTCTCAAAAGCAAGCACGCCGTTGTAGCCGATCTCGCAAAGTCCCTCAACGAAGCCCTGCCAATCGCAGACGTGCTCTTCCGCAGTGGAAAGGCAGGAATAAGGAAGCACGTGCTGATCCTCCATTCCGTTGTTGTCGTGGATGTGCAGGATCGTCAATCTCGGACCCATTGCTTTGACGAATTCCTTTACGTTCCGATGGGTCAGATTTGCGTGACCGATATCAAAGCAAAAGCCGAAATAGTCGCCGCCCGCCTCTTCGTTCAACAGATCGATCATACGGCAGGAATCAGCGGCATCGGAAAAGCGTCTCTCTTCAATGCGCCCTGCACGGCGGCAGAAGAGATTCTCCAGACAGATCTTGATGCCCTTGTACTTTTGGATCACGGGAATCAGGCTGCGATAGATCCTTAAATTCAGCTCCCATTCCGCCTCTTTGGTCTCCGCCTTGGTGGGGTGAACCACGATGGCGGGGCAATCAAGGTACTCGCAAACGGCAAAGCACTTATCCAGCGCCATCATAATATGAGCGTTGACCTCGTCGTAGCCTTCGTGATAAACGGGGAAGGGCGCGTGCATCTGGGAAATGGCAACGCCCGTCTGCTCGGACGCCTCCTTCAAGGGCGCAAAGTATTCAAAAAGCTCCTTGATTTCCAGATCAAAAATCGTGGGATAGATTCCCTTCGTCACAAGGCTCGCGGTGGGCATATAGGTATCCATACTAAAATCAATGGCATCGAAGCCGCATTCCTTGATATAGGTAAGAGATCCCAAGGGATCCTCTTTGTTGAACCATCTGGCAGTTTGAATTCCGATCTTCAGCCTGATTCTATTATTCACCCAAAAGCTTTGCAATGGATGCGGCGGCAGTTTTGCCTGCGCCCATTGCGGAAATGACGGTAGCGGCACCGGTTACGGCGTCACCGCCGGCATACACTGCCTCACGGGAGGTCAGACCCTCCTCAGTCACCACGATTCCGCCCCAGCGATTTACCTCAAGTCCCTCGGTGGTATCCTTGATCAGGGGATTGGGGCTGGTACCGATGGAAATGATGACCGTATCCACGTCCAGAACGAACTCACTTCCCTCTACGGGGATGGGTCTGCGGCGACCGCGCTCGTCCGGCTCACCCAGCTCCATCCGAATACACTTCATTCCGGTGACGAAGCCGTTTTTGGGATCGCGGGGATCCTCGGGATTGTTGTAGCCCAGGATCTCAACGGGGTTATTCAAAAGCTTAAAATCAATTCCCTCTTCAATGGCGTGCTCCACCTCCTCCCGTCTTGCGGGAAGCTCTTCCATGGAACGGCGATACACCACGTATACCTTTTCCGCGCCGAGACGGAGTGCAGTTCTTGCCGCGTCCATCGCCACGTTACCGCCGCCTACCACTGCTACCTTACCACCCTTCATAACGGGGGTGTCGGGAGCAGCCTTATACGCCTTCATCAGGTTGCTTCTGGTCAGGTATTCGTTGGCGGAATATACGCCCTTGAAGGACTCGCCGGGGATTCCCATAAAGTTGGGGAGTCCTGCGCCGGAGCCGATGAATACCGCCTCAAAGCCCATTTCAAACAGCTCGTCCACGGTCAGGGTCTTGCCAATGACCACGTTGGTCTCGATCTTTACGCCCAACGCCTTCAGCCCCTCTACCTCTTTTGCCACGATGGACTTGGGAAGACGGAATTCGGGAATGCCGTATACAAGCACGCCGCCTGCGGTATGAAGTGCCTCGAATACGGTTACCTCAAATCCCTTCTTGGCAAGGTCGCCCGCGCAGGTAAGTCCGGAGGGGCCGGAGCCTACCACGGCTACCTTATGACCGTTGGAAGCAGGCTTTTCCCCTGCCTCAGCGGCAAAGGTATTGTGCCAGTCGGCAACGAAACGCTCCAATCTGCCGATGCCCACGGATTCACCCTTGACTCCGCGTACACACTTGGACTCACACTGGGTCTCCTGGGGGCAAACTCTTCCGCAAACTGCGGGCAAGCTGGAGGTCTTTGCAATGATCTGATAAGCTTCTTCAAATTCGCCCTCCTTGATCTTTGCGATAAAGGCGGGAATATGAATATTCACGGGGCAACCGCTGACGCAAGGCATATTCTTGCATTCCAGACAACGCTTTGCCTCTTCGATCGCCATTTCCTCGGTATAGCCCAATGCCACTTCTTCAAAATTGTGCGCTCTCACCTTGGCATCCTGGCTGGGCATGGGACATCTGGTGGGGGTCATATTCGCTTTTGCCATTATTTTGCCTCCTTTTTGAACAGATTGCAGGTCTCCTCGTAAGCGTGACGCTCAAAGTCACCGTACATTCTGCCACGGCTCATCGCCTCGTCAAAATCTACCTCGTAGCCGTTGAAATCGGGACCGTCTACGCAAGCAAACTTCGTCACCTTCTTGCCGTCACGGTTCAGGGTGAGGCGGCAACCTCCGCACATACCGGTTCCGTCGATCATAATGGGGTTCATGGAAACGGTAACGGGAACCTGGAAGGGCTTTGCGGTAAGCACGACGAATTTCATCATGATCAAGGGACCGATGGTGATGATCATATCAAACTTCTCGCCCTTCTCCAGCATTTCCTTGAGGGGAACGGTGACGTTGCCGTGTTCTCCGTAGGAGCCGTCGTCGGTCATAACACGCATATTTTGGGAGCATGCGCGGAATTCATCCTCCAGGATGAGAAGATCCTTGCTTCTGAAGCCGATAATGCTGGTTACCTCCGCACCAAGCTCGTGCAGCTTTTCCACGATGGGGAGGGCAATGGCGCATCCTACGCCGCCGCCTACCACGCAGACCTTTTTCAGTCCCTGAAGATGGGTTGCCACGCCCAAGGGCCCCACGAAATCCTGAATCGCCTCGCCCTCTTCCTTTTCGGCAAGCTTTTTCGTGGTACTGCCCACGATCTGGAAAATGATCTTGACCGTTCCCTGTTCGGGATCGGTTCCTGCAACGGTCAAGGGAATTCGCTCCCCTTCCTCATCCACGCGCAGGATGATAAACTGACCGGGCTGCGCCTTCTTTGCTACCAAGGGCGCCACGATCTTCAACTGAACCACGGTGGGATTCAATACCTTCTTCTCTGCAATTTTATACATAGCTTTCCTTTCTTTCCGTAAAAGGGCAGTTGTCCGCCAACTGTATTTTCACGTTTTAGATTTTTACTGGAATAGATATTATATCACATATTTTTGAGAAATGAAAGTATAAATTTTATATTTTCACTTATCTTTTGGGAGCTATCTACCTTGAAATTTCGCGCAAATATGCACTGGGAGTCATTCCCGTACGGTTTTTAAAGGTGCGTGAAAAGGAGGGCAAGGAGGAAAAGCCGCAAGAAGTCGCAACCTCCTCCACCTTTTGCGAAAGGAAAAAAAGCTCCTTTGCCCGACCGACCCTGGTATCGCGGATATAATCGGAAAGGGACGAGTGGATCTGCTTATCAAACAGCCTGGAAAGATACTCCGTATTCAGTCCCACAAAGCCCGCAACGCTCTTAGCACAAAGGGAAGGATCTCCGTAATTCTTCTCAATATAACGAATGGCCTTTGCCACGTGACCGAAGGATGCTCCGCTGGCTTTGTCCTGCGTTTCCTCATTGGCGCGGAAGAATAATAAAAGAAGCTCCAGCATCAGTTTTTTCCGTTCCAAAAAGCTCCACACATCTTCCCTTGCAAAGCTCTCTTGCATAGCAAAAAGCGCCCCCATCACCCGATCGAAAAGGTCTCCCGCGTTCTTGTAGGACACTTGATCGATGAAATACAGCTCTCCACGGGTCACGTCGTTGACCGAGGGCTTACGGGGTGCAACGCGGGAATCCTCCCGCTCAAACAGATCGAAGTACAAATAGTAGATCTCCGTATCCTCTTCCGATGCGGTATAGATCGCCTGATGAAAAAAAGGAGGGACAATCTCCAACGTTCCCTTTTGCAAAACCCGCTTTCTTCCGTCCACCTCGTGGATCGCGCTTCCTTTGGTAACGAAAATAAAAACGTTACAGCATTCCATTGAAAAGGTAAGGGGCAGCTTGCTTTTATTCCGAACCGTTTTTCCCATTGAATACACGAAGGGGGAAAGATTGTGAGGTGGCTCCATTTTCATCACTCCTTTTCTCTATCATAACACCCCGCTTCTTCAAAGGCAAGAGAAAGTTCTGTTTTTGTTAAATAAGCTCTAAATTTGATAACAAAATAAGATATTTTTTGTGGTACAATAGATTGGAAAGGAGTAGAATTTATGGTTGATTACAAAATTCGGAATTTGATCGAATCTCCTCCCGCGAGATGCACAAATCTTTTGGGGAATACGAAAAACAGAATGGACACCTTCTTTTACGAACGGATTTTTTCGCGCTTTGCCAAAGAGGTGATCTACAAGGAAGCCATCAGCGCCTTTCAGACGAAAGCGGACGACGACGAGCCCGCTTGCCTTTGGCAAGGAGAATTCTGGGGCAAATGGATCATCAGCGGCTGTGAAGCATACAAGGCGTATAAAGATACCAATCTGAAAAACTTTCTGATTAAAAGTGCTTACGAGGTAATGTCCTTTGCCCGCGAAGACGGCTACATCGGCTCTTATAAAGACTCTATGCGGGTATTTGCCGCCGAGCAGATCAACTGGAATATCTGGTGCAGAAAATATACCCTTTGGGGTCTGCTTTCTTGCTACGAAATCTGCGACGACCCCGAAATCTTAAAAGCCGCCGCTCGACACGCAGGTCAACTGTTTGAAGAGTTGAATGAAAACCAAATCCCCTTGGGTGAAACGGGAACCTTTTTGGGGATGCCCAGCTGTTCTATTTTAAAGCCGCTTTTACTCCTGTACCGACACACGGAGGAGGAATGCTTTTTCCTTTATGCAAAACAAATCGTAGCAGAATTTGAAAATCCCGGAAGCCGCACCCCTGCCTTAATCGAAAACGCCATTGCCGAAAAGCCTTTTCACCTGTGGAAGGAAGAACCGTTTCTCTGGGCAAAGGTTTACGAAATGACCTCTTGCTACGAAGGGATTGCGGAATATTACCGCTTGACGGGAGAGAAAAAATACCTTCGCGCCTGCGAAGGCTACGCTACGATCCTGGAAACTTACGAAAAAAATCTCGTCGGAAGCGCAGGCTTCAACGATATGTTTGCAGGTGCCGCAGGTGAGATCAACGCCATTTCCGAGCCCTGCGACTCCATTCACGTGATGCGACTTTACAAAGATCTGTTTCAGTTGACAGGAAAAGCGGAATATATGGATCGCTTCGAGGAAATTTTCTACAACGCTTTTTTAGCCGGTGTTTTCCGCGACGGAAAATGGGGCGCACGGGGCGTAAGAGGAGCCGGACGGCACTTCTACGTGGAAAGCCAAGCAAAATTCGTCCACAATCACTGCTGTGTCAATAATATGCCCCGCGCATTTATTACGATGATCGAAAGCGCCGTAATGCTTAAAAAGGATCGGATCCTCATCAATTTATACGAAGCTCTGGACTTTGAGAACGAGCATTTTCGGGTCTCGATCAGCAACGGATATTTCACAACGGGAAGAGTGGAGATCTCAGTCCATTGCGGCATAGCGGGACAGTCTCTCTCACTCCGCAATCCCGTCTGGAGCAAAAAAACGGTGCTTCACTGCGGAAACACCTCCACCCTTCTGCAAGATTCCTATTACAGCGTACCCTTACAGAAAGGCGAGAACCGCTTTGCTTTGGAATTTGATATGACTCCGAAAATTTTCACCTTTCACGGAAAGATCACCCATCACAGAGAAGACGAGACCCGTATGTATCGCCGCTTCCTTACGCGAAATCACCCCTGTTCCTCGGTCAGCGACGAGCTTTGGCTGGAGGAGAGGCGGTGTACCGTCACGCGCGGTCCCCTACTCCTTTGCAAGACGAAATTCATCGGTTGTACCGAAGAGGAGATTTTTGGCAAAAAGCACCTGAGCGACGAAGGCTTTTCCGCTGTGGCAGAAGAGATTTACCGTCCCGACTGCTTCTACTGCGGGACACTCACCTTCACCAAGGGAAAACGCCGTTTTTCCGTAAAGGTATGCGACTATGCTTCTGCAGGAAGTGAAAAACTTTCCGACGATAAATATTTCAGCATTTATTTTTGATAAAATTCTTGAAAAAAGCCTTTGCCATGCTATAATGGGGGTATCAATTCAAAGGAGACCTCATCTATGAGAATTTGGAAACGCCTGCTTGCCTGTATTCTGTCCTCCGCCTTTTTGCTCGGCGTTTATCCCTCTACAAATACCTACGCGGCTGAGACCTCGGCTTCCGTAGTGCTGAAATTTACAGGAGACGAAGCCTCTCTTGCGGGCTTTGCTGAAAGTCAGATCACCGTCACCCCGGGAAGCGGCACCCGAGCAAGCGGTTATTTCTTGGTGTATTACACGGATTCCACCCGGGTTTTACCCGATTACGATCAGGCGCTTTTCATCAAGATCGACGGCGCAAACCCCGTGACGGGCACCGTCAGCGACAAGCGGATGCTCCCACCCGGAGCAACCGGAATTGCGGTTTTTGAAAGTGATTCTCACTTTATGGAGGAAACGCCCGATCTGAAGGATGCCATTGCCACCGCCGCGATTCCGCAAGCCAAGCAAACGCCCGACTTCGGAGAAGCACAATTTTCCTTCGGCACCCTTTCCGATACCCACATGAACTACGAGCAGCACGATCGCGGTGCCTACGCCAAGCTGGAATACGCCATGGATTTCTATGCGGAAAAGAATATGGAGCTGGTGGTCATCGCAGGAGACGCTACCGGTGACCGCGGAGAAACGCCCGATCTGGAAGAGCAGTATGAAAAGCATCTGGAGATCCTGGCGGCTTCGGATTTTCCCGCCGATAAGGTTTACGAGGCCATCGGCAACCACGGAAATACCGCGGCAGACGCTCCCCTTCTGGATCAATACCTGGGCGGCGCAGACGAGATCCACCCTTATCAAAACTCCCCCTATTTTCACCTTTTGGTAAGCGGGAAAAACGGCGCAAGGGATAATTTGTTTATCTTCATGGCCCAGG
>JAZPZL010000223.1:0-2229 GCA_045544655.1 Eubacteriales bacterium
CCGCTTTTTGAAAAAAGCGGCGCAAAAACTTATTACCAAAAAAATATTATAATTGGTAAAAATTTTTGCGGAAGTCGATGAAAGAATCCCGGTGTCAATGAGTTTTCTTTCTTTTCAAAGAAAGAACAGAAAGGATTTACAATGAAAAAAATACTGTGTATGATTTTGGCTTTGGTGATGCTGTTGTCCCTTTGCGCTTGTTCCTCCGGACTTGCCGTGGATGAGACCGTGGAAAAGGAAACGGGAACCGAAACCGCCACGGAAGAAAAGAAAGAGGACGTTTTGAAAAAGCATTACGGTCCTTATGAATTTCCCAAGGGCTTTTCCGCAGGCTTTGCCAGAGTCTGTGTTTCTCCTGCGCCCGAGGAATTCCCGGTGATGACCAACGGTGGCGGAGAAAAAACCTACGGTTACACCTTAAAAAGCGATCTTTACGTGACCTGCGTTGCCGTTTGTGACGGAGAGAACGTGGCACTGCTTTACAGCTTCGACTGGAAATTCATTGATGAGAGCTTTGAAAAGCAGGGGAAGAAGCTTTTGCAGGAGAAATTTGGTATTCCTGCCGAAAACGCTTTCTTTAACGCCACCCACTCTCACACCTCTCCGTGGGGAGAGGGACCTGCGGTGACCAAGTACATCAAGGCGTGTCTGGAGGGCGTGGTATCCTGCGCGGATGAGGCGATGCGAGATCTTGCCGAAACGAAGATCTATACCGGCAGGGGTGACACCACCGGTCTTGCCTTCGTTCGCCGTTATCTGATGCCCGACGGTACTTATATGGGAATCCATACCGCCAACGCCAGCCAGCATCTTCAGCCCGTAGCCCACGAATCTCAGGCGGATCCCGAGCTGCGTACCGTTCGCTTTGACCGTGGTGATAAGAAGGACATTGTAATGGTGAACTGGCAGTGCCACGTAGCCTCCGATGCCAGCTACAAGGTTGGCGGTAAGGGTGTTGTTTCCGCAGACCTGGTGGATAAGCTCCGCTTTACCGTGGAAAAGGATCTGGACGTGTACTGTGCTTATTTCAACGGCGCGTCGGGCAATATCAATATGCATTCCAAGATCGACGGCGAACAGAAGTGCCAGAACACCGACGAGGTGGGTATTGGCGCCGCTCAGGTGGTAAAGGAAGCCTTAAAGGATGAGACCGAGGTGCAGGGTGGAGCCATTCGTGCCAAGATCATGACCGTGACCTGCACCGTTCGCAAGGACGTGGAGGAGCGCCGCGCTGCTCACAATGCGGCTGATGCGGCTGCCCCTGTAAAGCAAAAGTATTATCCCACCGGTGTGCAGTCCCTCTACGATGAGATGCACCTGTCCGAGCGCGCAGGTCTTCCCGCGACCCAGGATATTCCCCTTTATGCTATTTCCTTTGGGGATATTGCTTTTGCCGGCGGCTCCTACGAAATGTGCGACGGAAGCGGTATGGAGATCCGCGCCGCCGTTCCTTACCAGACCACCTTCTCCTGCGGCTACACCGGCGGCTCCAACGGTTATATGCCTACCGACGATATGTTCCCCCACGGGGAATACGAGGTCTACTCCTGCCGCTACGTTTCCGGTACTGCGGAGCTGTGTGTGGCGGAATTGGTGAAGGCTTTGACCTCAATGAAATCTGCTTCTGCGTCATAAAATCGGCTGCGACTTCGTCAAACTACGGTAAACCGTTCGGTTATTTACTGTAGTAACGCCCTCACGGTTTCCTCGTTTTCCTCGTCTCGCTCGATTTTATTTAGCAGAACTGCTTTGTAAATTTGGCTGCGACTTCGTCAAGGCCTCTTGGAACCCTTTTGAAAAAGGGGTTCCAAACCTCCGAAAACTTTATAAAAGGGATTTTTTGTTTGAAAGTTTTGAGGGGTTCGGGGGACTTTTTCAAAAGTCCCCTGAATCTCTTTACAGATTAAAATAGTCCAGGATCAGGCGGGCGGTAATGCGAAGGCCCACGGGAATGGAGTCGATTTCCAGCCACTCTTCCAGGGTATGGGCGCCGCCGCCCTGATAGGAGCCTACGCAAACGGCGGGAACGCCGATGGACATGGGGATATTGCAGTCGGTGGAGCCGGATTTTCCGACACAGGGGATACCGGTCTCCTCGGTGCAGACCTGTTTGACGCGGTCTACCATAGCCTTGTGGATCTTTTCGTCGATCTCGCCCTGGCAGGGACGAACGCCTACCAGCTCAACGGAAAACTTGCCGTAATTCTTCTCTCTTGCGGCGGCGAGCTT
>JAZPZL010000224.1:0-2027 GCA_045544655.1 Eubacteriales bacterium
TTTCGTTGAGATTTGTGTAGCAACAAAAAGGAGTTGGCATTTTTCGTGCGTCTCCTTGCGGGGCGCACTTTTTTATTATCAAGAAAGAACCTGGGAGAGGGAATTGATTTTTCAAGCTCTCCGTGATAAAATAAGACAAACCCAAAAAACGAAAGAAGGAACATACAATGAAAAAAAACAGTAGTGTCATTTGGGGAATCGTTTTGATCGTAGCAGGCGCGGTATTTGCTCTGAATGCGTTGAACGTTACCCATATCGACATCTTTTTCGACGGCTGGTGGACGCTGTTTATCATCGTGCCTTGTGCCGTAGGCTTATTTACCGAGCGGGAAAAGCTGGGCAATATCATCGGTCTTGCCTTTGGCGTGTTTTTATTGCTGTGCTGTTGGGATATATTAAGCTTTTCCATCCTTTGGAAGCTTCTTGTACCCGCTTTGATCGTGATCGTGGGACTGAAGATGGTTCTGAACGGACTTTTCGGTAACAAAGGAAATGAGATCATCGCCAAGATCAAGCAGGAGGGCGGCAATCCCAAGGTGGGATGCGCCACCTTCTCCGGGTGTGAGCTGAATTATGATGGGGAAGTGTTCGAGGGAGCAGAGCTCACTGCCGTGTTTGGCGGAGTGGATTGTAATTTGAAAAATGCCATTATCGAAAAAGACTGCGGGATCCGGGTATCCGCAATCTTCGGAGGGATCGATATTCTTGTTCCCGATCACGTAAACGTTAAGGTAAGCTCAAATTGCATTTTCGGTGGAATATCAAACAAAACTGCCGCGCATAAGGATGCTCCTACCCTCTACGTAAGCGGCACTTGTATGTTTGGAGGCGTTGAGATCAAATGACAGATTTCCAAAGAATTGTGAAATATATTGCGATGGCGTTTGCCATCTGCCTCACAGTCAGCATTATCGGAGGAATTCTCAGTATGTTTGGTTTATTTGGCGGATTTTTCGGCGGCGATGCCGCGACCGAAGAGATGAAAACTTATTCCGTATCGTCGGATATACGGAGCCTTGCGGTGAAGATCAACGCCGCAGATTTTACCATTCAGCAGGGAGAAGCCTTTTCGGTGGAAAGCAATCTCAAGCACCTTGCGGTGGAGGAGCGAAACGGCGTTCTGACCATCAAGGAAACGAAAAAATTCAGCCGCAGCTATAACGGCGCGGTATTGACCCTTACCGTTCCCGCAGATGCGGAATTTGAAAAGGTAACTATGATCACCGGTGCGGGAAGACTGACGGTTGACCGCCTGTCTGCCTCTACGATGGATTTTGAGTTCGGTGCCGGTGAGGTGAAAATTGATACCCTCATTGCCACCTCCGAGATCGACCTTGAGGGCGGTGCCGGAAAGATCACCGTATCGGGCGGTGCGCTCCATAACCTGGATCTGGATATGGGGGTGGGTCAGTTGAATCTCACCTCCGCTCTCACGGGTGAAAGTGACTTCAATTTGGGAGTTGGAGAGACCAATATCACCGTGATCGGCAAGAAGGACGATTATCGGCTTGATATTGAAAAGGGTCTTGGCAATATTACTGTTGACGGCATCAGCGTTTCCAATCTCAAGGGGCAAGGCGGCGGACGCAACCGCATTGATATCAGCGGCGGTATCGGTGACATTCGTTTGAGCTTTCAAGAATCCAAAGCCGAGTAAGACCGAAGGGGTGATCGCTTGAATCCTGCAACGTATATACCGATCATTATGCTGTGGATCATCATCTTTTTGATGTTTCGCAATCAAAAGACGGTGATCGCCAAGAAAATACTGCAAAAAAGAAAAACGGAGGGCAATGCCGAAATGAAAGAGCTTGCAAAGAGATTTATGGATAAAGAGTGCTTGATCTCCTCTTTTGACGGAAATCATCAGTTCGAAGGCGTCATAAAAGAAGTAACCGATGGAGCGATCCTTGTGGAAAAGGACGGCAAGATCGAAGCGCTCAACCTTGACTTTGTGATCCGTATCAGAGAATATCCCAAAAACAAGAAGGGCAAGAAGAAATCCGTTGTGCTTGATTAAAAGACAG
>JAZPZL010000225.1:0-8520 GCA_045544655.1 Eubacteriales bacterium
CAGGCCTTCTCCTCCTTCGATACCTATCTTGCCCCCTTCGTAAAGGTTGATAATCTGAGCTACGATGCGGTCAAGAAGTGCATCGAGTCCTTCATTTACGGTGTAAATACTCCCAGCCGTTGGGGTACTCAGGCTCCCTTCTCCAACATTACCCTGGACTGGACCTGCCCCCACGACCTTGAGGATGAGTACTGTATCATCGGCGGTAAGCGGGTAGACTTCAAGTACGGCGACTGTAAGGCGGAAATGGATATGATCAACCGCGCCTTCATCGAGACCATGATCGAGGGCGACGCCAACGGACGCGGCTTCCAGTATCCCATTCCCACCTACTCCATCACCCGTGATTTCGACTGGTCCGAGACTGAGAACAACAAGCTTCTTTTCGAGATGACCTCCAAGTACGGCACTCCCTACTTCTCCAACTACGTAAACAGCGATATGGAGCCCTCCGACGTTCGTTCCATGTGCTGCCGTCTCCGTCTTGACCTGAGAGAATTGAGAAAGAAGTCCGGCGGTTACTTCGGCTCCGGCGAAAGCACCGGTTCCGTAGGCGTCGTTACCATCAATATGCCCCGTATTGCATATCTCTCCGCCAATGAGGAAGAGTTCTACAAGAGACTGGATCATATGATGGATATTGCCGCTCGAAGCCTGAAGATCAAGCGTACCATCATTACCAAGCTTCTGGACGAGGGTCTGTATCCCTATACCAAGCGTTATCTGGGCACCTTCAACAACCACTTCTCCACCATCGGTCTGGTCGGTATGAACGAAGCCGGTCTGAACGCTAAGTGGATCGGCAAGGATATGACTCACAAGGAAACTCAGAAGTTTACTCAGGAAGTGCTGGATCATATGCGTGAGCGTCTCTCCGATTATCAGGAGAAGTACGGCGACCTTTACAACCTGGAAGCTACTCCCGCGGAATCCACCGCATTCCGTCTGGCAAAGCACGACAGAAAGCTTTATCCCGATATCATCTGCGCTTCCGAGGGTGAAACTCCTTACTACACCAATTCCTCTCACCTACCCGTAGGCTATACCGACGATATCTTTACGGCTCTGGATATTCAGGATGAATTGCAGACCCGCTACACCTCCGGTACGGTATTCCACGCCTTCATCGGTGAGAAGCTTCCCGACTGGAAGGCTGCTGCATCCATCATCCGCAAGATCTCCGAGAACTACCGTCTGCCCTACTATACCCTGTCTCCCACCTACTCCGTATGTAAGGAGCACGGCTACATTGCAGGAGAGCAGTTCAGCTGCCCCAAGTGCGGCAAGGAGACCGAGGTTTACAGCCGTATCACCGGTTACTACCGTCCCGTTAAGAACTGGAACGACGGTAAGAGCCAGGAGTACAAGGAAAGAAAGACCTACGACATTGCCAATTCCAAGCTGACCCACAAGGGACCCTTGTCCGAGGCGGATCACGCTCAGGAAGACGGCGGCGCCTTCCTTGCAGACGGCGTATATCTCTTCGCTTCCGCTACCTGCCCCAACTGTAAGATCGCAACCCAGCTTCTGGATAAGGCAAACGTTGCTTTCACCAAGGTAATGGCTCAGGAAAACGTAGCGCTCACCGAGGGACTCGGCATCAAGCAGGCTCCCACGCTGGTAACCGTCAAGGACGGTAAGACGGAGAAATACGTTTCCGTTCCCGGTGTAAAGAAGTTTATCCAGTCCGCTCAATAATTGATTTAGCAAGAAAGCAAAAGGGACAGAAAGTTTACGACTGTTCCTTTTGCTTATTTAGAGAAAAAACGAATTGAAACGAGAGGTAAAGAATATGTATGATATCGTGATCGTCGGCGCAGGTCCCGCAGGCTTGACCGCCGCCATTTACGCTCGCCGTGCCAATAAATCCGTGCTTCTTTTGGATAAGGGAGCGTTCGGAGGACAGATCACCTTTTCTCCCAAGGTGGAAAACTATCCCGGCTTCTCCTCCTGCTCCGGCAGCGAGCTTGCCGATGCCTTCGTAGAGCAGGTGCTTGCACAAGGCGCGGACGTAGAGGTGGAAAACGTGGTTGAGATCCGGGAACAGAACGGCAAAAAGCTGGTCATTACCGAAGAGGGAAGTGAATACGAGGCAGGTGCCGTGATTCTGGCAACCGGAGCCCGTCACCGTCATCTGGGACTGGAAAACGAAGAAAAATTCATCGGAGAGGGAATCTCCTTCTGCGCGGTGTGTGACGGCGCGTTTTATCAGAATAAGACCGTTGCTTTGATCGGCGGTGGAAATTCCGCTTTGCAGGAGGCGATCCTCCTGTCCGAAACCAGCGAAAAGGTTTACGTGGTACAGAATCTGGATTTCCTGACCGGTGAAAAGCGCCTGGAGGAGATCCTGCGTTCCCGCAGAAACGTAGAGATCATCACCGGCACCGTGGTTTCCGCCATTGCAGACGGAGACGCCTTCCATTCCATTACCTTGAAAAAGGTTGCCACGGGGGAGGAATCCCGTCTTGACGTGGACGGAATGTTCGTTGCCATCGGTCTGGTTCCCGAGAACGAAGCCTTTGCTCCCCTTGCGGATCTGGATCAAGTAGGATATTTTGATTCTGCTGAGGATTGCCTTACCAAAACGCCGGGTATTTTCGTAGCAGGTGACTGCCGTAAAAAGGGCGTTCGCCAGGTGACCACCGCAACTGCAGACGGAGCTACTGCCGCAGTTGCCGCTTGTCGCTATCTGGATCTGGCCTGAATGGTTAAAATAAAGTGAACAAAGAGAAAAAAATCCTTGACTTACAGAAGAACATCGTGTATAATAAGTCTGTATACTAAGGAAAGTGTCATGCTTTCTTTAAATAAGGAGAAGATTATGAAAATTTTCAAAAGAATAACGGCAATCGTTTTGGTGGCTTTGTTTGCTTTTTCTCCCTTGATGGGCGGTGCGCTGAATTTATTCGGCTTCGCTGTGGATGATATGATCGAGTCTCCTATTCTTCCCATCGTTCCTTCCGATCCGGAAGAGGATTTGGGAATCGTTTATATGTTTGATGATGAAGAGCTTACGGCAAAGGTAATTGATTTTACCGATGCTGCTGCAACCTTTGTTGTCATTCCCAATGAAGTAAAAGACGGTGAAAAGACCTACGTGGTAAATATCATTGCCGGTGCGGCGTTCAGCGCTGCAAGTGAACTGGTGAACGTGGTGATTCCCGAGACGGTCAAGACGATTGAAACTTACGCCTTTGATGCTTGTGCCAAGCTGGAAAACGTATGGTTCGAGGGTGATAAGGCTACCTTCACACAGATCAACATTGCAGACGGCAACGACGATCTGATCAACGCTCAGATCCATTTCGGTGCTTGTATGGAAAGCGCAGGTCCTGCTTTCGTTCACGTTTATGACGATCATAAAGACGCGGAATGTAACGCTTGCGGCAAAGCCCGTGCAGTCGGCGATGATTTTGTTTACGGTGACCTGGACAAGGACGAGGAGATCACCGTAAACGACGCGATTTACCTTCTGTATCACGTAAACTTTTCCGGAAAGTATCCTGTTACGCAGGACGTTGACTACGACAAGTCCGGCGAAGTAGATCTGGAGGACGTTTTCTATCTTCTCTATCATCTCAATTTCCCCGAGCGTTATCCTTTGAACTGAGAGCCAAACCCCGAAGCTTTGAAAGCTTCGGGGATTTTTTTGCATTTATGGCAAAAAGGGTGATGAATTGTGAATTTTTGGGGAAAGCCTTGTATTTCATTGAAAAATGTATTAAAATGAAAAGAAAAGGGGAAGAAGGAATTCTTTCCCTAAAATCGTGTATATTAAAATTGCTTTTTCTATAAAAATAGTAAATGGACGAGGGTTCGTATGGCAAAATTTTTCAAGAATAAAAAAGATGCTGCGCCGGCAAAAAGAACGACGAAGAATAAGCGCTGGAAATCAAAGAAGAAAATGTGGATCATCATTGGAGTAAGCGTGCTTTCTCTGATCGTTGCCCTGGTGATCGCCGGAATCATTATCTACAACGTGATGGTGGATCGCTACCTGGAAGAGATCAACGTGGTTACCAAGGAGACGGATCTGGTGTTTGAGACTGAGGTGATCACCTCAGATGACGGAAGTGCCGCAGTCGTGGAGGAACCTGATCACAACGGGGAGCTGAATGCGGACAATCTGCCCTTGATCTGCAATACCAAGCACGTGAAGAATTATCTTCTTCTGGCAGTGGACAGCCGTGGAAAGGAAGCGGGATTGAGCGACAGTATGATCCTCCTTTCCGTCAATACGAAAACGAGAAAGATCGTTCTTTGCTCCTTTATGAGAGATATTTTGGCAAAATACCCTTCCAAGCCCGAGAATCCCATTGCGGGAAAGTATGCTAAGCTGAATCACGCCCACAGCTACGGCGGACCGGAGCTTACCATGGCGGTGCTGAAGGAAAACTTCAATATTGAGGTCTCTCAATATGCCAAGATCAACTTTTCTGCCTTCCGCGATATCGTGGATGCCATGGGCGGTCTGGATATGCATCTTTCTTCTGCCGAGGTGAACGCCATCAACAGTATTCTTTCCGAGACGATGCAAGAGGCTGCAAACCAGTCGTTGAAGGTTACCTACCGCGATATGCTGAAGAATAAAGGCGCGGGGACGTATCATCTCAGCGGCGTACAGGCGCTTTCCCACGCCAGAAATCGCAGAGTGGGTGCCGACTATGCCAGAACCCAGCGTCAGCGCGATTTGATTCAGGCAATGGCGAAAAAGGCAACGACCCTTTCCTTGACGCAGCTGGACAACCTTTTGACCACCGTCCTTCCTTTGATTACCACCAATATTCCCAAGGACGTGATGAAGGATATGATCGGAGATATTCCTTCCTATCTGACCTATGATATTCAAAGCACCCGCGTTCCCGGTGACGGAATGTTTACGGAAAAGAATTATAATCTGATCCCCGATCTTCAGAAAAACTGCTTTGCTCTGTACGAATTGATCTACGGAGAAAAGGCACCCGGTGCTCCCAGCGGAAGCAAGCCCTTGACGACCAAGCAGAATTCTGCTGTAGGAAAAGATCCCGTCAAGAAGACCACCACAACCACCTCGTCCCTTACAACGACTACGACACAGACACCGGAGCCCGTATTGCCTGAGGTTCCCGAGCTTTCCTCCACGCCGACTACGACCACGGCTGCGAATGGTACTGTATCGACCACAACGAAGGCATCGGTTTTCACAACGACCACGAAAAAGGCGGAGACACCGCCTCAAGCTTCCTCTTCCGTATCTACGACCACAACCGGGACTTCTCAGGAAGAATCGGATGAAAACAAACAGAATTGATCCGAGATACAGAGAAGAAAAAAGCGGACGGATGCTCTTGAATCCGTTCTATAAAAGCTGGTGAGATTATGAAGAATGAAGAGACTTTGAGCAAAAGCTCTGTGGAGAAAAGCAAAAAAGATCGCGTTTTGAGGATCATCGGGATCGTGCTTTGCGTGATTTCCGTACTCGCTCTTTTGGGCTTTGGAATCTACCACGGCGTTTTGAATTACTATTTGAATAAGATCAATATCGTCACCGAGGAAGAGGAGATCAGCTTCGTAACCCAGCGCTTGGAGGAGGAGCTTCCGGAGCCGACGGAGACCGAAGAAGAGACCGTAACGGAGGAGGCTCCCGTTGAGGAGGAGATCGACCTTCACGGAACCTTTGGAACCGGCACCCTTCCCTTGATCTGCGATACGAAAAAGGTGACCAATATTCTGCTTCTCGCTACGGATTCCCGACAAAAAGGGGGCGCAGGCAGAAGCGACGTTATGATGCTGGTGAGCATCAATCAGGAAACGGGCAAGATCGTGCTTTGCTCCTTTCTCAGAGATTTGTACGCTCATTATCCGACGGAGCCGAAAAACCCCATTAACGGCGGATACGATAAATTGAATCACGCGCATGCATACGGCGGTCCTGCTTTGACCATGGCGGTACTCAAGGAAACCTTTAATATTGACGTGAAGCATTACGTAAAGGTGGATTTTTCTGCCTTCGTTCAGGTCGTCAACGCCATTGGCGGCGTAGACCTTTATCTGACTGCAGCAGAGGTTCAGCATATCAATCGCTATGAGGTTGCCAATGCCAAGGAGAGCCATTTGACCGGATATACCCCCGCGCCCTTGCAGGCGGTTGCGGGAACTCACCATCTGAACGGCGTACAGGCTCTTGCCCATGCAAGAAACAGAAGCATCGGATCTGATTTTCAGAGAACTCAGAGACAGCGTACCGTGATCTCTGCCATCGTCAGCAAAGCGAGCAATTTGTCCCTTTCTCAGATCAACAATTTGCTTGACGTATTTCTTCCCCTGGTTACCACCAATATGCCCAAGGAAAAGATGAAGGATATGATCGGAAAGCTTCCTGCAATGCTTGGATATTCCATTGAGAGTACCAAGATCCCTTTGGAAGGAACTTACCAATCTATTCGCTACAATTTGATTCCCGATCTGGAAAAAAATTGCTTCCCCCTTTACGAGCAGATCTACGGACAGCCGCCGGCTGTCGTATCGTAAAAAAGAACCCGTTTCATTTGAAACGGTCTCTTTTTTTATTCTTTTTAAAGCAGGATCTGATCGTTGATGAGGAGCTTAAAGGTCAGCCCCAGCTTGCGGGCGGCCTTGCGGCAAAGGAGCATACGTTGCATAAAGATCTCAAAATACTCCATAACGGAGCCTACTTCGGTATCAATGGAGAGATTCAGGCAGGCGATCTGCTCTTCCGGACAAATATCCAGCTCGGATTTCGTTACGGAGAAGTTGACTCTGTCGTGAATATCGAAGGAGGTAATATCCCGATTTCTCACGCGGGTGCGGCGCACGTCGGCTTTGTCGGCAAGGATCAGCGCGGCGGCAATTTCATTGACGGGAGTACCTGTGCCTTCGTCGTGATTTCCGATGGCGGAAATGATGGGGGCGATCTCCTCGGGGGTAAAGCCTCGTTGCTGCAAAAGCGTCATTGCCATGATGGCACTGCTTTGGCTATGCTCCACACGGTTGACCAGATTGCCGATGTCGTGGAGGAAGCCTGCGATCCTGGCAAGCTCTGCCTGGCGCGGGTCAAAGCCCAGCTGCTCCAGAATGCTTCCCGCCGTTTCCGCAACCAGCGTCACGTGCTGAAAGCTATGCTCCGTATAACCCAGAGAGATGAGGGATTTATCCGCTTCCTTGATATAACAGCGGATCTCGGGATCGTTTTTAATACTTTGATAATCCATAAAATTCCTTTCTTTACGCGCGCCAGCCTTTCCAGGTGGAGGGAGCAAAAGCCATAATAATAGGCCATATTTCCAGTCTTCCCATTATCATAGCGAAGGATAGTACCAGAGTAGAAAAATCGGAGTAGCCGGCATAGTTTGACATGGGACCTACCATTCCCAGACCGGGACCGATGTTGTTGAAGCAAGCGGCTGCTGCGCTGAAATTGGTTTCGATATTGAAGCCGTCAAGGCTGATCAAAAGAAACGTTGTGAAGAATACGACCGTGTAAATGGCAAGATAACTGCTGACGCCTTTTCGCGTTTCTCCGTCCACGGTCTTTCCCTCGAACCGAACGACTCCAACGCTTCTGGGATGAAGCAGATGACGGAATTCCGCCGCGCAGTTTTTGAAAAGAAGGATCACGCGGGAGATCTTGAAGCCGCCTGCGGTAGAGCCTGCGCAGGCACCGAAAAACATCAGGATCAAAAGGACGGTCTTGGACAGATTGGGCCAGAGATTGAAGTCCACAGAGGAAAAGCCCGTGGTGGTGATGATGGAGGAAACCTGGAAGAAACTGTGACGGATGAGGTCGGAAAGATTCTCAAAGGCTCCTGCAAGGTTGAAACAGCAAATTGCCGTTGCGGTGAAAACGATGCCGATGTAGACCCACAACTCCGTGGAGCGGATCGCGGATCTGAAACGGCGGATCAGAATCAGGTAATAAAGATTGAAATTGATGCCGAAAAGGAGCATTCCCACGGCGATGATCCATTGCTGTGCATTCGTCATGGATGCCGCGCTGTCCGTGTAAATGCTAAAGCCGCCCGTGCCTGTGGTGCCGAAGGTATGGATCAAACTGTCAAACAGAGGCATACCGCTGAGCATCAGGGCAAGGACCAAAGCTACGGTCATAACCAAATAGATGAGGTAAAGGATCTTGGAGGAATCCTTGGCTCTGGGAAGGAGCTTTCCTACCATAGGACCGGGGGTCTCTGCGCGGATAATATGGATGGAACGGTCGGAAAGACCGCCGAGAAATACCATCAAAAAGACAAGAACGCCCATTCCTCCTACCCAATGGGTGAAGCTTCGCCAGAAAAGAAGACCCTCATCCAGCCTCGTCACGTCTTCCAGAATCGAAGCACCCGTGGTGGTAAAGCCGCTGGCGGTTTCAAAGAAAGCGTCAACGTAATTGGGAATCTGCCCCGACAGAAAGAAGGGGAGCGCTCCGATCATAGATAAAAACAGCCACGCGAGAGAGGTGATGGCAAAGCCTTCTTTTGCATAAAGGACCTTGGTGCGGGGACGGGCAATGAAAACCAAGGC
>JAZPZL010000226.1:0-14147 GCA_045544655.1 Eubacteriales bacterium
TTCACCGCCATCGGTAAAGCGGGTAGAAGCGTTTACGTATACGGAGGTGCTGTCTACCACCGCGGTAAAGTAATCCGCCGCTTCTTCATCCTCCGTAACGATGGCTTCGGAATGACCGGTGGAATGCATACGGATATGGTCACAAGCCTCTTCCACGTTTTTCACCACGCGCACGGCAAGAACGTAATCCAAAAATTCCGTATCGAAATCCTTTTCTCCCGCAGGAGTTCCCGAAACGATCTTTGCCGCCTTCGGACAAAGACGAAGCTCAACGGGATGCTCCTTGCGATCAGTGACCAGTCTTTTTTCTGCAAGAGGCAAAAACTGTTCCGCAATCTCCTCGGCAACCAAAAGCACCTCAGCGGCATTGCATACCGAGGGACGGCTGGTTTTTGCATTTTCAATAATATTCAAAGCTTTTTCAAGATCCGCACCCCTATCTACGTATACGTGGCAGATTCCCGTACCCGTCTGAATACAGGGCACGGTGGCATTCTCCACGCAAGCGCGGATCAGTCCTGCACCGCCGCGGGGGATCAGCATATCCAGATATCCTTCCGCCTTCATCATTTCCATAGAGCTTGCGCGGGTGGTATCTTCAATGAGAGAAATTGCCTCAACGGGCAGTCCCAGCTTTGCAAGACCCTCACGCATTGCCTTTACGATGGCGAAAGAAGAACGGAAGGCCTCCTTGCCGCCGCGAAGCACGCAGGCATTTCCGCTTTTCAAGGCAAGACTTGCGGCGTCGCTGGTTACGTTGGGACGGGATTCGTAAATGATCCCCACCACGCCCAAGGGACAGGAGATCTTGCGGATCACAAGACCGTTCTCCCTCTTCACCTCATCCAGAACGCGTCCTACGGGATCGGGCAGGGCGATCAGAGCGCGAATGCCCGAAGCCATTCCCTCGATCCTTTCGGGAGTCAGGCGGAGGCGGTCCAGCATCACGTCGCTGATAGTTCCCTTTGCCGCTTCCAGATCCTTTTCATTTTCCGCAAGGATCTCATCGGTGGCAAGAAGAAGTGCCTTTGCCATTTCCTCCAGAGCCTGATTTTTCTTTTCGGTGGAAAGGCGATTGATCAGAAGGGATGCCTTTTTGGCTTCCTTCAAAATATCAGAAGTCAGTTTCATGCTTTACCTCCTGCAATAAAACGGGTACCAACCCTTTCTCCCTCTGCAATGGCGTAAAGAATGCGAGGATCGGCACCGTTGGCGATCATCATATCACAGCCTGCGCCCACGGCGATCTTTGCGGCGGAAAGCTTGGTCGCCATACCACCCGTCCCCAAAGACGACCCCTTGGAGCCGCCCAAAGCCAGGATCTTATCGTCGATCTCCCGAACCTCACCGATCAGCTTTGCATCGGGATCCTTGCGGGGATCGGCAGTATAAAGACCGTCAATATCGGACAGAAGCACCAAAAGATCCGCCTTCACGGATTCCGCAACGATGGCGGCGAGGGTATCGTTATCCCCGATTCCCAGCTCCTCCGTGGCAACGGTATCGTTTTCATTGATAATGGGAAGCACGTCCAATTCCAAAAGACGCGCCATGGTATTGCGGAAGTGATTGTGGCTCTCCTCGTTCCGCACGTCGTAGCCGGTCAGAAGGATCTGGGCAACGGTGTGGTTGTATTCGGAGAAAAGCTTATCGTAGGTATACATCAATTCGCACTGACCCACGGCGGCGGCAGCCTGCTTGGTGGGAATATCCTCCGGTCGGTTCTTCAGATTCAGCTTCCCCACGCCCATACCGATGGCACCGGAGGAAACGAGGATCACCTCGTGACCGGAATTTTTCAGATCGCTGAGGACCTTGCACATTTCCTCTACGCGGCGGATGTTCAGTCTGCCCGTGGAATGCGCAAGGGTGGAAGTACCTACCTTAACTACAATTCTCATATCAAATCTCTCTTTCTAGTTCTGCTTCTGCACCAGCTTATATTCATCGTAGAAGCGGTAATAAGGACAGGAGGAATAGCGGGAAGAGGCAAGGCGTTCCATTTCATCCTCGTCCAGATCCAGGGTGCAGATCTCCGTTTCCCATTCTTCATCGTAATCATAGTACAGACAGCTTTCGCAGTCGTGTGCGCCTTTTTGATCCATAAGATTCCTCCTTTCCTTTCGTTACCTTTCATTATAACCCACTCTTCCCCTTCTTGCAAGGGATTCAGGCAAAAAAATGATGGAAGAAGATCTTCCATCACTTTTTATTTAGCTGAGCTCAAAGGCACCGGTGTAAAGCTGATAGTATTTGCCCTTTTGGGCAATGAGATCGTCGTGGTCACCGCGCTCGATGATCTCGCCGTTTTCCAAAACCATAATGGCATTGGAATTGCGGACGGTGGAAAGGCGGTGGGCAATGACGAATACCGTTCTGCCCTCCATCAGCTTATCCATTCCCTTTTCGATGAGAGCCTCGGTTCGGGTATCAATGGAGGAGGTCGCCTCGTCCAAAATCAAAACGGGAGGATCGGCTACGGCGGCGCGGGCAATATTCAGAAGCTGTACCTGCCCCTGAGAAAGATTGGATCCGTCTCCGTTAATGTAAGTATTGTACCCGTCGGGCAGGTGACGGATAAAGGTATCGGCGTGGGCAAGCTTTGCCGCCTCGATGCACTCCTCGTCCGTGGCATCCAGTTTTCCGTAGCGGATGTTATCCAGAACCGTTCCCGAGAACAGATGGGGATCCTGCAAAACCATGGCAAGACTGCGGCGAAGGTCGCTCTTGCGGATCTTATTGATATTGATGCCGTCGTAGCGGATCTTGCCGTCCGGTACGTCGTAAAAACGGTTGATGAGATTCGTGATCGTGGTTTTTCCTGCACCGGTAGAACCGACGAAGGCGATCTTCTGACCCGGCTTGGCATAGAGAGAAACGTTTTTCAGTACCGTCTTCTCGGGTACGTAGCCGAAGGTCACGCCGTCCAGCTGTACGTCGCCGCGAACCTCGGTATAGGTAACGCTGCCGTCCGCCTTATGAGGATGGCGCCAAGCCCAAAGACCCGTTCTGGTTTCGGATTCCGTAAGCTCTCCCTTTTCATCCCGCTTGGCATATACCAAAGTAACGTATCCCTCGTCCTCCTCGGGAGGCGTGTCGATCACGGTAAAGATCCTTTCTGCACCTGCAAGAGCGGTAAGGATGGAATTGATCTGCTGGGACAGCATATTAAAGGGACGGGAGAAGCTATTGGTATAAGTGAGGAATGCAATGAGCATACCCGTGGAAAGATCAGAGGGATTTGCAATGGCGATCCCTGCGCCCACCGTTGCCACCACCGCGTAATTGATGTGGTTCAGGTTATTCATAATAGGCATCAGAATATTGGCAAAGGTATTGGCGGAGGTTGCGGAGCGGCAAAGATCCTCGTTCAGCTTTTCAAAGCCTTCCTTTGCTTTTCCTTCGTGGCAGAAGACCTTGACCACCTTCTGTCCCTCGATCATTTCCTCAATGTAACCGTTCACCTTACCCACGGATGCCTGCTGACGGATGAAGAAGCGGGCGCTTTTTCCGCCGATCACCTTGGTCAGGTACATCATTATCGCAAGGCTGACCATTACCACGAGGGTCAACTGCCAGGAGGTGAAGAGCATCACCGCGAAATAACCCACCACGGTCAGTAAGCCTGAAACGATGTTTGCTACGGAATTGGAAAGCATTTCTCTCAGCGTATCCACGTCGTTGGTATAAAGGCTCATCAATTCCCCGTGGGTGTGGGTATCGAAATAACGAATGGGAAGTGCCTCCATCGCCTCAAACAGATCCTTGCGGATCTTCAGAAGGGCGGAAGTGGAGATTCCCAGCATAATTCTGGCGTAGCCCCAAGCAGAAAGTGCGCCTGCGGCGTACACCAACGCCATACGGATCAGCATCCAAACGAAATTTTGCATCAGCTGTCCGTTTTCAGGATCGTCTACCAAAGGTCTGATCCCATCGTCGATGATGGGCTTGAGAAGGGCGGCACCGTATACCTGCGCCAAAGCGCTGACAACGACGCCGATAAAGAAGAATACGAGCAAAAGCTTATTGCCGGAGAGGTAAGAAAAAATGCGCTTTAAGGTCTTGAAGACGTTCTTCGGCTTTTCGGGGGGTCTCTTGGGTGGCGGCATTAGTCCTTCTCTCCTTTCTGCTGGGAGGTGTAAACCTCCTGATAAATTTCATTTCTCTGTAAAAGCTCCTCGTGGGTTCCCACGTCGGAGATCTTACCGTCGTCCATCACCACGATGCGATCCGCATCCTGAACGGAGGAAATACGCTGTGCGATGATGAGGGTTGTGGTTCCCTTCAGCTCTCTGCGGAAGGCGGCACGAATGCGGGCATCGGTCGCGGTATCCACCGCGCTGGTAGAGTCGTCCAGAATGACGATCTTCGGCTTTTTCAAAAGGGCTCTGGCGATACAAAGTCTTTGCTTCTGTCCGCCGGAAACGTTGACACCGCCCTGCCCCAGCTCCGTATCAAAACCGTCGGGGAAGGAAGTGATAAAGCCGTAAGCATCCGCGTTGCGGCAAGCCGCCTCCAATTCCTCCTGCGTGGCGTTTTCATTGCCCCACAAAAGATTATCCCGAATGGTACCGGAGAACAGTACGTTTTTCTGCAGTACCATTGCGGTACTGTTACGAAGGGCGGCAAGGGTGTATTCCTTGACGTTTCGTCCGCCTACCCACACCTCACCGGAAAGGGGATCGTAAAGGCGGGGGATCATTTGCACGAGACTAGTCTTGGCGCTGCCCGTACCGCCGATGATACCGATGGTCTCTCCACTCTTGATGGAAAGATTGATGTCGGTCAGATTCAGATTCTCCGGATCCTTATGATAGGAAAAATTCACACCGCGAAACTCAATGGATCCGTCTTCCGGAACAGCATCAGCAACTGCCTGCGCATCGGAAATATCGGGGACCTCGTCCAGAACCTCGCAGATGCGCCGCATAGCCGCAATGGAAATGATCATCATAATAAAAAGCATGGAAAGCATCATAAGGCTGGTCAAGGTCTGGCTGATATAAGTCAGAAAGCTTGCCAGCTGACCCAGCTCAAAGCTACCGCCGATGATCATTCTGCCGCCAAGCCAAAGCACGGCAAGGATGCAGGCGTACATGGTCAGCTGTTGAACGGGAGAGTTGAGAATGATGATCTTTTCCGCTCTCATCTGCGCTTTTCTGACGTCGTCCGCGCTGACCTCGAATTTTTCCATTTCGTGTCTCTCACGGACGAATGCCTTTACGATGCGAATGGCAATCAGGTTCTCCTGCACGGAAGCGTTGAGGGCATCGTACTTTTTCAGCATCACCTTAAAACGGGGATGGGCGGTGGAGGAGATCAGGTAAAAGCAGGTACCGAGAATCGGGATCGCGATGAGAAAGATGGTAGCCAGACGGGGATTGATGCGGATCGCCATAATGACCGCGCCAATAAGCATCATAGGACTGCGAACCGCGCCGCGGATCAGCATCAGAAAGGACATCTGCACGTGGTTAACGTCCGTGGTAAGCCTGGTAACGAGACTGGACGTGGAAAAATGGTCCACGTTTCCAAAGGAAAAATCCTGCACCTTGGCAAAAAGCGCCGAGCGCAGATTTTTGGCAAAGCCCATAGCGGCTTTGGAGCCGAGGGCTCCTCCCAAGGCACCGAAGGCAAGAGAAACGATGCTCATTCCCGCCATCAAAAGTCCCTTTTGAATCACGTAGGAAAGATCTCCCGTACGGATTCCGTTGTCAATAATATCCGCCATAACGAAGGGGATCAAGACCTCCATCAAAACCTCACCGATCATCACGATGGGAGTGAGGATGGCAAATATCTTGTACTGCTTTACGTAAGCAGCAAGCTTTTTGATCATATACGACTCCTTTCAACCGAATCTAAATTTTCAAGCATACGAAGTAAAAATCCGCGCATAGCGTCTTTTTCCTCCGCGGTAAAGCCCTTCATCAATTCCGATTCCAGACCGTGAATATAGCTTTTGAGTTTTTCGTCCAGCGCCTTTCCCTTTTCCGTAAGGGATACGAGCTTGACTCGGGCATCCTTTTCGGCACCGGTGCGAACCAAAAGTTCGCTTTTTTCCATATTCTGCAAAAGTCCCGTCACACTGGAGCGGCGGATCCTCAAATGCTCCTCCAGCTCTTTTTGATATACGGGCAGATCACCGCGGTGCGAAATGTAGGCGATCACCCGCAGTTGACTGATGGTGATCCCCTCCTTTTGGAGATTCTCATCCCCCAAGCGGCGAAAACGGTTGGCAACGCATTGCACCTCTCTACCGAATCTAAAAACTTCCGGAGGAGAATTCTGTTTCGTTTTCATAATACTGTCATCCTCATTTCTTTGTTAGGGACCTAACAATTTACCTATTTTACCATATCGTATCCCACTTGTCAAGAACGGACTTGTACCCTCTTCCCAAAATTCACCAAATCCCTTGTCAAATCAAGAAAAATCGGTTATGATGGATTTGAAGTAAAAGAAAATAATGGAAGTAGAAAAGAAAAAACAGGAGGTAAACAATGACCATATTCGACGTTTTAACAATGATCGGCGGCTTAAGCCTTTTCCTGTTCGGTATGAATACCATGGGAAGTGCTTTGGAACGCCGTGCCGGCTCCTCTTTGAAAACGATACTGGAAAGGATCACGGGAAATTCCTTTCTCGGCTTTTTGACGGGCATCGTGGTCACCGCCGTAATCCAAAGCTCCTCCGCCACCACGGTCATGGTGGTAGGCTTCGTCAACTCGGGACTGATGACCCTGCGGCAAGCCATCGGCGTCATTATGGGTGCCAACATCGGTACTACGATGACGGCGTGGATCCTATCCCTCTCCGGTCTTTCGGGAGACAATCTCTTCGTCCAGCTTCTGAAGCCCACCTCCTTCACACCGATCCTCGCCCTTGTAGGCACCGTCCTTTTTATGTTCGGAAAAAGCACGAAGAAAAAGGATACGGCAATGATCCTGCTTGGCTTTGCAACTCTGATGTTCGGAATGGATACCATGAGCGGTGCCGTAGAGGGACTGAAGACCGTACCCGCTTTTACGAATCTTTTTCTGATGTTTGAGAATCCCCTCTTGGGTGTTCTGGCGGGAGCCATCCTCACTGCCATCATTCAGTCCAGCTCTGCCTCCGTCGGTATTCTGCAGGCACTTGCCGCAACGGGCAAGGTCAGCTACGGCTCTGCCATTCCCATTATTATGGGTCAGAACATCGGCACCTGCATCACCGCACTTCTCTCCGCAGTGGGAGCTACCAAAAACGCCCGCCGCGCCGCTTTGGTCCATCTGTCCTTTAACGTTTTGGGAACGGGAATCCTTCTGGCCGTTTATTCCCTGGTCCGTGTAACCCTTGCGCCCGCTATTCTGGATAATGGCGCGACCCTGGCCGGAATCGCAGTCTGTCACTCTCTGTTCAACGTTCTTTGCACCGTGATCCTCTTTCCATGCTCCGGTCTTTTGGAGAAGCTGGCGATCCGCCTGATCCCCGACGGAGAAAAGGAAGAGGCGGTAGAACTGGACGAAAGGCTTCTCATTACCCCCGCCGTTGCCCTCAATCGCTGTCAGGAATTGACGATGGATATGGCAAGAGGCGCTTTCAAAGCCTTAGGCGTTGCCCTGGATGCGCAAAAGAATTATACCTCGGAGCTTGAAAACACCGTACGGGAATCGGAGGAGGTCATCGACCATTACGAGGATATACTCGGCTCCTATTTGGTAAAGCTCAGTATGAAGCCCCTGACGGAAAAGGAAACCCGACAGGGTGCAAAGCTGCTCAAGCTCATCGGAGATTTCGAGCGCATTTCCGACCACGCGGTAAATCTGGTGGAAACCGCCGCAGAAATGAAGGAAAAGAAGATCGTCTTTACTTCAGAGGCGCAAAAAGAATTGAATGTGATCTCCTCTGCCGTGGAAGAGATCGCCCATCTGACGCTGGAGGCCTTTGAAAAAAGCGATCCCCACGCCGCAGATACCATTGAGCCCTTGGAGGAGATCATTGACGAACTAAAGGAGGAGCTTCGCTCCCGCCACATCAAGCGTTTGCAGGCGGGGGATTGCACCATCGTAGCAGGCTTCGTATGGTCCGATCTTCTCACCAATATGGAGCGAATCTCCGACCACTGCTCCAACGTAGCCGGATGCCTGATGGAAATGGATCGGGACGAAATGGATCTTCACGACGCCCTGCGAAAATTCCGCAGTGACAGCGAAGTATACAGGACGAATCTGGAGCGTTACACCGAAAAATACGCCCTCTCATAAAAAAGATCAAAAGCTGCAGGAAAAAGTGCTTTCCTGCAGTTTTTTATAAAAAAGCACTTTTCTTTTTCGGGGATATATGATAAAATAACCGTAATTATATAATATAGACAAAGGAGCAATTATGAAAGCAGTTATTACCGTAGTAGGAAAAGATACCGTAGGCATTCTTGCAAAGGTCTCCGTTCTTTGTGCAGAACACGGCGCAAACATCATCGACGTATCCCAGACCGTTATGCAGGATATGTTCTGTATGATCATGCTCTGTGAGACCGGCGACCTCACCATCCCCTTCTCCGCATTCGTAGATAAAGCAGAGGAGTTGGGAAACGAAAACAATCTGAAGATCCACGTAATGCACGAGGACCTCTTCAATTCCATGCACAAGATTTAAGGAGGCACCATGCTTAATACCAAGGATATTCTGGAAACAATTTCTATGATCCAGGATGAAAATCTGGATATCCGTACCGTTACCATGGGTATTTCTCTGATCGATTGCATTGATCCCGATATTGACAGAGCCTGTGAAAAGGTATATCAGAAGATCTGCGAGAGAGCCAAAAAACTGGTTCCCGTCTGCGAGGAGATCGAAAAGACCTACGGAATTCCCATTATCAATAAGAGAATTGCCGTTACCCCCATCGCAATGCTTGCCGCCGCCTGCAAGGGGCAGAATCCCGTAAAATTTGCCCACACGCTGGAGAGATGCTCCCGGACCTGCGGCGTGAATTTTATCGGCGGCTACAGCGCTTTGGTACAAAAAGGCTTTGCCGCCGGCGATAAGGAGCTGATCGCAAGTATTCCCGAGGCGCTTGCCACCACCGAGCACGTTTGCGCTTCCGTAAACATCGGCTCCACCAAAGCGGGAATCAATATGGATGCAGTGCAAATGATGGGCAAGGTCGTTCGCGAAGCCGCGGAAAGAACTGCCGATCGCCAGTGCATCGGCGCCGCCAAGCTGGTCGTATTCTGCAATGCGCCCGAGGACAATCCCTTTATGGCAGGTGCCTTTCACGGTGTAGGTGAAGCAGATACCGTCATCAACGTAGGCGTATCCGGTCCCGGTGTGGTCCGTGCCGCCCTGGCAAAGCTTCCCAAGGATGCTCCCATCGACCAAGTTGCTGACCTTATTAAAAAGACCGCCTTCAAGATCACCCGTATGGGACAGCTCGTAGCAAAGGAGGCCTCCTCCCGTCTCGGCTTCCCCTTCGGCATCGTGGATCTTTCCCTGGCTCCCACCCCTGCCATCGGTGACAGCGTTGCTTACATTTTGGAGGAAATGGGACTTGAGACCTGCGGATGCTGTGGCACCACCGCCTGTCTTGCCCTGCTGAACGACGCGGTGAAAAAGGGTGGCGTTATGGCATCCAGCCACATCGGAGGTCTTTCCGGTGCATTTATCCCCGTTACGGAGGATGCAGGAATGATCGCCGCCGCTACCGACGGAACTCTGATCCTGGAAAAGCTAGAGGCAATGACCGCAGTTTGCTCCGTGGGTCTGGATATGATCAACATTCCCGGTGATACCTCTGCCGAGGTGATTTCCGCCATCATTGCAGACGAAGCCGCCATCGGTATGGTAAACTCCAAGACCACTGCTTGTCGCCTGATCCCCGCCATCGGTAAAAAAGTAGGCGATACCCTTTCCTTCGGCGGACTTTTGGGAGAAGGTCCCGTAATGGCAGTTAATACCAAAGCCCCCGACGTCTTTATTCATCGCGGAGGAAGACTCCCTGCTCCCATGCAGAGTCTGAAAAACTAAGATGCTTCAAGCCATCGTTGACGAGATCCGCTTGCAGGAGAGCGTTCTTTCCAAGATCGTGCTCAGCGCTCCCGCCAAAAAGGGAGAGGTCCCGCCATCCAGGATCGTCATTGTTAAAAAAGGAAAAGGTGGGAACGCTCCCACCTTTTCTGCCGAAGAATTCATCGGGCAAAAGGCCTTTCATAAAAATCTATCTTCCGAGGAATTAGACGGTTATATTTGCGAAAAAACGGAGCTTTTCTCCTATCGCCAGATCGGGCTTTTCACCGAGGAAAAGGAGATCTCCTTCCGCATTTCCAAAAAAGGAAAAATCGCCCGCAATGTAAACACGAAAAATCAAACGAAGGCAGCAGCGACTCCTCACAACCGTGAAAAAAATTACCTGATCCGCGAGGGGGACTCCGTTCCCTTTATGGTCGATCTTGGAGTTTTCACCAAAGAGGGCAAGGTCGTGGCGGCAAAATACGACAAATTCCGCCAGATCAACCGCTTTATCGAGGTAGTGGATCACGCTTTTTCGGATTTTGAAAAGGACGAGATCTCCGTTCTGGATTTCGGATGCGGAAAAAGCTATCTGACCTTTTTCATCTACTATTACTTTGCCATTCTGAAAAAGAAACGGGTACACATCACCGGCTACGATCTCAAGAGAGACGTGGTGGAGCATTGCAACACACTTGCAAAAAAATACGGCTACAACGGGCTTCGCTTCGTAGTGGCTGACGTAACGCGGGACGTTTTATCCAACGAAAAGATCGACTTCGTGATCTCCCTCCACGCCTGCGACGTGGCTACGGACTACGCCCTCAACTATGCCTTGGAGAAAGAAGTACCCTATATTTTCTCCGTTCCCTGCTGTCAGCACGAGATCAACAATCAGATCAAAAAAGGAGGCGGCGATCTGGATCCCTTCTTATCCCACGGAATTTTCAAGGAACGGATGAGCGCGCTCCTGACGGATGTGATTCGCACCAAAATCCTGGAGGCCCAGGGGTATCGTGTAGACGTCCTGGAATTCGTGGATTTTGCCCATTCTCCCAAGAACCTGATGCTGAGAGCGAGAAAAAAGAAAAATGCAGTGAAAAAAAGCACCGACGAGATCGGCGCTATGGAAAAAGCCTACGGCTTTACCCAAACCTTATACCATTTGCGAAAAGGAGAAAACCATGACGGATAAGCCTTTGGAAGCCTTGCCGGAGGAGCTTGCGGAATCTCTTGAGATCCTGAAGGAAAAAGAAGTATACGTAACGGGGGGAACCCTTTACGTGGTTGCCACTCCCATCGGCAGGATCGTGGATATTTCCGTACGCGCCATCAAGGTGCTGGAGGGGGTAGATCTGATCGCCGCCGAGGATACCCGCAGAAGCTATATTTTGCTGAATATTTTGGGAATTCGCAAGGAAGTGATCTCCAACCAGAAATTCAACGAACACCGCAAGACCGAGCGATTTCTCCAGGATCTGCGGGACGGAAAAAGCATCGCGATCATTTCCGATGCAGGTACCCCCTGTATCTCCGATCCGGGAAATGAATTGATCAAGCGTGCCATCGAAGAAGGCTTTCCCGTAGTACCCGACCCAGGGGCCTGCGCCGCGGTCAGCGGGATCAGTGCATCCGGCTTTGACCTGACCTCCTTCCTCTTCTGCGGATTCTTCCCCAAGGATAATACCGACCGCAAGAAGGAACTGGAGCGGCTGAAGAGCGGTGTGACCCGTACGTATATTTACTATGAATCTCCCAAGCGCATTCTGAAAACCATGGCATTTTTGGCTGAGAAGATTCCCGAGGCAAGGATCTGCCTATGCAACGATCTGACCAAGACCCACGAACGGTTTTACCGCGGCACGGCAGAAGAGGTCTTATCGGAATTGGAAGCCAATCCCAATGCGGAAAAGGGAGAATTTACCCTGATCATTGAAACCCCCGAAGCAAAAGAGGAAGCAGAAGAGACCAAGCTCCCCTCCTCTCCCCACGCCGCTCTCATCGACGCGATGATCGGCGGTGCCGAGACTCTTCGGGATGCCATTGAAAAAGTGCTTGCAGACGGCAATACGCCTTTCAAGAAAAACGAGCTGAAGGAAGCCGCCATCGCCATCAAAGCTCTGTTTGAAGCGTAAAAAAATAGTGAAGCAAAATTGCTTCACTATTTTTTTATTCCAGTGGGTATTTATCGGGGAAATTCAAATGATACAGCATATAAATGGCATCGTCCAGGTCCACCGTTCCGTTTTTGTCGTAATCCACGGATTGATAAATGGGATAGTTCTCAGGGAAATTCAAGTGATACAATAAATAAATGGCATCCCCCAATTCCTTTCCTCCCACACCGTCCAGATCACCGTACTCACGCTCCTCGGGAGGAAGCTCGGGAGTCGGAGGCAAAGGAGTGGGACGCTCGTACTGCACGATCAGGGTATAATACCGCACGTCACCGTTTGCGGCAGTGCAAGCGATCGTAAGTCGGTTTTCTCCCACGGAAAGAGAAATCTCACCCAGATCGCCTGTAGCCGTTGCCGCTTTTCCTGCGGGAGTGGCATTCACACGAATGGTAGAAAGATCGGAGACGATGCTCAGCGTATAGGTACTCGTACCGTTGTTAAGGGTATCGTACAGATCAAAGGTAGGAGTCAGGGAATACCCCTCCACAGTCAAGCTTTTGAGAAGATTGTTGGGACTCCCTGCAGGTGCCGGAGCAGCACATGGAGAAGAAGGCATACCGTTGTACACGGGAATGGAAAAGGTAAAGCCCGTTTCCAGCAAACCGAGCTTCACGTATTTATTCTTTTGAATTCTCCCCTCACTACGTGCGGCGGCAACGTTGGTCATATACTGGTGAGAGGCAACGTTATTCTTGTCTACTACATTATACTTCTGATAATAAGGAGTATTCTGTCCGCGGGCAATATATTTGCTGCCAATGAAATCCCCCCCTGCCTGAATTGCTTTATAGGGGGTATCCCAGCCTTTATTCTTAGCATAGATCATTCCGTCGGTAGCACCGTTGTTGGCACCGATATTAAAAAAATTATAATACCCTTCGTAGCCGGAATAGGTTCCCCACGCACAGGCGTTTCCACCCCAGCCAACCTCTTGAATACAGCGGGCGATCAGGTGGAATGCGCTGACGTTTGCCGAGGTAGCCGCATCCAAAAAGGCGCGGGCATAAGAAACGGTCTGACCTTGGTTGTTCAAAAGAGTCTTACCTGCCATAAAGGTTCCTTGAAGCATCTGCTCAATGGATTCTTCGGTCTGCGCGGAGGAAAAAGCCATACGCTCAAACTGAAAAATATCGGTTTCATTGAGAAAATTGCGGGGATCCATAAAGAAGGCTACCATAGCAGAATGCGCCTGATACCAATTCGATCCTTCTCGTACCACGTATGTATCCGTTGCCCAATCGTAGGAGCCGGGCGCGGTGGAGTAATGGGAGATGACCCCGTCGTTAATCAAGCTCCATCCCGATCGGTTCTCAAGAGCCTGCACCGCTTCCCAATCCAGATCGGTGTAAAAGGCCTCAAAATTCCAGCTTGGATGGAGACTGTGAAGCTCACGCAGAGCGGGTCTGTAATCCTCGGGGAACGCCGCAAGCTGCGCTTCAAAATCGGGATCATCCTCCTCCATAGGCGGAAGATCGGGAGGAAGTGTGGGCGTGACGTATACGTAATCACTCCGCATATAGCCGGTATAGGGTGATCCGTTATACACAAAAGAAATTTTATACCAGGGCGTGGATCCTCCCTGGGCATCGGGAGCAGATTCCAGAACCGTAACGCTGTGTCCCGTATTCAGCTTGATTCCGGTTTTACCGTAATTGGTTCCCGGTCCCGTTCGAACGTTTACGTTATCTCCCGTAACGACGGCGGGACTTTCCGCAAAGACGGAAACGGAAAGCATCACGATCGCAAGCAAAATAAAAAAGAAGAGGGACGCTGCGCGAAGAAGGCTTTTCTTCAAATCAAATTTCTCCTTTCCTTTAATAAATTTCAAAAAACAAGGTGATTTTACCATAACTTCGAATACAAGTCAATAAAAACGGGGAATGTAATTTCTTCCACAATAAAAATCCAACCGCATAGCGGGTGGTATTTCATTTTCGGGCATAGCCCTAAAAGAAACTGGCTGCACATAAATGCGCATAG